>NZ_JBTXLY010000002.1:0-223136 GCF_054871845.1 Ignatzschineria sp. LJL83
GTTTGCAACTTTAAAGCATTTCAGAGGTTTAGCAACACGATATGATAAGTTGAAAAATAGCTATATCAGTAATGTTGCTTTAGCCTGTGCTTATATTTGGTTGAAATTATGAATGTTCAACAGACCCTAATCTTTTTTAGTATTTGAGATCCTGATTGCTATCTCAAGCACTAAAAAGCAGTACTTCAAAAATAACATTTAACAATGAGATCTTAAAAAACATAAAAGTATCTATACGACAATATAGATACTTTTTTAATGTGCTTTTTTAATGAATTTCATTATTCAACTATTTCACGATTGATCTGACGATATCAAAAGGAATAAGATCTTATTAGTGAGTAACTAGTGATTAGGGTGGATCGGAGATCGGCCTAAAATCAATGTTTCTGAAAGATCGAGTTCATAGAGTAATTTAGAATAGAGCTCCGGACTTAAGCGATGCTGAGAGTTGAGTTCATAGAGTTTGCGTCTTTCGGCACGAACAGCTGCTAAACGAATATGAACTTCAATGGCTTCATTCTCTTTTGTATCTTGAACCATATTATTCACCTGTTCAATTTCACCAATCACAAGGTTCATGATTTGAGTAATGAATCGTTGCTCCTCTTCATTATCTTTCTTCTCTTCTTGTAAATTTGCAGCAGTAGAATGAATTGCGTCAATGGCAGCGGTTGCAATTTCCTCCCGAATATCACTCTCTTCACTATTGGATTCTATCGCAATCGGTGCTTCTTGAGTCTCTTTTTTACGAAGTAATAGCGGTAAAATGATTGCCGCACTTAAGAGGGAAAGAATAATAATGCCGGCAGCTAAAAAGATGACTTGGTAGCGAGCAGGGAATGGAATATCAGGATTGCTAGAAAGTAGTAAAGGAATGGAGAGGGCTGCGGATAATGTCACAGTTCCACGAACGCCGGAGAAGGTCATAATCACAACTTCTTTTAACGTGAGATTAGAAAACATCATCGGTTTTTTAAATGCCGTGAAAGGACTAATGCCGCGCAGAAATAGTATCCAGAGGAAACGGAGCAACATGAGTGCGAGGTAGATAAGAACAATATCGCCTAACAGAGTTGTGAAAGTTGTGGAGGGGTCAATGAGCGTATCTGAATATGTCTCTTTAAATATGGCTGGAATTTGTAAACCAAGCATTAAGAAGACAGCACCATTTAAGAGATACTCTAATAAACCCCAAGTGCTATTGGCGCGAAGTCGCATTTGTACAGGCGTTGTTTGGAAGAATTTAGAATAACTGACTGTCATTCCGGCAACGACCGCTGATAAAATACCTGAGAAATCTAATAATTCAGCGATGGCATAAGCACCGAAGGGAAGTAGTAAAAATAGGATCATTTGAGAGCCTACTTCATCCCCTTGTATTTTACTAATGACAAGAATGAATTTGATGTAGAGCCATGCAAATGCAATACCAATAATAATGCCACCAACCGCCATTTTTAAGAAGGTGACGCTTAAAATCACATAATCATTAGCGGTAGAAAGTGCCGTAACACCGAGAGCAATTGCGATTGCGAATTTAAGCGATACTAATGCCGAAGCGTCATTCATGAGCGCCTCGCCTTCTAGAACCTGCATAATCCGATGAGATAATCGGCCTTTACCGACGATGCTAGAGAGCGCAACAGCATCTGTGGGAGAAAGAACGGCTGCTAAGGCAAAAGCGACGGCAAGCGGCATTTCTGGCATAAAGAAATAGATGACATATCCAAGCCCAATAACCGTGACAAATACCAATACTAATGCCAAGCTTGCGATTTCTCTTCCAGAATGAAAAAAGTCTTGTAGCGGCATTTTTCGACCATCTTCAAAGAGAAGAGGCGGAATAAATAGGAGCATGAAGAGCTCTGGATCAAACGTCACATGGAATCCATTATGTGGCCATGAAACGATCGCCCCTAAAATAATCTGAATAAAAGGCAAGGGCATTTTAAAGGGAAGAATTTTATTAATCGTACTGGAAAGCGCAATTAATAAAATAATGACGAAGATCGTAATAAAAATACTCATAGTAAATTGTCGCTATTTGTAAAGTGCTAGAACGGCTTGAAGCTGAAACGTATATATTTGAAATATTACTGATCTGCTAATTCAGGATGTTGATATAAAATATCGTGATATCCACCAAGGTTTACGGCTTTCGTAAATCCATTTTGTTCTAATACATAAGCAGCAAAACCAGATCTTGCACCAGCAGCACAATATAGACCGATTTCGTCATCTTTTGATTCAATATATTTGAAAATTTCTTGCAAGATATTTTGATATTCAATTTGAATGGCATTTTTTAAATGACCTGAAGCAAATTCTTCGGGGGTTCTTACATCGATAATTAACATTGAGAAATAATTCCTGAGAATGAGTAAACCTCTATTTTATCACGGTGCGTTAGATAGGAAAACTCAATGTTTATATTACTTTACAATATTGTAAAGTAATTCTGTTTTATAGTGAGTGCATAGTTTATGTTTGCAGAAACAATTGAATTATTGTAATAATATAATTATATTAATCATTAACTGTAAATACTTTAATGTTGAGATTATCATAATGCGGGTTTGTTGGTATTTTACAGACTGCATTAATATGAGTGTTTTGAAGATGAGTATATGGATGAACTCTAAAGAATCATCAATCATTCATTAGAAATATGATGATTACGGTAAGATTTCGGTAGAATGGATATTCATAAAGGTGATTCTACGATTAAATTTTGATAAGAGATAAGAAAAAGAATATGAGCAAGCAAGATGATTTAAAACAGCGTTTAACAGAGATGCAATATTATGTAACGCAAGAAAATGGAACAGAACCTCCTTTTAAAAACGAATTTGATCAGCATTTTGCTCCAGGAATTTATGTCGATATCGTATCAGGAGAGGCACTATTTTCATCGCTTGATAAATTTGATGCAGGTTGCGGTTGGCCGGCATTTTCTAAACCTTTGGTAGAGTCTGAAATTTCAGAACATGATGATGATTCATATGGTTATCACCGCACAGAAGTCCGAAGTCAAACCGCAAACTCTCATTTGGGGCATGTGTTTGAGGATGGTCCTCAAGAGCTTGGAGGATTGCGTTACTGTATTAATTCGGCAGCATTAAAATTTATTGCGAAAGACGATTTGGAAGAGGCTGGATATGGTCAATATTTAGTGTTATTTCAATAAGTCCCGTTTATGAGAGTGAATAGCTAAGATATGATTTTTATGGATTATTCATTCTCAATGAATAGACTTTTTTCGTATCTAGCATCAAATGCTTTGATGGATTGCGCAAATTAAAGACAAAATACTTTTAAATATATTGTAATTATATAGAATAATTTTCTACCCGCAGGATGTGGGTAGCATTTAGAGCAGAAGGATCTGAAGATGAAGTTAAATGTTGAAGAGATGAAATCAGGAGCGGTTGAGGCAACCAATTTCTTGAAACGTTTTGGTAATGCGGATCGATTATTACTACTTTGTCACTTAAGCCAAGGAGAGTATTCGGTTTCGATGCTTGAGGAAATTACTGGGATTCAACAACCGACTTTATCTCAGCAATTAGGCGTTCTCCGTGAAGATAATTTAGTAAAGACACGACGAGAAGGGAAGTGGATTTACTATAGTGTGGATGATCCTGATGTGTTATTGCTTCTAAAATGTATTTATCAAATATTTTGTCCTTTGGAGAAAGCATCATTATGAATTGGTTTTCGCTACCCGCCCTGCTTGGGGGAGCATTAATTGGACTTGCATCGGTTATTTTTTTGCTCGGTATCGGTAGAATTATGGGTGTAAGTGGCATTGTCAGTAATTTATTAACACGATCAGGATTTACAGATTGGCGTTTACTTTTTATGGCAGGTTTATTGCTATCGCCTTGGATTTACTATCTTATCTCCGGAGAACTTTCTGCCGTTGAGGTGACTCATTCTCCAACACTTCTTATTGCGGCCGGATTGCTCGTAGGTGTAGGTTCGGCATTAGGATCAGGCTGTACAAGCGGGCATAGTATCTGCGGTATTGCGAGGTTCGCACCGGGATCGTTGATCATCACTGTGATTTTTATGTTGGCAGGTGGTGCTTCTGTCTTTGTTCTCAGACATTTAATGAATGTAGGAGCATAAGATGAGAATGATCACTCCGTTTATTGCCGGTCTTTTATTCGGTATCGGTTTACTCTATTCAGGGATGGCGAATCCTGCCATTGTGCAGGGATTTTTAGATCCTTTTGGGGATTGGAATCCTGCACTTTTATGGGTGATGGTAGGTGCTTTATCCGTCTCTTTTATCGGTGTGTTGATTGCGCGTCATAGAAAAAAGACAATGCTGGGAACAGAATTAAGTTTTCCTAAAAATAGCAAAATTAATCGAGATTTAATATTAGGTGGATTAATTTTTGGCGCAGGTTGGGGATTAGTTGGAATCTGCCCAGCACCAGCCTTACTCTTATTAGCAAGGGGGTTATGGGAAGGGGTGGTTTTCGTGATAGCAATGGTTGTAGGTATGAAACTCGTAAACTTCTTTAAGTGATTTTTCCCGATGTGACATCTTAGGAATTGCTTTCTTGTTGTTTCAAAAAAGTTTTATACAAAAAGCGCCGAATACAGAATAACGGGTAGATGATTTAATAAACTTGAATTATTGAATTATTGAATTATTGAATTATTGAATTATTGAATTATTGAATTAAATTAATTTTTATATTTTCATATTTCTATTATTAATGCATTAATAATATTTTAATTTATATGTTATATTTCGATAGTGTTTTGTATTACTTAAAATGGATAATAAGAGATGAAATTGCGATTAAAAATATCAATATGTGCTTTTTTAGTGAGTATGAGTCTTTCAACCTTTTCATTCGCAGATAAAGGCGCTACGCCAGAAGCAGAGAGTGTGATTGCGACTGTGAAGGACCAAAAGATTTTAGAATCAGACTTTAGTCCATTTGTAGATGATTATTTTAAACGAGAAACCGATCTGTCAGAGATTCAAACACAAGATTTGATGTTTTTATTATATAGCTATTTTGGCCAGCAAAAATTGGCAGAGCTCGCAATAGAAAAAGGATTAGGAGATTCAGAAGAGGCGAGGGAGCAGTATCAATTAATGGCAGATCTTGAGCTAGCAAGAGAAGTGCAGATAAATCAAGAGATATTAGCGGATTTAGCAAAGCTTGATGACAATCTGGATCAAGAAGTATCGTTACCACTTTTAGTTGTCATGAAAGAAGTTTTAAGTGAGCGAAAACTGTATGGGGATGAAAAGGAGCTTGAAGAAGCGGAATTAAAATATCTCACGCTTGAATATTTGAAAGTAGCTAAATTGGTTGAAATTGCTAAAGAGCAAGGTTTAGATCAAAATGAGATATTCATTAATCAGATGAAATTCCATCATCAACGCTATTTATCAGAGCTCTATAAAAGAGATTATGAAGATCATTTGCAATTTACAGATGCTGAGTTAGAAGAGATTTATCAAAAATGGTTGGCAGAACAAGATCATCATTATTATAAGCTCGCGCACATTTATGTGGAAGATGAAGCGTTAGCAGAAGAGATCTTAGCGCAAATCTTAAATCAAGAGATCTCTTTTGAAGTTGCCGCAGAACAGCACACATTGGATATCTCAACGAAAGGTCACGGAGGAAAAGTTGCGCAAGGTGCGTGGGTGCAACTCTCTCCAAACCATCCCTTTACACTTGCGGTAAAGCAACTAGAGGTTGGAGAAATGAGCCCGAAAGTGAACCCGGGATTAAATGGGTTTCATATCATTCGTTTTGATGATATCAAAGAAGAACGTCCATCTGCAGATAGATATGATCGTGAATTTAAAGAAGGTTTAGCGATTGATATTACATTTGCAGAATTTTTAGATTCTATTGCGACCGCGCAGGATATTATTTTAGAACAATCGGCAGAAACAGTAGATTAAGTGAGATACTCTTTAAATTTTTTAAGTCATTAAATTTTAAGATCTTCAAGATGACTAATTGATTGTTGAATGATTTCTATATGAATGAAGTTTATTGGTAGAGCTATATAAAAATAGAGCTATACAAAAAAGTCCTTTCAAATTTGAAAGGACTTTTGTCTTTTTACCTAATATGAATCCTTAATCTTCAATCTTAAGACTAGAAGTTATTAGGAATTAGATATGTTTACGATTGAAGAGTTCAAGTGAGTTGATGATCTCTTGTTCAGCTGCTGCTTTATCGCCGTAACCATCTAATTTAACCCATTTGCCTTTTTCTAAACCTTTGTAGTTTTGGAAGAAGAACTCAATTTGGTCAACAAGAAGCTGTGGAAGATCTTTAAGATCTTGGATCGCATCATACATTGGGCAAAGTTTGCTGATTGGAACCGCGATTAATTTCGCATCGCCACCAGATTCATCAGTCATGTTGAGAACGCCTAATGGACGACAACGAACGACTGCACCGTGGATGAGTGGGAATGGCGTGATGACTAAAACATCAAGTGGATCACCATCATCGCAAAGTGTATTTGGGATAAAACCGTAGTTTGCAGGGTAACGCATGTTTGTGCCTACAAAGCGATCTACCCAGATAAGATCTGTATCGTGATCTACTTCATATTTTACAGGATCAGATTCCGCAGGAATCTCGATGATGCAGTTAAAATCTTCAGTAAGGGTTGCTAAATCGTTAGCAGCTGGAACTTTGGCGAAACTCATATTTTTAGCCTCTTATAACAGTCGATAGTGAAATAATTGCAAAATTGTGGCATCGAAAAATGCCGGCAATTTTGGGGGTAAATCCAAAAATAATAGTGAACATTTCTATTCATCGGCTCAATTATACAGATTTTCCGGAAGAGCCGTATTTTAACTGCAAAAAGTATCCATTTTTGGTAGCATTAAACGATTATTTTGAAGGGGTGATCAATATGAAATTAAGCTGGGTTCAAGGGGATAAATCCCTCATTTTCCAAGATGCACTTTGGGTTCGTGAAGAGGTTTTTACCAAAGAGCAAGGTTATCCTGCGGATATTGATCATGATGAGATGGATGTGAAAGCTTGGCAATTAGTCATTTATGATGAAAATTTTGAAAATGCCGAGAATTCTATTTCAGATAAAAAGCCACTTCCTGTTGGAACATTACGCTTTTTCCTCAATGATGCCGGCGAATATCAAATTGGGCGCGTTTCCATTTTAAAATCATACCGTGGGAAAAAGCTCGGCAAGCTTCTTATGAAAGAAGCCTTAAAGAAATGTTCGGTGCTTGCTTTGAGTCAGCGAGTTGTACTGAATGCACAAATTGCGGCAAAAGGTCTGTATGAGAATTTCGGCTTTAAAACAGAAGGCGAGATTTTCCTTGAAGAGGGCGAGCCGCATATTTTAATGTCGAGAAGTTTAAGCTTAGGAAAAGTGCCGGCAGATCTGCTCGATCAATCGAAAAAAATCCTCTTTATCGCCCACCTTGCTATCGGCGATTTTACCTATTTGCAAAATGCTTTCAAAGCGTTTAAAGAAGCATATCCACATCTGAAAATGGATCTCTTTATTGAAGAAGTGCGTTGTACAAACGATCCGAAAAAGTGGCCTTTCTTAAAGAAATATTCCCTTTATGATTGGGTGGAAACCTGTGATTTTTTCAATAAAGTCTATTCAGAAAACTACTCGCCGGCATTACGAGAAGCGAGTATTTTAGAAGCGAGATTAGAAGCCTATCCGATTGTGATTTCCATTGAAACGCTCGCCTCTTTAAATGGTGCCGGATTAGCGCGTGAAATTGCCGGTGAAAACGGCTTTGCCATGGGAATGGATATTCGTTACAAATGGTATCAACTAGCGCAAAAACGCGATCTTAAAAAGCTCGATGCTGTGATTGATATCGTTAAACCGCATCAAGGAAAAGAGCGCCATATTAGTGATGATTATGGTTATTGGTTCTCACAAATTGCCGGGGTAATGATGTTTAAAGAAGATCATTATCCTTTTGTGAATATTCCAAAAAAGTGGGAAGAGAATGCCAAAGCGCAATTAGCAAAATGGGGCGTGAAACCGGATCAGCCGGTGATTTTCATCAATCATATTGCCAAAAATCCAAGAAGATCATGGAAGCTGGATCAAGTGCGAGAGCTGATCGAACTCATGCAAGCGGATCCCAAATGGCAAAATTCCTTTTTTATTATTAATGGTATTCCGGAAATTTTCCCAGAGATTGAAGCATTGATTGCAACGCATCATCTTCAAAATACAAAGCCGTTTAGTGCGCTCGATAACTTCTTCCAATTGCCGGCAATGCTTAAAGAGAGCGATCTCATTATTTCCGTGGAAACAGCGGTCATGCATTTAGCAAATGCCGTGCATGTATCAGTCATTGCCTTAATGCGTATTAAAACGTTGGAATGGGTACCGTTAAATGCGGAGCTTACAACGCTGATTTTCACGCCGAAACGAGCAGAAGTGATTTCTGATATTCCGGCAAAAAGAGTCCTTGAAAATCTGCCGAAAGAGTAAGAGATAAGTTGTCTAGAGATGTTTTACTATAAGTAGCGAAAGGTTGCTCGGTACTCTTTGGATTTATGCCGTAGTTAGGGAGGGATATCGCTGAGATTGAAATATCGGTTAAAAAACTATCGAAACAATATTGAAAAATATTGGTTTAAAATCTTAATAAGATGTATTTAGAGAATCTGTATTGCCGGCACGAGATATTGAGAAGAATGCAAGCATTCGAACCGGCTTTGAATCAGCCTATGTTTATGAACCTGTATTTATTCATCAATATTCAAATATTCATCATTGAATTGTTTGCGCATAGATTTAGCGATAGAGAAATGCCGGCAAACTCAGAATGAATCTTCAGGTTGATCTATAAGCGCACATTAGTTGGAAGTGAGATAGGAAAAGGAATTTAGTGACACAATCAGAAAAAGTATCAATATCAGAATCTACGATAACGCCGGCTGAAACAGGAAGTTTTAAGCGGGCGATTTTCCTATTGCCGGGATTTGTGAATTTTCCATTACTGAAAGAAACTTACGGCGATTGGTTTGAAGATAGCCTTCTCATTGCCGTGGATAAAGGCATTGATAAAGCGCATCATTTTGAAAATGGCGTGCATTTTTGGATGGGAGATTTTGATTCTAGCCAAAATTTAACGGTGGAATCGTCGCTGTTTGGAGAAAAAATTCCTTATCCTGTAGATAAAGATGAGATTGATACGGAGCTTGCCATCTCGTATGCACTTGAGAAAGGTGCTACCGAAATTCTGCTTTTGGGCGGCATCGGCGGGCGATTAGATCATCAAGCGGCGCTTCTATTTCTGCCTTGCCAATATGCGGGAGTTGCATTTACCCATACCAATGGGGAGCAGACTTTAACCTATTTAAATGCCGGCATTTCCTATGAAATTCCGGTGATGGAAAATAGTTTAGTGAGCGTGATTGCGCTCACAGAACTCAAAGGCTTAACCCTTCACGGCGTAAAATGGGAATTAGACGATTTTCATCTACCTTTAGGGCGAGGATTAACCTATTCTAATCGTGCGCTTTGTGAAAAAATACGGGTGAAAATTTCTGAAGGGAAAGCGTGGCTTTATAACGTGATTCCCACAATTGATGATTCATTATAGTTATTTTAAAAGTGAATAATTATCGCGGAAAGAGTATTTTTCTGGGTATCTAAAAGCATTGAAAAATGGTACTCTATACGCAAAATTCATCCTGTGAAGCAGTGGGATTATCGCACTATTAAAAACTATCCATAAAAACAAAAGGATAGCTGAACAAGCCTTTTGAAGATGGGGATTTCATCGGATTAAGGTAACAGATAAAGGTAAAATAGTTATGTGGCAAATTTATTATAATGGTGATTGTTCAAAAGCGCGTGCAGCAAGAACGTATTTAGATGAAAAGGGCATCACCTATGATGTGATTAACTACCTTGAAGCGCCACTGACACCGCTCATGATTAAAACGATTTTGGGCCAACTTGGGCTTGGCATTGATGGCGTTGTGAGAAGTAAAGAAGCGCCATTTCAAGAGATTGCACTTGAGTGGTTTACCTGGTCTGAAGATGAAAAAATCGAATTTGTGGTGAAAAACCCGATCGTTCTTGAAAGACCGATTGTTGTCTTTGAAGATTATGCCGTAATTGCACGTCCTGATGTGTCAGCGATTGATCATCTTCTTGCAAGAGCGTGGAAATAATATGGAACTGAGCCGATTTTTTATCGTAATAGGCGCAACCCTTGCGGGATTGTCTGTATTATTTGGCGCTTTTGGCGCACATGCTTTGAGTGAAAGCCTTACAGAACGTGGCGTAGCGATTTGGAATACCGGCGTGCAATATCAGATGTTTCACGCATTTGCGTTAATCCTTATTGGCATCTTATTGCTGTTATTGAATTCTAGAAAACTCCTGCTTTTAGCAGGTTTTGCTTTTTTAATTGGAACCATTCTCTTTTCCGGTAGCCTGTATACTATTGCGCTCGTTTCTGTGAGAAATTTAGGGCTAATTACGCCTATCGGTGGTCTCTTTTTTATTGTGGGTTGGTTACTGCTCGTGAGTGCAGCAATGGCTTCAACCCGTATTCGTTCTTAGTAAAGGAAATATTATGAGTGTTCATTCCGTATTATCCATTTCTCCTTTAGATGGCCGCTATGCGAGCCGTGTAAAACCATTAACAACAGAAGTTAGTGAGTATGGTTTAATTCGATATCGTGTAATGGTAGAGATTAAGTGGTTAATTAAGCTTGCTTCAGAGCCACATTTCACAGAGATTCCATCATTTGGTGAAGATGCAAAAGCATTTTTAATTTCACTCTATGAAAACTTCTCACCAGAAGATGCAATGGCTGTAAAAGACATTGAAAAATCGACAAACCATGATGTGAAAGCGGTTGAATATTGGATTAAAAACAAAGTTCAAGATCATCCTGAATTAGCAGCATCTTCAGAGTTCACGCACTTTACTTGTACTTCAGAAGACATTAATAACCTTTCATACGGTTTAATGTTCAAAAACACCATCAATGATGTTGTGCTTCCTGAGCTTACAGCGGTAATTGCTTCAATGCGTGATATGGCGCATGAATTTGCGGCAATCCCAATGCTTTCAAGAACACATGGTCAGCCTGCAACACCAACAACGCTTGGTAAAGAAGTTGCAAACGTGATCTACCGTTTAGAGCGTCAAGTAAAGCAGCTTCAAAACACAGAATACTTAGGAAAAATCAATGGTGCAGTAGGTAACTACAATGCGCATTCAGTGGTATATCCGAATTTTGATTGGGAAGCGTTTGCGAAAGACTTTATTGAAAATGATTTAGGTTTAACATTCACTCCATATTCAACGCAAATTGAATGTCACGATTACATTGCAGAGTTCTCTCATACAATGACACGTGTAAACACAATCTTAATTGACTGGTCACGTGACGTTTGGAACTACATCAGCCATAACTTCTTCAAACAACGTACGATTGCTGGCGAAGTAGGTTCTTCAACAATGCCACATAAAGTAAACCCAATCGACTTTGAAAATGGCGAAGGAAACTTCGGTATTGCCAATGCACTTTTCACGCATTTTGCAGAGAAACTTCCAGTTTCAAGAATGCAACGTGACTTAAGTGACTCAACAGTTCTTCGTAGCGTAGGTTCAGCATTTGGGTACACATTGATTGGTTTCAGCAGCCTTTTAAAAGGTCACAGCAAGCTTGAAGTGAGCGCTGAAACTTTACTTAAAGATTTAGATGCAAACGTGGAAGTATTAGGCGAAGCAGTACAAATGGTCATGCGCCGTGATGGTATTGCAAATCCTTACGAGAAACTCAAAGAGTTCACACGTGGAAAACGTATTAACATTGATGAAATGCGTCAATTCATTGATACGCTTGAATTAGATGATGCAGTTAAAGCGCAGTTGAAAGCATTAACACCGGCAACTTATGTAGGTGTTGCTGAGAAACTTGCTAGAGAAATCTAATAAAGTTGGAAATTTTGTAATTTCTTCAAATAGTTAAGAAAATAAGAAAGAGTATTTGTTGTTTTATTATATAAAACAGTAAATACTCTTTTGTTTATAGATTAATATTAAAAATTAGTGTATTTTTAGTGTATTAATTAATATGTTTTTATAAATCATCTTTTAAATTAATTTAAAATGCATTAAGGATTATGATGAAGAAATTACTTTTATTACCTGCTTTATTAACATTAGGGCTTGTAGGTTGCTCTTTAGATTCAACAAAGCCAATTCATTTTCCGCCTGTGGATGCAATGCAAGCGACGTATGATGGTCCTAAACTTCTCATCACTAAAGTAGAATTTGTAACAGCCGTGCCGGTATTATTAAACGTTAAAACAGAAAATGGTGTATTGGAAGTAAGGGAAGGAAGTGGTCCTACTGTATCGTTAACGCAAAATAGTAATATGGTATTGCAAGAGTATTTAAATAGAACTGGGCGTTTTATGATTACTCCAGAAAAATTAGATCTGAAGAATAATCAACTAAATATTATTAAAACCAACTATGCTGAACCGTTAGTATTAGAGGCTTCTTTGGTATCTCTGAATGATAAAGTTTTAGGAGATACTCATGTAGCTCAAGTATTTGGAGAAGCAAAATCTATCACAACATCCGCAACGATTGAGCTCGTCATTAAAGATGCGGCAAAAAATGTGATCTATACCGCAGAAGGGAAGTATCGCATGAATAGTGCAGATAAAAATGCCCCAAGTGCAGATCAGATAGATGATTATGTGGTAGATCAGGCTCTAAGAAATGCAGTGAATGATCTAGCAAGAGCGATTGACCAAGGTTATATCGTAAGTCATAAACGTTAATACTTTTAAGGTGTTTGAAAATATTTTAAGATATTTCAAATGGTTTAAGAAATACTATTATTTACCCTCATTTAAACCTTCATGAATCTTTTATTTAGTAGTATTCTACGCAATGCGATATTTACATTGTTGAGAATCTAACTGGGAGATGACATGCTAGCGGTTTATTTAGAGGGTATTTTATTGTCTGCGGGATTAATTATCGCAATTGGTGCGCAGAATGCTTATGTTTTAAAGCAAGGTATTCAAGGGCAATGTGTCTTTGTGGTCGCAACCGTCTGTTTTTTATGTGACTTTATTTTAATGTCCTTAGGGATATTAGGAGTAGGTACATTTGTTGCTAAAAATATATTTGTACAACTATCCTTAGCAACTTTTGGTATGCTCTATATCTTATGGTTTGCATGGCAGTCTTTTCGCAGTATTATTTCCCCTCAACATTTAGAATTAACACAAGGTAATAATACGCCTACTGCTGTAAAAACAGCTATTTTAGGAGCCTTAGCGATTACATTGTTAAATCCACATGTTTATTTGGATACGGTTGTGATTATTGGAGGAATTGCCGGGACTTTAGAATCTGCTCATAAACTCTATTTTCTCATGGGTGTTTTAACTTCTTCGGCAATATGGTTTTATAGCTTAGCATTTGGCGCAACAAAATTAGCACCACTTTTTAGAAAGCCTCGAACTTGGCAAATATTGAATGCACTGATTGGATGTATGATGCTATTTATTGCTTATCAGTTAGGATTATTTATTTTTGAATCCATTCAAGCTCTATAGAGATATCTGTTTTATATAGCTGTTCGGTTTGAAATTTTAAAAAGAATTGATCTGTTGGTACTTGATCTTCATAAAAGTTTAAACATCTTAGCTAGCGGTAAATCGGCCTCTATTTCACAATTGAGTTTTCTTAAAAAAGAGGAGAAGAGCTCATAAAAAAAGATTAATAACAAATCATCGATGATGATAGTTATTAATCTTTAATCTTGTTTATTCAGAAATAGCTACAATCTATTTGAATCTTAATTCATTGAAGAAACATACTGTAGGCCAACAACACCAATAATAATTGCTGTTAAGCTGATAAGTCGTTTAATATTTTTTGATTCTTTAAAGAAAACAATATTTAAGATAATCGCTCCGGCAGTTCCTGCTCCTGTAAATACTGTATAAGCAATGCTTAATGGTAAATATCTAAAGGAAAAATAGAGTAATGCGAATGCTAGGAAGATGCCTCCATAGTACAAGATTCTATTGATAAAATTACGATTCTGACTATATAAGCTAAGACCAAATACGCCTACGAGCTCTGCAAGTGCAGCTAATCCGACAAAGATCCAACCAATAACAATAGGTGCGCTCATTATGCTTTCTCCTCATTGTTATGTTTAGTATTAACATCCGATAGGTTTAAACCAATCACGCCAACGAGAATAACTCCCATAAAGAAGAGCATTTGCATTGAAATGGATTCATCAAAAATAAAATAATCCATTAAAGCAGCGCCCACTGTACCGCTTGCTGCGAAAATTGCATATACCGTGCCGGTAGGTAATCCCTCACAGGCTTTAGCAAGAAAATTAAGATCTAGAAGAACAAAAGAGCCAATAATAACCCAATGCCACCATGCGCTTGCAACGTTAAATCCAAAGAGCCAGAAAAGCTCAAAAATTGAGGTTAGCGCAACATATATCCACGCTTTATTCATAATATATCCGTTTTTTAACTAGTTTTTGACAAGTAGTAATTTGAAGATGCCAAGAAGGGATCTAAATTACTGACTTAGATTGAAATTTTTTGAATTTTTTTGAGATGTTTTGAAATATGAATTTAGAATTAGAAGTTAAATTCATATAGATAAGCAATAGATGAGCTTACCGAGCTACACGTGAGGACGCCGATAGCAGAGGATGCAAAAAAGAGCGATAAAAAAGGATGAAGAATTGTACTGCTGTGGGTTACAAGCACACATATATAAGTTCGGGTAGTTAATAAGAATTATATTGTCATATTGCCACAGAAATTTGTCAACTTTTTTATGATATAAATATCAAAAAGTTAGGTAAAATTTAATTATATTATGATTTTTTAAATTTGGGGCTTATTGTAAATAAACCTTATGAATCTAGGGATTAGAATTCTGTTCGGAAGATTTTATTTGGGGGGGAATTTGCTGGTTTTCTAGAAGAGAATAAACCTCTTTTTTTACCAAATAATTCATAATAAAAAGGAGTAGAAAGATTGAAATGATACCTATAAGGAGCTTTATGAGAATATTTGACCCTTTTTTATTGGAATGATTTTCTAGTTGAGCTGATCTATCTTGTGCATTTCTATTCATTGTTAATCGGCCTTTTTAACAGTTTCAATTTTTTTCTGTGAAGAGAGGGAGGCACCAAGCGAGGCAACAATAATGGCAAAAATGCCGGCAATTTGTAGAAGTGTTAAAACTTCGCTTAAGATAATAAACCCAAATATTGCACCAATTGCAGGCTCAAGGCTCGTTAAAGTACCAAAAGTTTTTGCGGGCATTCGTGTGAGTGCCATCATCTCTAAAGCATAAGGCATCGCAGATGTTAATACTGCAACGGTTAAGGCGATTGGGAGATATTCCGGTGCGAAAATACCAATCCCACCGGAAGCAACTCCGATAGGGACGTAAACAATGGCTGCGACAGCGGAACCAATGGCCACGGTTGCTGTGCCGTAATAATGACCGGCTTTTTGTCCAAATATGATATAGAGCGCCCAACAAACACCTGCACCTAATGCGAATAGTGTGCCGGTAAGATCCATATTATTTTCGCCGGTAAATGGGATCAATGCCAACATGCCAATAATCACTAAAAAGATCCATAAAAAATCGATTTTTCTTCGAGAAGCAAAGAGCGCAACCGCAAGTGGCCCCGTAAACTCTAATCCCACGGCAATTCCTAAAGGAATCGTCTTAATTGACTGATAGAAGAGAAAATTCATCGTACCCAAAGAGATGCCGTAAAACACTAAATATCGGCGATATCCGACTTGTAGTTTTCGCTTCCAAGGTTTAAAGACGAATAACAGAATAATGGCACTAAAACCTAAGCGATAAGCCGTTACCGCTTCTACGCCGACAATAGGGAAGAGCTGTTTGGCAAGTGTTGCGCCACCTTGAATGGAAATCATCGCCGTAAATAGGCAGATTAACGGGAATAAAATTCCACGACGAGAATGAATCATATGTTATTTAAAGGTCTTTAAAAGTGAATCATAATGACTTTTATAGTCATGGATTTATGGGTTTTTGTCGCTCACGAATGAACATTAAAAGAATATTGTAAATGATTGCGATCATATCATGATCAATACTGATTGATGTAATATTTTTACACATGGTTTTTAAGCAATTTTTCTTTTAGGTCTTAGAGTTAATGCCATACCACCGAAGATTAAGATGATGCCTAACCATTGTTCAAAAGATGGAATAAATCCTGTAATGAAAATATCCATAATGATCGCAACTAAAGGATCTAAAAATACAAGAATGGCAATGACTTGTGTACTTAGATGGCGAATAGAATCAAAGAAGAGATAGAAGACAATGCCTGTATGAACAAAGCCGGTAATCAGAATGAATGTCCAATTTTTGGGAGTTAATCCTTCAAAAAGAGAGAGATCGACAAAAGGGAAGAGTAGTGCTACGCCAAAAGCAACTTGAATGGTTGTGATCGCATAAGAGCTTGCATATTTAAAACCTTTTCCGAGTAGCGTTAATAGTGCATAAAATAGTGCCGAGAGTAATCCGAAGATTAATCCTTTAGAGAAAAACTCAGAAAAGGAGGCACTTTTATTAATTTCGGAAATAGCAAGCGTTCCTAAAAAGCAGGCAATAATTGCTAAAATTGGAATCAGAGTTAATCGTTCTTTGTAAATAAAAGCCCCCAAAACCATAACAATCACAGGTGCTAAGTGATAGATGGAAATAGCAACTGTTACGCCAGATTCTTCAATGGCTTTAAAGAAATAGACCCAGTTTAGAATGAGGAAAACACCACAGATTAAAATCCGAATGACTTCTGATTTTACCCAATGTTCTGTTCGAAGTTGTCCTGATTTCCACCAAAAAAATCCTAAAAATAACGTAGCGCAGAGACAGCGGATAAACACGAGTTCCAATGCCGGAACACCGCTTCTTTCAGAGAAAAAGCCTACTGAGCCAAAAAGGATCATGGCGATAGACATTTTGATAAGGGAAGATCGGTTATTGAGCGTAGGGGTAAAAGTGGTAGACATGTTGGGGAAGTTCTTTGGGTTGCCGTGATATTAATATGAGGGAAAAATAACTATCGGGCTAAATAGGATATTAATCAAGAGAAGTTGAGAAATTTAGCGAGATAAATCTTCTTTTAAATATTTTCTTGAAAATTATGCGACAATTATCGTTCTCTAAATAAAGACGTTATTAGGATATTGTAGTAATGAATCAAGTTTTAACAGATGATGAATTGAGTGCGCTTTTAATTGATGTTTTATCCGGAATATTGCCTGATTTAACGATTCAAGGAGGTGCTGAAGAACCTTTTTATGAATCTGCTAAAGAAGGGCAAAAAGCGATTCTTTATTTTAGAGATAATTATCCTCGTAGTCTACTTCATGAATTATCTCACTTTTGCTTGGCGGGAGATAGACGCAGAAAATTAGATGATTTTGGATATTGGTATTTTCCATGTGGTAGAACGGCTGAAGAGCAATTATTATTTGAAGAAGTAGAAGCCAGACCACAAGGACTTGAGAAAGTGATGTGTGAAGTCATAGGGATTAAATTTTCGCCAAGCTTAGATGACTTTTCGGGAAATCCTCCTTCAAACTCATTTATCACGAATTTGGAGAAAGCGTATCAAGAAATGTCACATACTCCACCGCCAACAGCTCAAAAAGTGTTAGAAGGCTTCCGTAGTCACTTTGGCTCTAAAATCTAAAAGAAGCAAAGTATTCGAACTAATTAAGTATCAATCTATCGTTCATACAAACTTCGCTTTCTCAAATCCATTCCACCATAAAGTGAACATGGAAATCCATCTGATTCATTTTTATCTACTTTGTATGTAGTTTTGATTAAATGACTAAATAATAAAAAAGTGGAATGGTGATAAATGAGATAGGAATGCCAATCGCCGTCATGATCGAAGCTAATTCGCCATCTAATCCTCTTTCTACGGCAATGATAGCGGCAACGACCATCGGAGCCATTCCAGCTTGCATCAGAACGATTTGGTTAATATAAATATTGGGCGATGCATAGATAAACAAGAGCGTAGTGAGCACAGCGAGAGGCAGAATAATGAGTTTTATACTGAGTCCAATGCTGAGATAAGTGATGACACGTCTATTTCTAGGAAGAGATAAACTTGCCCCGACAGATATCATGGTCAAAGGGGTAATGAGTGAGCCTAGAGTTTCTAAGGTATAACTGATAAATGCCGGATAGGTAAAAGGCTTCAATAAAAAAGCGAAAATGAGCGCAATAATAGGAGGATAAGTCGCTAAGGATCGTAAATTTTTTGAAATAGAGGTTTTGGACCCACTATAAAAATCTGCAACAAATACTCCTAAAGTAAATAGTAAAATGAAATTTGATTGATCGACCCAAAGTGCAATTCCTAAATATTCCTCGGTTCCCATCATTGCTTGGATAAGTGGGATTCCAACAAATGAAGTATTTGCAGTTCCTGCTAATAGAATTAAAGTGCCTGTTGTGATGTGGGACATGGGCACAAATATTTTCACGATATACACAAGAATAATCGTCAGAAGGAATAGGAGCCAAGGGGAAAGGAGAGGGAAGATGGCTTCAGCAGAGAATGCTTGAGAATGGACCTTATCTAAAATAAGTGCCGGCAGAGCAATCATAATTGCAACTCTATTTAAAGAGTAGATAAATTCAGCTTTGCAAGAGATAGATCTTGTGAGGATTTTTCCGGCAATTAAGCATGTAATGATTAAAATAATGCCATTCATGACCATTCCCTATGATTCGTCAAACATGTCGCAAAATTGGTTTTCAAGGTGACTTGAGTATATATGATAAATCTCCAATTAGTAACAGATAGGGCGGATCTTATTATTGTGATATTGATTCAGGAATGCTTTGAATCCGGGTTTTAAAAACCCATATTGTTGAGAGTGGATGACAGTTGCAGGAATACTCGTTCCCATTGTAAATGCTTCACTTTCAGAAATATCAAGATATGAGATGCTATTGAGCACGGAAGTTGCCATATCTACATGCGCGCCTGCAAGAGTTCCTGTGGCATTGGTGAGCTTTCCTTCTTGCACATAAATGGTTTGATCATCTAAAATGAATTGTTCTTGATCGCTTCCAATAGAACTCATGGCATCGCTGACTAGAAACAATGTGCCTTTAGGTTTGCTTTGGTAGGCCAGTTTGACCATTAATGGATCTACATGGAAAGTATCGTGAATAATAGACGTAAAAGTCTCTTTAGATTGAATGGCAAAGCCTGTGGTTGAAGGATTGCGGGATTCCATTTGTGGCATCGCATTATATAGATGCGTAAATCCTTGCAGTCCTGCTAAGACAGCTTCTTGTAACCTTTCTGGGGAAGCTTCCGTGTGTCCGGCAAAGACAATAACGCCGGTATTACTCAGCTTCTCGATGAGCTTTAGAGATACCATTTCCGGCGCTAATGTGATTAGGCGCGTAAATTCTTGATGAGCACAAATTTCATCAATTAAGGTATCTGATAATATTCGGATATTGCTGAGCTTATGAATGCCTTTGCGCTCTGGATTAATCATAGGTCCTTCAATATGTATTCCGAGTAATCCACTTAAATTTTGTTCGATCCCTTTTTGAACGGCATGTAATCCTTTAGAAATCGTCTGATCATCAGCTGTAATTAATGTGGGAAGAATGGCGGATGTTCCAAGATTTTGATGGGCTTGAATAATGGTTTTTAAGCCCTCGATGTTAGGTTGATCATTAAATAAAACCCCTCCGCCACCATTGACTTGCAGATCTAGAAATCCTGGAAGTATTGTGCCTTTAATTTCAACTATTTTGTAATCTGTAGGAATTTGGTGTTTAGCGACAATCGCTGTGATTTGTTGGTGATCGACTAAGATCGCTCTGTTTCGATGAAGTGTTTCCCCATCGAATATAACGGGTGCTACATAGGCTAACTTTTCTTGGTTCATAAGATTTGATTTATTAAAAGAAGATTTAAAATTCATATATTCAGTAGATAATAAAAAGGTTAATACCATTACGATGTTGAAACATCAGTATTAACCTCTATTTATTGATTGGGGCTACTAGGTACTTTTATAAAGTTTCTGTAACTTTTTTAAGATTTGGCGGTACATCAGGATCTAATCCACGATGTCTAGATAACTGTTCAATTATTCTATAATACGCTGTTATCTGGACAAGAGGCTGAAGTAAAGGATGAACCTTTGGAATGACTAAGGTGCCATCATTGGCTTCATAATCCAGAGAGAATACTTTTGCACCATAACCTTCTAGCTTTTTGTTGATTGCAAGGCATGAATCTCTAGAAACATCAGAACCTACAAAGCTGATAATAGGGTATTGTGGAGTAATGAGTGATACAGATCCGTGGAAAATTTCAGATGCAGAAATACCTTCCGCATGAATTTGGCAGGTCTCTTTTAATTTTAATGCGGCTTCCACTGCGGCACTTAAGCCAACGCCACGGCCAATCACGAAAAGATCTTTTGCATGAGATAAATGTTCAATGAGTTCTGGCCATTCACTATTTACGACTTGATCTAAAGTCAAAGGTAGGTTGAGCAGTGCATCTGCTAAATCATTATCTTCATTCCAAGCCGCTACAATCGCCGCATAGATCGCAAGACTTCCTACAAAGCTTTTGGTCGCAGCAACACTTTTTTCTTC
This sequence comes from Ignatzschineria sp. LJL83, assembly GCF_054871845.1. Lineage (NCBI taxonomy): Bacteria > Pseudomonadati > Pseudomonadota > Gammaproteobacteria > Cardiobacteriales > Ignatzschineriaceae > Ignatzschineria > Ignatzschineria sp. LJL83. Next base: position 20,756 of record NZ_JBTXLY010000002.1, read on the forward strand.
ACCTGCTTTAATACCAAATAGAAAATCACACTCTTTTGCTAAAGGAGAATTTTCATCATTGATAATCCCGATAACTTTCGTGCCTCGTTCTTTCATCATCATGGCAAAACTAACGAGATCGGGGCTTTTTCCAGATTGTGACGTCACTATTAAAATAGCATTATCGACAAGAAGAGGTTGTTTATAAATGGTAGAAAGAGAGGGTGCAGCTACCGAAACAGGAATTCCTAGTTTTGTTTCAAAGAGGTATTTGCCATAAACAGAAGCGTTATAAGAACTTCCTCGCCCTAATGTGATAATTTGGTTAGGTTTAGATTTTTTGAGATATTCAGCGAGTTCTATAAGAACGGTTGTGTTGTCTTGGTGTTGTTTTTCAAGGACATTGGGAATATCTAAAATTTCTTTCGCCATGTATGTTGACATGATTTTTTCCTTTGTGGTTATCTAGGCAATAATTAGTCTTTTTGTATATTGTTCATGTAATAACGACCAATATAATCTTTAGAAAATTGGTAGGCGATTCTCCCGCTTCGAGAGCCTCGGGTTTGAGAGAATTGTAGTGCATCTCTTTCGAGTTGTTCAGTATATAGAATGTTAGGATCAAATTCATTGATCCAGCTTTTGACAATGGTTAAATATTCACTTTGTGAATATGGGTAGAAACTAACCCATAACCCAAAACGTTCAGAGAGAGAAATTTTTTCTTCAATGGCTTCTTGAGGGTGGATTTCCCCGGCGTCATATTGATTTAAATTATCTTGCATCGATTCAGGAAGTAAGTGTCTTCTATTAGACGTTGCATATAATAAAATATTGCTCGCCGGACTTGAAAGAGAACCATCAAGCATCGCTTTTAAAGGCTTATATGAAGGATCATTCGCTTCAAAAGAGAGGTCATCACAGAAGATAATGAAATAATGGGGTTGATTTTCTAAGATCTCTAATAAATCCGGAAGATCATTGAGATCATTGTTATCGATCTCTATCATTTTAAGATTGTGGTGGTGATAAGTTTTTAATACCGCTTTTACAATGGAAGATTTTCCAGTACCCCGAGAGCCTGTTAATAAAATATTATTTGCGGGAAAATTATTTAAAAATTGTTCGGTATTGTTTTTAATTAAGGAGATTTGTCTATCAATCCCTTTTAACTGCTCAAAATTAATGGATGCGGGATGCATGATTGGAGCTAATGTCCCAAATGTGGAGTAGGACTTTTTTTCCCAACGAAAGGCTGAAGATTCATTAAAGTTAATGTTTTGATTATCAGGGGGAAATAAAGGCTCTAAGCGATCAATTGCATCGGCAATTTTTTGTAAGAAGGGAAGGAGTTGATTCATCGTAAAGATCCTCTACTAAAGGCTTGCTTGAAAATACTCTTTAAAACCAAAAAGACGATTTTATATGAATAAAATCGTCTTAGTATTATGTGTCGCTTATTTAGTCTTAAACTGACCGTAAGCCATTATCTTGTCATATCGTTGTTGCAGAAGCTCATCCGTAGGAAGCGCAGTCAATTGATCTAAGGCTGCGTTAATTTCCTTTTTGATATTATCACTCATCTCCTTGTAATGGCGATGTGCTCCCCCTTTAGGTTCTGAGATGATTTTATCAATGAGTTTTGCATCTATGTTTTTATCAGCAGTAACACCCATCGCTTCAGCGGCATCCTTGTTTTTTTCTGCACTTTTCCATAAAATGGAAGCACAGCCTTCAGGAGAAATCACTGAATAGATTGAGTATTGAAGCATCATAACGCGGTCGCCTACAGCAATTGCGAGAGCGCCACCAGATCCACCTTCACCTGTGACAGTGCAGATAATTGGAACACGAAGCTTACTCATTTCAAGTAAGTTACGAGCAATCGCTTCACTTTGACCACGCTCTTCAGCGCCAATTCCAGGATAAGCACCAGGAGTATCAATGAAAGTGACTACTGGAACATTAAAGCGCTCAGCAAGTTTCATTAAGCGAAGCGCTTTACGATAACCTTCCGGTCTTGGCATTCCAAAATTACGTTTAATTTTCTCTTTAGTATCGCGACCTTTTTGATGACCAATAATCATCACAGAACGACCATCGATTCTAGCTAATCCACCAACAATCGCGGCATCATCAGCATAAGCACGATCTCCATGAAGCTCTTGGAAATCATCACAGATGAGATTGATGTAATCTAATGTATAAGGGCGAAGAGGGTGGCGTGCAAGCTGTGTTACTTCCCAAGATGAAAGCTTAGAGAAGATTTGCTCTAACTTTGCATTTTTCTTTTTTTCTAATGCATCAATCTTGTCTGTAACATCAATATCAGCATCTTGAGCCCAATTTTGTAGCTCATTAATTTTAGTTTGAAGCTCATAAATGGGAGCTTCAAAATCGAGGTAATTCGTATTCAACACAATACTCCTAAGAAAATCGATATGTCCTATAAAATACCATATCTTAACGTAATAGTAAGCTAAAGAATTATACGCTAGCAGGAATTTTTTCGCGATGTTCTTTTAGTTTTGATGAGATCTGGAATGCAAGCTCTAGACTTTGTTGAGCATTTAATCTTGGATCACAATGGGTATGATAGCGATCTTCAAGTTCTTTTGAGGTGATGTTTTGTCCGCCACCTAAGCATTCTGTTACATCCGTTCCTGTCATTTCAAAATGAACACCACCTGCGTAAGTTCCTTCTGCATTATGAGCATCAAAGAAGTTAATGACCTCAGCTAGAATGCTATCAAAAGGACGTGTTTTATAGCGATTTTCCGTAATCGTATTTCCATGCATAGGATCACAACTCCAAACAACATGACGACCTTCATTTTTAACTGCTCGTAGTAATCTAGGGAGATGTTTTAAAATGTTATCCGCGCCCATTCTGGTAATTAATGTTAATTTTCCAGGTTCATTATTTGGATTGAGAGCATCAATTAAACGAATTAATTCATCTTCACTCATTTTTTGGCTCACTTTTACGCCGACAGGATTGGCAATACCTTTAGCAAACTCAATATGAGCGCCATCTAATTGACGGGTTCTCTCCCCAATCCATACCATATGAGCTGATGTATTATACCAATCTCCAGTAGTGGAGTCTGTTCTTGTCATTGCTTCTTCATAGCCAAGGAGTAGCATTTCATGAGATGTGAAATATTCCGTTTCACGAATAATGGCATTATTAGGATCAACGCCACATGCTTGCATGAATTTAAGGGCATCTTGGATGCGTGTTGCAAGATCAATATAACGTTCTGCTTGAGGAGAATTTCCAACAAAGCTCATTGTCCAACGTTGAACCCTGTGAAGATCGGCATACCCTCCTTTTGCAAAGGCGCGTAGAAGGTTTAAAGTTAAACCAGATTGTGCATAAGCCTGCCATAATCTTTCAGGATCTGGTTCTCTTGCTTCGGCGGTAAAATCAATGCCATTGACGATGTCTCCACGATAGCTTGGTAGAGTAATACCATCAATTGTTTCTGTATCGGAAGAGCGAGGTTTTGCAAATTGTCCAGCAATTCGACCGACTTTAATCACAGGACTGCTTGCTGCAAATGTTAGAGTTACGGCCATTTGTAATAAAACACGAAATGTATCACGGATGTTATCAGAGCTAAAGTCAGCAAAACTTTCAGCGCAATCTCCGCCTTGAAGTAAAAATGCTTTACCATATACCGCATCTGCAAGTTGTGCTTTTAGAGATCTTGCTTCACCCGCAAAAACGAGTGGTGGAGCTTTACGAAGACGATCCTCAACAGATTTTAGCGCTGTTACATCTTTGTAATTTGGCAATTGAACTGCCGGGAAATCTCTCCAACTAGATGGGGTCCAAATCTGGCTCATAATATATTCCTATTTGTATTTTAAAGGTTACTTATAAATCTATAATGAAACTGTAGATTGAATTATTTTTATAAAAAATGCCTTAAGTTTTAAGGCTTAAGGCATCTTAACATCGGTTCTAAATTTCACTTTCAACTATATGAAAGTACTCTGATTTTAAATCAAGAAGTATGAAAATTAGTTTTTAGATTGATCAACAAGGCTATTTTCTGTAATCCATGGCATCATTGCACGGAGTTTAGCGCCTGTTTTTTCAATTGGATGTTCAGCTGTTAAGCGACGAATGGCAGTCATTGAAGGATAGTTAGTCATACCTTCTTGAATGAACATTTTTGCATATTCACCAGATTGAATACGATAAAGAGCATGACGCATTGCATCTTTAGTATCTTCTGTAATAACTTCAGGACCCGTAACATACTCACCATACTCAGCATTGTTTGAGATTGAGTAGTTCATGTTAGCGATACCGCCTTCATACATTAAGTCTACGATGAGTTTTAACTCATGTAAGCACTCAAAGTATGCCATTTCTGGTGCATAACCTGCTTCTGTAAGTACTTCGAAACCTGCTTTAACAAGTTCAACCGCACCACCACAAAGAACTGCTTGCTCACCGAAAAGATCCGTTTCAGTCTCTTCTTGGAATGAAGTTTCGATAACGCCAGCTTTACCGCCACCATTTGCAGATGCATATGATAATGCGTAGTCACGAGCTTTACCAGTTGAATCTTGATAAACAGCGATAAGTGTTGGAACACCACCACCTTTTACATATTCAGAACGAACAGTGTGACCAGGACCTTTTGGAGCAACCATTACAACGTCAAGATCTTTACGTGGAATGATTTGGTTATAATGGATATTAAAACCATGAGCAAAAGCGAGAGTTGCACCTTCTTTAAGGTTTGGCTCAATTGAGTCACGGTAAACAGCTGGTTGGTTTTCATCAGGAAGAAGAACCATTACAAAATCAGCCTCTTTCGTTGCATCTGCAATTTCTTTTACGTTATGACCTGCGTTTACAGCTTTGTCCCACGATGCGCCACCTTTACGGAGACCCACGATAACATTGACGCCTGAATCTTTAAGGTTTTGTGCATGTGCATGACCTTGTGAACCATACCCAATGATTGCAACAGTTGTATCTTTGATTAACGAGATATCGGCATCTTTATCGTAAAAAACATTCATTTTAAAATATCCTTTAAGTAATTCTTTTTTGTTATGAGTTATCAATAGTATGAGTTTTGAGTTGTACTACTGATATCTCTATTAATTAATAATTTTAGTAGCTATAAGTTTACAAGCTATTAGAGTGTTAAACCTTTTGCTCCACGAACAAGTCCTAGCGCACCAGAACGTACAATTTCAATAATTCCAAGTTCAGTGACAGCGACGATAAATGCATCGAGCTTGTCTTGAGTACCTGTCATTTCAATTGTGTAAGAAAGTGGAGTGACGTCAATAACTCGACCTCTGAACATTTCGTTGATTCGGAATAATTCTGATCGGTTTTGGCCTTCGGCTTGAACTTTGATCAGCATCATTTCTCTTTCAACGTAAGCACTATCGCAAAGATTTGTGAGCTTGACAACATCTATGAGTTTATTCAATTGCTTTACGATTTGTTCAACAACATGATTGTTTGCAATCGTCACTAATGTCAATCTCGCAAGAGAAGGATCATCAGTTGCAGCAACACTTAAGCTATCGATGTTATAGCCACGTGCAGAAAATAGGTTTACTACTTTAGATAGTGCGCCGGCTTCGTTCTCCATTAAGATCGAAATAATATGACGCGAAGATTCAGTATTAAATGTCATGATTTCTCCCTTAAACTTGGCTTAAGCCTTCAGCTAACGTATTTTCCATTTTATCGCGACCCGCTAAGATCATTTCGTGATGACCTTTTCCGGCGGGAATCATTGGGTAAACATTCTCGCTGGGATCGGTGATAAAATCGAGGAATATAGTCTTATCTTTCTGTTTGAAAGCTTCTCTTAATGCTGGTTCTACATCACTTGGTTTGTGAATTTGAATCCCGCTATGACCATAAGCCTCTGCAAGTTTTACAAAATCAGGAAGAGAGTCAAAATAACTCATGCAGTAACGCTTTTGGAAGAAAAACTCTTGCCATTGGCGAACCATTCCTAAATAACCATTATTAAGGTTAATAATTTTTACAGGTGAACAATACTGTAGCATTGTGGAAAGTTCCTGAAGCATCATTTGAATACTTCCATCACCTGTAATACATGCAACATCCTTATCAGGACGAGCAATTTTTGCACCCATTGCTGCTGGTAGCCCAAAGCCCATTGTGCCAAGACCACCAGAATTCAGCCATTGACGAGGTTCGTCAAAGGGGTAATATTGTGCTGCCCACATTTGATGCTGACCAACATCTGAAGTTACGATCGCTTTTCCTTCCGTGACTTCAAAGAGTTTTTCAACCACAAATTGTGGTTTAATAATGACATCGCTCTTTTCATAATCAAGAGAACGCATATCTCGCCACTCTTCAATTTGATCCCACCATGCTTTAAGAGCAGTTTGATCAAGTTGGCCTTTTTGTTGTTTGTGAATATTGTTGAGTTCTTCTAAAACAGGTTGTAACTGACCTACAATGGGTAAGTCTACAGCGACATTTTTGGCAATAGAAGATGGATCAACATCCACATGAATAATTTTTGCATTCGGGCAGAATGTTTCTAAAGTACCGGTAATTCTGTCGTCAAAGCGAGCGCCTAAAGCAACCAAAACATCACAATGATGCATTGCCATATTTGCTTCGTAGGTTCCATGCATTCCGAGCATACCAAGGAATTGTTTATCAGTTCCTTCGTAAGCACCTAAGCCCATTAATGTACTAGTAATAGGGAGGTTTAGATCTTTTACAAACTGACGAAGTTCATTGTGTGCTTCGCCAATAATAATTCCACCACCGGTATAAATCATGGGTCTTTCTGCTTTCATAATCAGATCATAGGCTCTTGCGATCTGTTTAGAGTGACCTTTTACCGTTGGATTATAAGAACGCATTGAGATCTCTTCAGGATACTCAAAATCGGTTTGATGGACAGTAATATCTTTTGGAATATCAATTACAACTGGGCCGGGTCTGCCTGTTGTTGCAATATAGAAAGCTTTTTTGATAGTGCTAGCAAGATCTTTAGCATCTTTTACTAAAAAGTTATGTTTCACACAAGGAAGGGTAATTCCTACAGTATCAACCTCTTGGAAGGCATCATTTCCGATAAGACCTGTTGCAACTTGTCCAGATAGGACAATCATTGGAATGGAATCCATGTAAGCGGTAGCAATACCAGTGACGGCATTAGTAAGACCAGGGCCCGAAGTCACAAGGACAACACCAGGTTTTCCTGTTGTACGAGCATAGCCGTCAGCCGCATGAGTTGCTGCTTGTTCGTGACGGACTAGAATGTGTTCAATCTTGTCTTGTTTATAAATCTCATCGTATAAAGGTAATACGGCACCGCCAGGATAGCCGAAGATACATTCTACGTCTTCCTTGATTAAGGAGCGGATGATGATTTCTGCACCACTTAATTTCACAGGATCTCCTCTTTTAAATATATATGAATCATCAATTGTATGAGTATTTCGTAAACCTCCATATTTCAGGATTGTAAACGACTGCCAGAGTGAATATAAGTATAAGGTATTAATTTATAATTATAATTAAATTTGCAGAGTTTACATTATGCAGTATGGAGGAGGTATAAAATCCCATTTATTTATTTTTATCGTGTATTTAAATGCTTTAGTCGAAGTATTTAAGTTAATTGGCATCAAATGTTAATTGGTGGGATTTTTAAAAATTCTCTATCCGAATTAACTTAGCATCCTTGACGCCTTCAATTAACATAGCATTATTAATAAGATTTTCTACACTTTCTTCAAATGTTTTTTCACAAATAATGATAATTCTTTGATTTGTATTGTAAAATTTAATTTCAAATGGTGCATTTAAGTCATTTGTCGCTGAAGATTGTAATTGCGTCAAAAGAGTTGAGGTATCAGCCTTTTCATCATATTCGAAGGAAATATAATAATTTGATTGAAATGCTGATTTGGGAATAATTGGGAGTGTTGAAAGATTGTTCACTTTATATCCCAATGCTGGTGCACTGTTATGAATATTTTGGTTGTGAATAATCTCTATTAAATCTGCAATAACAGCGGATGCTGTTGCTTCACTACCAGCACCACGGCCACTTAAAAATTGCTCTCCCACAGCATTTCCTTGGATGAAAACACCATTAAGAACACCATTTACATTTGCAAAAGCATGCTTTGAAGGAACGAGCGCAGGGTGGACGCGAAGTTCTACACCTTGTTCAGAGCGACGAGCAATACCTAAATGCTTAATGGTATATCCTTCTTGCGCGCTGATTTCGATATCATTTTTTGTAACAGTATCGATACCTTCTGTGACAAGTGCATCAAAATTGAGAGGGATTCCAAAAGCGGTAGAGGCTAAAATTGTGAGCTTATGCCCAGCGTCAATCCCTTTAATATCAAATGTAGGATCCGCTTCTGCAAAGCCAAGTGCTTGAGCATCTTTCAGACAATCTGCAAACTCAGAGCCTTTGTCTGTCATTTCTGTCAAAATATAGTTAGAAGTGCCATTAATAATGCCCATCACAGAATCAATACTGTTAGCTGCTAAGCCTTCTCTTAATACTTTGAGAATAGGAATACCACCGGCAACGGATGCTTCAAAGCGAAGGAAAACATTGTTGTCTTCGGCAATTTTTAAGAGTTCATTGCCGTGAATTGCAATGAGTTCTTTGTTTGCGGTAATAACAGATTTACCATTTGAAAGCGCTGTTTTAATGTAGGTAAATGCAGGCTCAATACCACCGATAAGTTCAATGACAATATCAATATCTTGGTTGTTAATAATCTCATCAATATTATCAGTGAGATTTAACTGATGGGGATTTTCTCTATCTAGGGTGCGCACAAACACTTTTTCAATCATCGGTGTTCGGGAAATGCGACGAGAGATGTCAATTTGATTTTTTGATAATACTGAGGCAACGCCAGAGGCAACAGTGCCAAGACCAATAAGTCCTACTTTAAGAGGCTCCATGATAACTATTAATTCTCCAATGATTAATGAACAGCAATGATTTATATCAGAAGCCAAAGGTTTCTGTAAGGATCATTAAGGATTGAAAAGAGTACAGTTGTTTGTAGTTTTGCTTTACAAATACCCTTTTTTTAAGTTTACCTGATTTTTTAGAAAGTGGAAAACTTGCACATATCTTGGTCAATTTTATTGAATAGATGATGTAGTTTGATTTTTCAGCTCTTTTTGAGAGCGATAGAGGCAGTAATATATTTTAAATTATAAAAAGATGCTAGTTAATTACGAAGTTAAGTGAGGTGAAGTAATTATCTAGCATCAGTTTTTTATTGAAGAGGGTTTATCCTTGAAGATATATCTCTGAAGATACCAATAAGAGAAAAGTATTCTTGGTATATGTAACCGAATACTTCATAGAATGTTTAATTTCCACATATTTGTTGGTATGAATACATGGAAATAGGCATATAGAAATATAATTATGAGTCTTTATTCCTACACTTGATTGATAAATGTCTTCATGAATATGTTCTTAAGAATAGATCGTTAAGAATATATTTTTAAGGATTCGGGATTATCTCTTGTAATGTATCTACACATGATTCTATGCCGGAAAATACTTCAAAAGGGGTAGCATTACCATCCATATAAGCCCCAGAAGTGATAATAGGGTAATTTGGATCTTTGAAGGATTCATGAGTATCTGTTTCAACATGGGAAATATTCCATACTTGAAGTGCCGGTAAGAAATCTCCGGCATTAGATGATTGCCCAAAGGTAAGGGTTGCATCGTGAATATTGAGCTCTTTTAGGGCAATGGCAACTGCCATTGGTGCTGCGCAAACAGCGATGATCGGTTTTTTGAGTGTGATAGCGGCTTTGATTTTATCTCCAATGTCGGTTTGCAATAAAGCGTTATTACCTTCTGTCAGATAGTTTGTGAAATTTTTAATAACTCCAAAACCTCCTGCCATCGCAATGCCATCAACCTGAGAGAGATCAAGCTCATCAATCGGCTGAATCTTACCACGGGCGATTCTTGCTGCTTCTTCTAAAATAGATCGATTCGGGGTAAGCTCACTTCCTTCAAGATGGTTGACAGTGTGTTGTTGTAGTCGATTAGGTGCGTAAAAATCCACTTGATAGCCTGCTTTAGATAGCGCAATATTTAGTGCAACAGCTTCCGTAATTTCAGCGCCATCAAGATGGCCACAACCAGCAAGAATTAAAGCAAAATGTCTATTTTTCATAAATTGTTACTCCTTTAGAAGAGATCGTAATAATTAACACAGGAAGGCGTTTTACGTTAAAATGTTTGGGTTAAATCAGTCTGCGTTATAGAAAGCAGAATAAAAAAAATGTCGATGAATGACAAGAATTAAGGAGTTCAGGGCGGTATGAAGAAGTTTTTGAATCTATTTGTAATGTCACTTTGTGTAACAGGTAGTTTGGCTTTTGCTGATGATAATGACATAAATAAGACCTCTTCTGAGATAGAAAAAGAGTTGCTTGCTTCTGATCCTAGTTTTTATAACGATAATGAAAATAGAGAAGTTTATGATTTCTTAGCAGCTGAGATTGCTGAAAAAAGAGAAAACTGGGATGGCGCTAAAAAGGATTTTGATCAGTTCTTAGAGCAAAAAAGACACCCGAAAGTTTTAGAACGTCGAATTCAATTAGATTTAGAAGAGGGGAATATTGCGGAAGCGTTACCCTTTATTCAAAAATTAGTGATTCAAGATCCGACTAATTTACAAACTTATAATTTACTAGCAGAAGCTTATGTGTTGATGGATGACATTGAATATGCGGCAAAAACGTATCATCATTTAGTGGAAATGGTGTATTTAACGAATCAAGGAGTTGTTGAATATTCTCCATATCTTGCCATTTTAAAGAGATTCCATGAGTTTGAATTACCTCTTGAAAAGCAATTAGAAATTTTTAAACAATTAGCTGCGTTAGAAAATCAAGATACTTTCCCACTTGTAATTTTAGCGGGATTTTTAATTGATAACTCGCGTTATTCTGAAGCTGAAAGTTATTTGGAAAGAGCGCTTCAGATTAATCCCGCAAATCCTAAAATCTATACTTTATATACATATGTGTATTGGAATATTGGTGCGCCGGAAAAAGCGATTGCGATTTTAGAGCATGCATATGCTCAGTATCCAGATCCGGAGATTGGTTTTGAACTTGCAAATGCGCTGATTTCAAATTTTGAATATGAGGAAGCGTATCAACTGTTAGTTCGACTCATGATCATGACAGATGAATTGCCGGTTGTATTTGAGCGATTTATCGGTATGGCATATGCAATGGGGAATTACGATAATATTCGAGATATGCTGATGTTACGTTTAAGTGAACCTGAACAGCTCACAAATGCAGTATTGAATCTTTTCTACTTTTCAGAAATTTTAGGTAATAGCGAAAAATTGTTAGAGGTATTACCTGTGATTGAAAATCCAGTTCCGCAATATGCAGAAGCTATCTTAACGATTCAAGCAAAGATTGCATTATCTGAGAAAAATTATTCGGCGTTTGATGAGCTTTTTGAGCAGATTAAAGCGTTAGATATCTATAATGACGCCGGTATTGCTTTGAAAAAAATGATGATGCTACAAGAAGCAAAAGAGTTTGTGAGATTAGATCGAGAAATTGCTTTGAGTGGTCAATTTTTAGCACAAGAACAATCTGCTCATTTAGCATTTCTGAAAGCAATGAGTGCTTATGGGCATGGCGATTATGAAACAATGCAGAACGTTTTTGAAGCGGAAATTAAGGCAAATCCACAAGATGCAATTGCCTATAATGCTCTAGGATTTTCTTTATTAGAGGTAGATCCTGCAAATGCCTTGGTAGCACTTCCATATATTTCTAAAGCTAATTTATTACTACCGAACCAGGATTTTATTGAAGATAGTTTGGCGTGGGCATATTTTCATTTAAATGATTTGCTTCGAGCAAAAAAATATATTGAAAAGGCATATCAAAAGAATAAAGATCCTGAAATTATTGCACATTACATTGTAATTTTAGATGCGCTTGGGGAAGTTGATAAAGCGAAATCCTTGTATCATAAGTTTAATCTGTTTTTTGGTAACTCAGAGAAGAAACAGATTTTAAAAGAGAATATTGAGTGGATAGAGTAATGCAACAAATGATGAAAAACTGGTTAAAAAAGAGAGTGAGTTGGTTGTGTTTCCTATTGCTTTCTCTTTTTTTTCTAAATAGTGTGTTTGCCGCAACAACTGTGGGAGCCGGGAGAGCAGAAAGTCGTAATGGCGAATTACAGGTTATTTTCCCCCTTAGTCAGCAGATCAAGTTTAATAGTTTTAGATTGCAAAACCCCGATCGATTAGTAGTAGATATTCCCAATGCACAGTTGCAAACAAAAATGACCTCTTTGCCGATTTCATCGGCATTAGTGTCAGGTGTGAGGTTGGGAACGCAACAAGGAACGGATCTTCGTATTGTCATTGATCTAAGGCAAGCTTCCGTGCCGGCAAGTGCTGCTGTAGTAAGAAGTAATAGAGGTTATGAGTTAGTAATTGTCGTTGGATCTTCTGCAGGAAATATTCAAAAAGATTTCGCTTCATCTGGGCAAACAGTGATTACAACACCTCAGGAAATTCAAGTTGCTAAGACAGTGCCGAAGAAAAACATTCTCATTGTACTCGATCCGGGGCATGGTGGAAAAGATCCCGGTTCTAGTGGAAAGGCGGGTACAAGAGAGAAAAATGTTGTATTAGAGATTGCGAAAATTTTACAACAAAAAATTAATCGTGAACCAAATATGAAAGCGATTTTAACAAGAGATAACGATACATTTATTCCTCTTCGGGAGCGAGTGTTGTTTGCAAGACGTCACAAAGCAGATATGTTTATTTCCATTCATGCCGATGCCGGATCAGCAACGGCAAGCGGTGCATCAGTGTATATTCTCTCTACGAGTGGCGCTTCCAGTGAAGCCGCAAGATTGCTTGCAACAGCAGAGAATCAGTCTGATTTAATTGGTGGTGTGAAGATATCAGATAAAGATGATGCGATTGCGTCGATGTTGTTAGATTTATCGCAAGAGGCGACAATTGAATCTTCGAATGCGCTTGGTATTCATCTGTTAAAGAAATTGAGCCAACACGCAAATCTTCATAAAAAACAGGTAGAAAGAGCGGGATTTGCAGTATTGAAAGCGCCGGATATTCCCTCTGTCTTAGTAGAAACAGGATTTATTTCTAATCCTAAAGAAGAGCAAAACTTACGTAATAAGAGACATCAGACGCGTTTAGCGGATGATATTTTGGGCGGTGTTAAGGCGTATTATAAAGATCGTCCGGCAACAGAGCTTGTGTATACGACAGTAGTTCAGAAAACGGATAATAGTGCGGCGCAAGTATTAACTCAGACGCCGCATCAATTGAGACCACAAGGGAATGCCATTTCAGAGGTAAATCTTCCAGAGCTGCGTTTGGAGTCAGGAAGTCAAAATAGTGGGCCGGTTGGTAATACCATATCCCCACCAGTGACAATTGGCGTACAGTTTCCAGAACCAACGGCAACCCCTCCGGCATTGAATTTAATCTCAGAGGAAGTTGCCACTAGAGAATATGTCACCTTAAGGGGAGATTCTTTGGTAGCTATTGCGGAAAAATTTAAAGTCAATGTGAATGAGCTTAAACGAGTGAATCAACTGCCAGATAACCAGCTACGAGTGCCGGTTGGAACGCAGTTAATTATTCCTTAATATGTGATTTGAGATTTTTGATGATGTTATCTATCGGGTAATAAAGTAATTAATCTTGGAAAGATAGCAAAGTGAAAATAACATATATCAGCAAAATTGAAGACGAGATACTCGTCTTTTTTTGTGCTTTGATTAATATTAGATTCAATAGGTTAAATAGGAAGTTGGATGATTCAGAAGATCAAATAGCGTGATTTGAGGGGAGTGAGGCTGAATCAAGAGTGTTTTTAGTCAATGTAATATAGGTCAATATTTTTCATTAAAGTAAATATTTATGTAAACAAGAATAGATAATAATTCTCAAAACAGATATGTTCTTAGAAGGCTTCATTGTTTTTTAATGGTTTCTAAAATATTGACTTTAGGAGAACAGATTATGAAAAAATTGGCTGATATTGCATCAAACCTACGTCCGCAAGATTCCTATCAATTATTGATAGATGGTGTTTGGACAGATGGTGCCGATAAGAAGACATTTGATAGTTTTAATCCTGCAACAGGAGAGAAGCTTGCGACAATTGCAATTGCGGAAAAAGAAGATGTGGATCGTGCGGTAGAAACGGCGTGGGAAGCGTTTAATAGTTGGAGTCAAACGTCGCCTCAAGAGCGTTCTAAGTACCTTTTAGAAATTGCAGATCGATTAGAAGCAGAAGCGACGCGTTTTGCAACGTTAGAAACGTTAGATAATGGTAAGCCAATCCGTGAAACCACAAATGTGGATGTGCCATTGGCGGTTGATCATTTTCGTTATTTTGCCGGTGTGATTCGTGCTGAAAGCGATGAAGCAAATCTCATTAATAAAGATAGTTTAAGTATTGTTTTAAGTGAGCCGATTGGTGTTGTGGGGCAAATTATTCCTTGGAACTTCCCGCTTCTAATGGGCGCTTGGAAAATTGCACCGGCATTAGCTGCAGGAAACTGTATTGTGATTAAACCATCAAGTGATACTTCTATTTCTGTGTTAGAGCTAGGTAGAATTCTCAATGAAGTATTGCCGAAAGGGGTTGTGAGCGTTTTAACTGGCGGTGGTTCAACTACAGGAAATGCGATTTTAGAGCATGAAGGTTTTAGTAAGTTTGCATTTACAGGATCTACGGAAATTGGGTATAACGTGGCAAAAGCGGCGGCTGAAAAACTGATTCCGGCAACGTTGGAGCTCGGGGGCAAATCTGCAAATATCGTGTTTGAAGATGCACAAATTGATAAAGCGATTGATGGTGCGCTCATGGGAATTTTATTTAACCAAGGGCAAGTATGCTGTGCCGGTTCACGATTATTTGTACAGCGGACAATTTATGATGCATTTATTACCCGCTTAAAAGAGAAGTTTGAAAGCGTGAAAGTCGGCGATCCTTTAGATCCGAATACGCAAATGGGTGCGCAAATTAATGAGAAGCAGTTGAAGCAAATTTTAGGATATGTGGATATTGCGAAAGAGGAAGGCGCAACCATATTAACCGGTGGTAAGCGTGCGCATGATAATGGTGCATTTTTATGTCCGACAGCAATTGTGGATGTGAAACCGAATATGCGTATTGAGAAGGAAGAAGTATTTGGCCCCGTCGTTGCCATTATTGTCTTTGATACGGAAGAGGAAGCGGTTACTTGGGCAAATGATTCGGAATATGGATTAGGTGGCGCCGTTTGGACGCGAGATATTAACCGAGCATTTAGAGTAGCCAAAGCTGTGCGAACCGGAAGAATGTGGGTCAATACTTATAATGAATTGCCGGCACATGCACCTTTTGGGGGATATAAAAAATCTGGTGTTGGGCGAGAAACGCATAAAATGATGTTAGATGCGTATACTCAAAAGAAAAATATCTATATTAGTTTTAATGAGAAATTAACGGGCTTCTATTAAAAAAGCTTCTATGGCGATTTGCATAGAGGGATATCGTATGATTGTCATTATTAAACGATAAGATATCGCCGAGCGAAACTTTCCACGCATTAATTGAGTGTATTTACTAGAAATATTTTGAAGTTTTGTGAAGCATATTTGAATTAAAAGGGCAGATATATCTGCCCTTTTTTTGATATTTGTTTAAAAACTCGGCAATTATTGCGCAATCTCATTTAAAACATCTAATTCACCTATGAAAAATTTAAATATCAATGTAAGATAGCAATCATTATCATTCGGATTTATGTTTCATTTGTGAAAGGCTAATTTTATTAACATGAGAATACGGTATTGGGTTCTCATTCTCTTAGTATTATCGTTGATCTCCCTCTTTGTTGGAGTCATTAATATTTCTGTGAATGACCTGTTTAACTTAACGGATGCACAAAAACAGACTATTTTAATTAGTCGCATTCCAAGATTGATCACGATCTTAATTGCCGGCGCCAGCCTTTCAATTAGTGGTTTAATCATGCAAAAGCTGAGTCAAAATCCATTTGTATCGCCGACAACCGCAGGAACGATGGAATCAGCAAGGCTTGGAATATTAATCGCGATTCTCTTTTTTGCCGGCGCTTCTCCCATTATTAAAATGGCATTAGCCTTTGGTTTTGCACTTTTGGGAACGTTTGTATTTATGAAGCTTCTCAATCATATTCGTTATAAAGATGCTATTTTCGTGCCGTTGATCGGTTTAATGTTTGGCGGAATTATTGGTTCGATTTCGACATTTATAGCGTATAAATATGATCTGATTCAAAATTTATCTTCTTGGCTCATCGGGGATTTCTCAATGGTGATGTCAGGGCGCTATGAGCTGATCTATATCTCCATTCCGCTTATGATTGTGGCATATCTCTATGCGCATCAATTTTCCATTGCCGGCATGGGGCTGGATTTTGCAAAGAATTTAGGATTAAAGTATCAGCAAGTTGTGAATATTGGTTTAGCCATTGTGGCGATGATCACGGCGTCCGTGATTTTAACAGTGGGAATGATTCCATTTTTAGGATTGATTGTTCCCAATATTGTGTCGCTCTATAAAGGCGATAATATTCGTACAACGTTGCCATTTACGGCAATTTTAGGCGCAATTATTGTCTTAGTATGCGATATCGTAGGGCGATTAATTATATTTCCTTATGAGATTCCAATTAGTGTGATGATTGGCATTATCGGCAGTGCCGTGTTTATCTGGTTACTCTTTAAAAAGGCGGGAACAGCATGAGTAATCGTTTAAAACTCGTGATTCTATTTTCGCTCACTATTTTGAGCGTGTCGTTGTATCTCTTTTATCAGCTGGGTGCCAATTGGGATTATGTATTGCCACGCCGAGGATATAAAGTTGCATCGATGATTGTTGCCGGCAGTGCCATTGCATTTTCTACGGTAATTTTCCAAACCGTCACGCATAATCGAATTTTAACACCGAGTATTATGGGATTGGATTCGCTCTATCTGTTAGTGCAAACCTTACTAGTCTTTTTCTTAGGTGCAAAAAGCTTCACGATGATTAGTAATGAGTGGCTGTTTTTGCTGTCGGTTGGCGTTTTAGTACTTTTTTCTCTGATTCTGTTTAAATCAGTGTTAGGCAAAGAAGGGCGATCGGTCTATTTTCTGTTATTGATCGGGATTGTTTTAGGCGCGTTATTCCAAAGTTTAGCGACCTTTATGCAAGTACTGATCGATCCTAATGAATTTATGATCGTGCAAGATAAGATGTTTGCGAGCTTTAATAATGTGCAAGTGAAATTGTTATGGTGGGCGCTCGGTATTTTAGGCGCAACGTTTATTGCGTATATTCCGTTTATCAAATATCTTGATGTACTCTCTTTAGGGAGAGATCATTCGCTGAATTTAGGCGTGTCTTATCAGAAGATTGTAATGATGACATTAGTGGTTGTGGCAATTTTTACGGCTGTTTCTACGGCGCTGATTGGACCCATAACATTCTTAGGCTTGCTAGTTGCAAACTTAGGTTATGAAATATTTAAAACGTACCGGCATTCAGTGCTTCTTGTTGGAACGGTTTTAGTCAGTATTATTGCTCTATCTTTCGGGCAAGTATTAGTAGAAAGAGTATTTAGCTTCTCCACCACGTTGAGTGTGATTATCAACTTTATTGGAGGAATCTATTTTATGTATCTTTTATTAAGAGGGAGCAAATAATGGTAATTGTTGAGAATGTTTCTAAGCTATTTGGGCAGAAAAAAGTTGTCGATGATGTCTCTATTTCGATTCCGAAGAATAAAATCACCTCTTTAATTGGTCCCAATGGTGCCGGTAAAAGTACGCTTTTAGGCATGATGAGCCGACTTTTAACGCCAGATACCGGGAAAGTTTCCATCGAAGGGCGCTCTATTAATGATTGGAAGAGTGATGATCTTGCGAAAAAAATCTCTATTTTAAAGCAAGCCAATCATATTAATTTACGCATTACCGTAAGAGAGCTTGTGGCATTTGGCAGATTTCCTCATAGTAAAGGCCGTTTAACGGTAGAAGATCAAACCTTTATTGATGAAGCCATTGAATATATGGGGCTATCTGAACTTCAAGATAAATATGTGTCAGAGCTCAGCGGTGGGCAAAGACAATGTGCATTTATCGCAATGGTTGTAGCGCAAAATACAGAAGTGATCTTCTTGGATGAACCGCTAAATAACTTAGATATGAAGCATTCAGTGGAGATCATGCAAGTGCTTCGTAAGCTTGTGGATGAGAAAAATAAAACGATTGTGATCGTGATTCATGATATTAACTTCGCATCTTGTTATTCAGATCATATTATTTCTCTGAAAAATGGTGCATTAATGCATGAAGGCGCAACGGAGAAAATCATTGATAGTAATATCTTGCGCGATATTTATGATATGGAAATTCCGATCCAAATGATTGATGATCGTCGTATTTGTGTCTATTTTTCATAAGTCATTTAAAACATACTTTATTAAAAGGGATCTCTAGAGAATAGATTTTTAGAGATTGAAAGGGATTTCCCCCTTTTTTTATAACTACTGAATGTAAATGATTCTCAATTTAATAGGCGATTAAGTATCAAATGGTTTATAGTAGCTTTTAGAAAATTAAATGTAGATTGTTTGAAGAAATTTTAAAGCGACTTTAAGGTTATTTAAAACGGTACACATATTCCCATTCCTCATATCCTCGCTACCTATGAATATGTGGATTACATGGGGATTGTAATAAAAAATTAAAACTAGATATTTGAAATAGAAAAGAGGTTTTTGATGAAAACAAAAATGTTTAAAAGAGTCGTAATCGCTTCGGCGTTAGCATTGGTGTTGGCTGCTTGTGGTGATGAGAAAAAAGCAACCGCAGATACTTCAAGCTCGCAAAGCTCAGTAGTGGAAACAATGGAGCAAGTAGCAGCTAAAACAATCACAGTCACTCATGCATCTGGCGAAACTGTATTGCCGGTAAATCCTAGCAAAGTGATCTCTTTTGACCTTGGAACGATTGATACATTAGAAACAATCAATGTAGATATTCTCGGTTTGCCGAAAGCGAATCTTCCTGATTATTTATCAGCGTATAAAGCTGATAAATATGGTGACTTCGGAAGTTTAAAAGAACCGGATTTTGAAGCAATTCATGCAGCAAAACCTGATTTAATTATCATCTCTTTACGTCAAGCGCCACTTTACGATCAGTTTGCAGAAATTGCGCCAACGATTAACTTAACATTAGATGAGCAAAACTACATTGCTTCAACGAATAGCAATTCTAAAATTGTTGGGGAAGTGTTTGAGCAAGAAGGCGCAATTGCAACCGAACTAAAAGGCTTGCAAGATAAAGTGAATAAGCTTCGTGAAAGCACAGCAAATATGGATGATACAGCGTTAATCCTTATGGTAAATGATGGCAAGATCAGTGCATACGGTTCAGGCTCACGCTTTGGGATTATTCATGATGAATTTGGTTTTAAACCTGCGGATAAATCCATTCAAGTTTCAAGACATGGTCAAACAGCCTCTTTTGAATATGTGATGAATTTAAACCCAGATTACATTTTTGTAGTAGATCGTAGTGCAGTTGTCGGGAATGGCGAAACGTCTGCGAAACAAGTGGTTGAAAATGATCTTGTGAAAAATACGAATGCTTATAAAAATGACAAAATTATCTATTTAGATCCAAATGTGTGGTATTTATCTGGCGGCGGCGTGAAATCTACAGGTAAAATGGTAGATGATATTCAAAATGCTATTAATAAGTAAGTAGAAATAAGTAGAAATAAGTAGAAATAAGTAGAAATAAGTAGAAATAAGTAGAAATAAGTAGAATATATGAACGCAATGGGTTAACGATGATATTCAGTACCATCATTTGCCGGTAGAACTTGTATAAATCATATAAACTTCATAGGAAGTACACTAAAAAGCCCTTTAAGGATATATTCTTAAAGGGCTTTGATATTTGAGGGAATCTTCAATGAGATTCTAAATAGTAGCTAATAAGATAAATTGTGTAGATCAAACTGATATAGAACAAAAATTCACAAAGAATAAATCAGTATATTTAATAAGTAACCGGAATCGTAATTTAATTCTAATCGAACTTATCTTAAAATTTCTCGGAAATATTATTGCAGAGAGTAATATTTTGGTTATTTAACGCTTAAGACTTTCCATGTGGAGTATAGATATTGCACCATTGACCAAAGTGTCAGGAAGGTTGCAATGACAAGGAAGATCAAGCCAATATTGTAGAGCGGTAAACCAAAGAGATTTTGTTCATAGAGAAGAAAGGTAATGGCGCCCATTTGGAAAGCTGTTTTCCATTTACCTATCCAAGAAACCGCAACAACGCCACGTTCTCCCATGCCTGCCATCCATTCACGAAGTGCAGAAATCGTAATTTCTCGGCTAATAATAATCATAACAGAAAGCGTTAAAAACCATTGATCAGGGTTGTGATCGACAATGGCAATAAGCGCAACAGCGACTAATAATTTATCAGCAACCGGATCTAAAAAAGCCCCAAAACTAGAGGTTTGATTCCATTTTCGTGCCAAATATCCATCTAACCAATCGGTAAATGCCGCAACCATAAATAGGAGCGATAACACTAGGTTTTTGTGAGGAGTTGGGAGGAAGTAACATAGGATAAAGATAGGAATCGCAACAACGCGAGACCAAGTGATGAGGCTTGGAAGGTTCATGTAATATTAACTCCTCGGGGTCATTTTCTTAGGCGCCGTTGATCATTATATCAAAAAAAAACAAATGCTCAAATGCCTGATAAAATCCATCATTTGACAAATAAATATGTTAGAATACACCTCTTTTAAATCGGCGTTCTTGGAGAGAGACATATGCTTAGAATAATGGAAAAGGGATTGACCTTTGATGATGTATTATTAGTTCCAGATTACTCTGAAGTTCTTCCGCGAGATGTGTCGCTTAGGACGCAACTAACACAAAAGATCGCTTTGAATATTCCGCTACTTTCTGCAGCTATGGATACAGTGACTGAGAGTAAGATGGCAATTGCCCTTGCGCAACAAGGTGGAATTGGGATTATTCACAAAAACCTTACGCCAGCTGAGCAAGCTCGTCAAGTGCGTAAAGTAAAGAACTTTGAAAGCGGTGTGTTAACGGATCCTATTACGGTCACAACAGAAGTCACGCTTGAAGAAGTTCGGAATATCATGCGTGGACGTAACATTTCTAGTGTTCCTGTGTTAACAACAGACGGAAAAGTTGCGGGAATTATCACAACGCGTGACTTACGATTCCAAACAGATTTATCACAAAATATTACTAAGGCGATGACGAACCGTGATCGCCTTATTACTATCCATGAAGGCGCAACTCGTGAAGAGATCATTGAGCGTTTACGTACCCATCGTTTAGAGCGTTTAGTTGTTGTCAATGATAATAACGAACTTCGTGGTTTAATCACGGTAAAAGATCTATCTCATACTGATAAAAACCCAAATGCAGTGTTAGATGATGAAGATCGTTTACTCTGTGGTGCGGCAGTGGGCGCAGGTGCGGGTACTGAAGAGCGTATTGAGCAATTAGTCGATGTTGGTGTTGACGTGATTATTGTTGATACGGCACATGGTCACTCAAAAGGGGTGATTGATCGTGTTCGTTGGGTTAAACAAACATATCCAGAGCTTCAAGTAATCAGTGGAAACATCGCAACTGCAGATGCGGCAAGAGCACTTTTAGCGGCGGGAACAGATGGCGTTAAAGTTGGAATTGGTCCAGGCTCAATCTGTACAACACGTATCATTGCCGGTATCGGTTTCCCACAAGTAAGTGCAATTTCAAACGTTGCAGCAGCGCTTCGTGGTACAGGTGTTCCAGTGATTGCTGATGGTGGTATTCGTTACTCTGGAGATATGGTAAAAGCATTAGCAGCAGGTGCGAACTCTATCATGGTAGGTTCAATCTTAGCGGGAACAGATGAGTCACCAGGCGAAATCGAATTCTACCAAGGCCGTGCGTACAAATCATACCGGGGTATGGGTTCATTGGGTGCGATGAATGCCGGTTCATCAGATCGTTACTTCCAAGAAGGTTCAAGTGCAGATAAACTTGTTCCAGAAGGTATCGAAGGGCGTGTTGCTTATAAAGGTTCAGCATCACCAATCGTTCATCAATTGATGGGCGGAATCCGTGCAGGTATGGGTTATGTGGGTTGTGCGACAATCGATGAGATGAATACAAAACCTCAGTTTGTAGAAATTACAAGCGCAGGAATGAGCGAATCTCACGTTCATGACGTTACCATTACAAAAGAAGCACCAAACTATTCACGTTAATTTTTAACGCGGTTTTAATGATAAGATATTGAAGTAAAACAATACTATTTTTTAGGGGAGTTGCGCTTGAATATCTTATTTGTATGTAGTCAGAATAAATGGCGTAGTCCAACTGCAGAAAGGGTTTTTGCAGTGGATTACGGTGTTAATACGAGATCAGCAGGAACAAGTCGCAATGCAAAGCATGTGATTTCTAGTAAAGATGTTTCTTGGGCGGATCTGATTTTTGTGATGGAGTATCATCATAAAAAGGCAATTCAAGAGAAATTTCGGCGAGATCTAACATCTAAGAAAATAATTGTGCTAGAGATACCTGATGATTATCAGTATATGGATGAAGATCTGATTACATTATTAAAAGAAGCGGTTCCAATATATCTATCTCCGTGAATGGATGAGTAATAAAGTAAATAGCGAAAATTAATTTCGGTATTTAAAGTAATTTAAAGCAAAATAGTGGATAATAGTCGGTTGATTCATTCGCTATTTTGCGAAGAAAATCTCGAAGAGTGATCTTCGGGATTTTATGATTTTATTAGATTCTAAAAGTGCATCAGATCTTTTATCAATAAGGTATATCAATGATATTGCGATGCATGCAGATCCATTAAAATCCATTAAAATCAGAAGAAATTAGGGTAGAGCTCGATTTGAAATCGCCGTGAATGCATTGTGGAAATGCCGGCATTTAGGAGTTCTAAGGATGTTTACCATTATTTGAAGTAGAAAACATAATGACAAAAGAGACTGTAGTGAACGATCACGATCAAACTGAAAATCATCTAATTACAGAGCGCCGTGAAAAGCTTGCGAAGATTCGTGAGGAGAAGCAGGTTGCATTCCCAAATAACTTTAGAAAAGACACTGATGCGAAGAAGCTCCATAAAGAGATGGAAGGCTTAGATCGTGAAGCGCTTAAAGAAAAGGGAAAGATTGTGAAGATGGCGGGTCGTATTGTCGCTAAACGTCTTTTTGGAAAAGGTGGATTTGCAAGCCTTCGTGATCAATCTGGCGATGTTCAAATCTTTGTGAATACAGGATTAATCGGTCAGGAAGCATTTGATGATTTCACGACTTGGGATGTGGGCGATATTATTGCCGTTGAAGGGGAAGTATCTCGTTCTGATAAAGGCGAGCTCACAGTTCGTGCGAATACTTTAACGCTTCTTACAAAATCACTTCGTCCATTGCCAGATAAATTCCATGGTTTAACGGATGTGGAAGCACGTTATCGTCAGCGCTATCTTGATCTGATTATGAATCAAGAATCTCGTGATACATTCCGTAAGCGTAATCTGATTCTTCGTACAATCCGTACTTTCATGGATGAACGTCAGTTTGAAGAAGTAGAAACGCCGATGATGCACTCTATTCCAGGTGGCGCAAATGCAAAACCATTTGTCACGCATCATAATGCGCTTGATATGGAATTTTATTTGCGTATTGCGCCGGAACTTTACCTCAAACGTTTAGTGGTGGGCGGTATGGAACGTGTGTATGAGATTAACCGTAACTTCCGTAACGAAGGGGTTTCTACACGTCATAATCCAGAATTCACCATGATGGAATGGTACTGGGCATATGCAGATTACAAAGACATGATGGATATGACAGATGCCATGATGCACGCAATTGCACTCAACGTCAATGAGGGTTCTGCAGAAGTAGAATACCAAGGTTACACAATCGATTTCAGTCAGCCGGCAACTCGTATGACGGTTCAAGAATCAATTTTGCAACATTGTGAAGAAGCAAAAGAATACGATTTAGACACTAGAGAAGGCGTTTCGGCATTAGCAGATCATTTCCATATCAAATACGATAAAGCGAATGATTGCTGGGGTAAAATTCTCATGGAAATCTTTGATGAGAAAGTGGAAGAGAGTCTTTTACAGCCAACTTTCATTACAGGTTACCCGTTAGCAGTATCTCCGCTTGCACGTAAGAATGATGAAAATCCACTTGTCACAGATCGTTTTGAATACTTTATCGGTGGCCGTGAGGTGGGGAATGGTTACTCGGAGTTAAATGATGCCGAAGATCAGCATGAAAGATTTATCTCACAAGTAGAAGATAAAGATTCTGGCGATGATGAAGCAATGCATTACGACAAAGAGTTCGTAACAGCACTTGAATACGGCATGCCACCAACAGCGGGCGAAGGAATTGGGATTGACCGTTTAGTCATGATCTTTACAGATGCGCCATCTATCAGAGATGTGCTTTTATTCCCGCATATGCGTGTCAGAAATTAAGCGTGATGTTTAAAGGTTTATCGCTATTTGAATAGTGATAAACCATGAATAATATACCCCTTAAGAGCGATTAAAAGCTCTTAAGGGTTTTTTTATGGGTATTTTATGAAAATATTTTATGAATGTTTTGTGGCGATATGATTTCCGTGAAAGTTGTGCTTGGAAATATTTTGTATCGTATTATTTGATAGTGATGAGTGTATATTGCAAAAAGGAAGGGGGAAGGGGGAAGGGGTTCGTAGATTGTTGGTAGATTATCTGCATACATAGATTATTGTAAGTACGAAATATTGCCTAGAATGCTGAATCGGGTGCATTGTTTTCGGAAATCATGGTATCTCATTCATAATATTGGTAATCTATTGGTTTCTGTTTTTGGGTAAGAGGGTAGTTTTGAATCCTCATGTTCTGCCTATTTTTTATTTGTGGAGACCTAATGTGAATTCTTTTTTTTATTTGCTCTTGTTAGCAATTGCTTGTCTACTTTGGTGGGCTGTGGCTGAGTTGTTTTCTTCGGGGGAGATAGTTGGCGTATTTGTAACCGGTTTTTTTGCGCTTCTGATTACGGCATGTTTAGTCGCTGTTCCTATTGGGAATATGAGAAAAGCTCAGCGTTATGCATTAGTGGAAGAGGATTTCGATCTAGTTATGACAACTTTAGATCATGTAGAAGATATGGATCAGAATTATTATTACGTTCACACGAAATGGGTGGATCCCGATGGCGGTGCAGTTTTCTATTTTAAGAGTGATTATATTCGATTTGATCCTACAAAATTTTTACAAGGAAAAGAGATTCCCGTCAAAATTAGCCGACAAGATTATAAAAAATATGTCGTTGATTTATCATCTCTACCAACTTTGGCATCTTAAGGGTATGTATGGAAAAGGTATTTATCTTCTTTTTCTCAATATTTGGTATTGTTGGTATCGGACTTTTCATAGGATTTTTTAATGTTGGAGATCCTTCATTATTGGTCGTGGGTGTGATCTTTTCATTAGTGGGTTGGTGTCCTGTATTCTTTTTTTCGAGAAAATTATATATTCAAAGACAAGTACAGCAAAGTGGAATTGCGCTTCGTACAGAGTTTATGGAGATTATTGGAAGCAAGATGGAGTTAAATGATAAATCAGGCTATGTTGTTAGAACAAAGTGGCTTGATGAAGAGAATAATATCTTGTACTACTTTTCTAGTAATACACTTTGGTATAACCCTAAGAAAGAGCTAAAAAATGTGAAATATATTACGGTATTAGTAAATCCTAAGAATTTTTATCATAACTATATGGATCTTTCATTTTTACCAAAGAGATTGAACTGACGTATTGTATAGGAGCAAGATATGCCAAGAGGCGTTCGTTTCACTTTTTTTCTGTTAACGATCGTATTTAGTGTTCTGGGATTGATTATGTTGATTCCAGGATTGTCTATTTTGAGAACGACGGCAACAACAGATATTTGGCTTTTAGTGGGAACGGGCGCTATTACATTTTTAATGGGATCCATTCCTTTAGGGATGTTTATTCGAAAGCGTCTGATGAAATGGAGAGTATTACGACGAGGAATCATCATTGAAACAGAATTTGTGGATGTCATTAGAGCATCCTATTCCATTAATGGTTGGCAACCTTTTATCATTAGAACGCAGTGGTTAGATAGAGAAAACAATCTGATTTATCACTTCAAAAGCGAACCTTTAACGTATAATCCCTCTCGATTTTTAAAAAAGAGGATGAAAATACCGGTGCTTATTTTGCCAAATAATCCTAAACAGTATTTTATGGATTTGAAGTCCGCGAAAGGGCTGAAAAATCTTCAATTGATGTAATGAAGAGACTCATTGCTTCTATTAAAATCAAAATCAAAATCAAAATCAAAATCAAAATCAAAATCAAAATCAAAATCAAAATCAAAATCAAAAGAGCAGAAATATCTGCTCTTTTTTGAAACATTCTCAGTGAACATTTTTCAGAATATCTCGCACCCGAAATATTCATTCTTTTAAGAAATTTAAATCGAAGAAACTGTAAAGTATTAATCCGCTTTCGTGATCATCGGTCTTGAGGGATCTGCGCACCATTCGCTCCAAGAACCATGGTAAAGCTTCGTTGCACCTAAGCCGGCATAATAGAGCGAGAAGAGATTATGACATGCAGAAACGCCGGAACCACATTGATTTACAATGAGTTCAATAGGCGTTTCTCCTAAAAATTCTAACCAGTCCTTTTTAATATCTTCTTTTGATTTGAAATAGCCTCCTTCATTAAGATTATTCTCAAAAGGATAATTAATCGCAGACGGAATATGTCCGGCAATAGGATCTAATGGTTCTACTTCTCCATTAAATCTTGCGTTTCCTCTTGCATCAATAACTTGTATTTTAGGCAGGTTATGGGAAGCTTCCAAAGCATTCTTAGCGAGGTTTTCCTGTATTTTATCCAGAACTTCATCTATTAACAGAAGCTCGAAATCATTTTCTCTGAAGGAGATATTGCCAGAAGGGAAATCGGTCGCCGGCATTGAAGTTTCTAAATCTTTATTGAGCTTCTTCCAAGCATCTAAACCGCCGTTTAAAACCTGTACTTTTTCCAGTCCAAGATGTTTTAAAATCCACCAAAGATGACTGGCAAACATACCGCTTTTATCATCATAAACGATAATATGATCTTCATTATGAATGCCTGCATTTTTAAATAGCTCAAGAAGTTCCTCTTGCGATTTCAAAGGATGGCGACCATTTTGACCGGTTTTTTCGGTGCAGAGATCCATTTCAAGATCAAAAAATTGTGCTGTGGGAATTCTTGCTATTAAAAATGCATTTTTTCCATATTGAGGATTCGCAAGGTCAAATCTTGCATCTAAAATTTTCAGGTGAGGATTTTGCTCCTCAAGTTTTTGTTGTAGTAAATATTGAAGCTCATCTGCTTGAATGAGGGGAGAGAAGTTCAGTTCCATATGTCCGTCCTTGATGTTCTTAGTAATGTCTTTAAGGGAGTATCTTTAAAAATGATCTGATGGTGATAGTTTATAGTTATTTTTACTTGAATGATTCATCGTAAATTAGACGTCTGTTATCTGCAAGTATTCAATGTCGGGTTTAGAGAATGGATGATGGACGATCTGTTTTTTATTAAAAAAGAGGTGTTACAATAACGCTCAATGCAGATTATGATTGAAGCTTGGCTTAAAGCTGAGATTAAAACTTAGATGAAATAGGGAAGAGATGATGATTGTTTATGGAATTAAAAATTGCGATACGATGAAAAAGGCTTTTACATGGCTCGATAACCATCATATTGCGTATACGTTTCAGGATTATCGTAAGCCTGGATTAACAGATACTGAACTTCAAGAGATTCTGAAGATTGCAGATCTTGCTGAAATCGTGAATAAACGTAGCACTTCGTGGCGCGCGCTTTCAGAGAGTGAAAAGGAAGCGGTATTAGTGCCGGCAACGGCCATTGAAATCCTTCAAGCGCATCCAACTTTAGTGAAACGCCCTTTAATTATTAACGGCGATTCAGCCGTGATCGGTTTTTCAGAAGCGAATTTTGAGAAGGCATTTTTAGCGTAATGAATCATGGCGTAATCCGTATAGTGATTTTTAGTAATTTTTTATAAATCGATATCGCTGTAGGTGGTATAAAAAAGGCTGATCGTACAGATCGGCCTTTTTGATTTTAAGAATTGAATTCTCAAGTCGGTTGTATTTATGCGGGTATTTTAGCCAAAACTTCTAACACGATATTAGCCGAATTTTTTGCTGCTAAATCGAGATATTCTACAAAGCTCATCGGCATCTCTTTATCAGGTAAATCGGATAGCGCACGAATCACGATAAAGGGCGTTTTGTAGAGATAGCAAACTTGAGCAATGGCTGCCGCTTCCATTTCCACCGCTTTAATATTGGGGAAAATAGCTCTGATGGTTTCAATACGAGATTGATCGGCAATAAATGCATCGCCTGTTCCCACTAACCCAATTTGAAAATTGATAGACAGCTCTTGTAGCGCTTCTTTTGTAATGGAGATGAGAGCTGCATCTGAAGGAAACGTTTGTGGCAATCCCGGCAAGGTTGCAGGCTGAAGCCCAATAGGCGTTAAATCCACATCATGATGCGCGGTTTCATCAGAGATAATAATATCGCCAATTTCCATGCCTTCAATTAAACCGCCGGCAGAACCAATATTGATGACTTTTTCGGGCTGAAAATGTTCATGAAGAAGCGTCGTTGCCATTGCTGCTTGCACTTTACCCACGCCGGAACGCAGTAGTACCACAGATTTTCCGGCAAGATTTCCTTGAATAAAACGAACGCCGGCAATATTTGTCTCTTTTGCATTTTCTATCATCGAAGCAAGAAGAGAAACTTCCTGTTCCATTGCGCCAATAATTCCAATTGTCATAATTTGCATCCTTTTCAAGGTGGTTCTTTCAGAGGTTTTTCTAGCGCTTCATTTATTGCATTTTTAATGCCTTTTAATACAAAAACGGATTCAAAAAATGAGATGCGCAGATGAGAAAGTTAAAGCGATATATTATACGAATTATGCCGGTAATCCTACGTTGGATTCTGGGCGATTGTAAAAGATTGCTTCGGGAAAGCTTTCTGCCGGCATTTAGGGAAAGTTGCTATACTAAGGCGTTCTGTTTATATCTCTTTTGGGAGATATAACTTTAAGCAAAGAATTAAAATTATCTATCACAGTATCGCTGGATCAGTTTAGACACAAGAAGTGAGAGAATCATGTCTGAAATCAAAGAAAATAATGGGAAGCTTCAACGGGGATTAAAGAATCGTCATATTCAGATGATTGCGCTCGGTGGTGCGATTGGAACAGGGCTGTTTTATGGTTCTGCGGAATCGATAAAGCTTGTGGGACCTGCGATTTTGTTATCGTATCTTTTAGGTGGATTTGTTATCTATCTCATTATGACAATGATGGGAGAGATGTCGACGCATGAACCTGTTGCCGGCGCATTTAGCTATTTCTCTTATAAATATTGGGGCGAATTCCCAGGATTTTTAGCGGGCTGGAATTACTGGTTTCTCTATATATTAGTCAGCATGGCGGAGCTTTCCGTAATCGGAATCTATATACAAGTATGGTTTCCGGAAATTCCCATGTGGGTTTCGTCATTAACGGTGCTCATTCTCATTACGATTATTAATCTGTTTTCCATTAAAATTTATGGGGAATTTGAGTTCTGGTTTGCATTGGTGAAGGTCTTAGCAATTATTTTGCTGATTCTTCTCGGCATTTATCTCATTATTGCCGGCGTTGATGGCGCTTCAATCTCTAATCTTTGGAATTACGGTGGATTCTTTCCTTTTGGCTTGAAGGAATTTTTACTTTCCTTGATCATTGTGATGTTCTCTTTTGGCGGAACGGAGCTGATTGGAATTACGGCAGGAGAAGCGGATAATCCGAAGAAATCCATTCCTAAAGCGATCAAGCAGGTGATTTGGAGAATCTTGCTTTTCTATGTTCTATCGATTGCGGTATTAATGATTCTTCATCCTTGGGATCAAATCGGAACGGATGGCAGCCCATTTGTGATTATCTTTAAAGAGATGGGTTTTGGGGTTGTGAATACACCGCTTGGCGAGATTAATATTCCGGCAACATTCTTTAATGTGGTAGTTTTATCGGCAGCAATTTCTGTATATAACAGCGGAATTTACAGTAATGGCCGTATGTTGTTTGGTTTGGCGGAGCAGGGAAATGCGCCTAAATTCTTTATGAAACTGAACCGCAATTCAGCACCTTTTATCGCAATATTGTTCTCATCGCTCTGTACGTTGGTGGCAGTTGTGATTAACTTTGTGGTGCCGGAGGGTGCGTTTATGCGCATTATGTCGTTAGCGGTTGCGGCGGCGACGATCACTTGGGGCTTAATCGTGATCGTACAATATCGCTTTAGAAAGCAAGTTGACGTAAAAGCGCTCACTTTTAAGGTGCCTTTCTATCCGTATAGTAACTATTTTGCATTAGCCTTTTTAGTATTGCTATTAGTGATGATGACACAATCGGGAAATATGATGTACGCCGTGATTGTAATGCCGATTTGGATTGTTGTACTTTACATTGGTTTCTTGATTAAGAAAGCGATTAGTAAGCGTAGATCGTAGCGAGTTTTGGTGCGATTTATGTGGCATGCTTACATATGAATGAGTAATTAATGAGACATTTCTTTGTGAAAAAGTTTTAAAACTGTCTTAGAGTCATCAATAATAAAACCGCAAGAATAGATGAGTTCTTGCGGTTTTATTGTATGTAATTCATGAAAGCAAAGGTAATGCTCCTTCAATATAGAAAATCACAATCACAATCACAATCAAAATAGAAATGAGCGAATAGATTTATGAGGTGATATTACCTAAAAATAGGGTAGAGATGCTTTGTAATGTGATGTAACGATATAAGATGAAAATTCCGGCAATGACTAAAATACTCAGCAAAATTGCGCCGATAGGATGGCCTTTTGGAAAAGGCTTGCCATAATGATTAGTTTTTAAATTTCCTGGCATAAAGAAAGGGAATAATCGCGCGAGTAAACCGATGGTTGCGAAGATATAAAATAACGTATGATATAAGGCAGGGCTTAGAGTCATTGGCATCATAATGATCGTGAGATCTGTGCAATATGGGAAAATAAAGAGTACAGACGACCACCAGCCCGAAAGATTAATATCATGTAAGCGCATAATTGCCATGCGCAGATTGAGTAATACAGCGGAACCCGCAAATCCTGTATAGAAAATGAGTCTTACTAGATTGATCGTCATCTCTGTGATTTTATCGTTGCTATCAAATAGCGGAAACAAACCCTTTTCCATGACGAAATAGTAGAGAAGGTAGATGGCTGTAAATAATAGAAGATACGTAATAAATCGATTGGTAAATTCAAGACGACCAATTCTGCCAGAAAAACCGAACGAAAAATAAGGTAAATCGGGTTTCGAACGCTGATCTTGTGGATGCTTACTCATGTAACTCCTAAAATAATCGTGGTGAAGCTTGATACAAGAATGAATGATTATAAAATGACTACCGCAGACTCTCAAGTAAGAAGGCTTTTGAAGAGGGTTATTCGTAATTTTAAATCTATATAAAAAGGCCGAGAAGATTCTTTCTCAGCCTTTGATTGTATCTCAAAATACTCTTTTAATATCAGTGAATAAGCTTCATAGAGTTGAAGGTTTATTTTTTATCATCACTAAATGTTAAGCTTTTTCCTCTAAATACTCGGAAGATAATCCCTTTAAAAATCCAAAGATTAATTGCTCCAATGATCAGTAGGAAAGTAACAGTGAAGAAGGCGAAGTAAATCTCTGACATCTCTTTGAGAGAGCCTAAGAGATTACTTTTAAAATTGATAAAAAATAATGTACCGAAGGAGATGACGAAGAGTACTAAGAAAATAGCGAGCCATAATTTGCGTACAGCTTCTTTAGAAAGCACAAAAAGAGAGATAATGTAGCCTACGACTGCAATACCCGATATTGCACTAATTAAGATCAATTCCATGATTGTACTCCTTCCTATTTTATTAAAAGTATTAAACCTTAAGCATCAATTTTATTACGTTGTTCTTGTAGATAATCTACTAAGAAGCTGTGAAAATCTTCAACTTTTTGTGCGCCTTGAATGGCAACTTCATTATCAATGACGAAGAAAGGAACGCTCTGAATATTAATTCTATGAGCAATGGCTTCATCATCACGTACAGCATTGACATAAGTTTCATCATCTAAAGCTGTTTTTACATCGGTTAAATCCAACAGCAATTTATCAGCAATTTCAATTAATGCAACGATATCGCTAAGATTAACACCATCTTCAAAATACGCTCTAAAGAGGAGATCTGCGCATGCTTTAATTTTTGCTGGTGCTTTGTTCGCAACATAGTGTAAAAGTTGGTGAGCTTTAAAGGTACTCGTTGGAACGATCTTATCTGTATTAATGGTTAACCCTACTGTTGCCGCCATTCCTGCAGAATTCATAGTAAGTTCTTTTGCTTTTTCAACGGTGGTTTCATAGCGTTCAGCAAGCACTTCATCGAGTGATTGATCTGTGTATTGCGGTGCATCAGGAGCGAGCTCAAAGCTTCGATACTGAATCTTGATCTGAGCCATTTCTTCTTCTGTAAGAAGCATGATGGCTTGTTCTAAGTTATGCTTGCCAATGTAGCAAAACGGGCAAGAAAAATCAGACCAAATTTGGATGTTCATAAATATGTTGTCCTTTACATCAGGTAAATAAGAATATATTTTGTGTATTGTATCTCAAAAATTCAAAGGGATGCAGTAATTTGGCGAGTTTAACGCATAATTTTATAACTCATTGTTTTGATAATGGGTAAAAAGGAATAAATGATGATTGGTGAAATCACAGTTGAGCGTATTAATGAATATGAAGGTAAGAATTTATTAAAAACATTAGGAATCAACATTGTTGCATTAGATGAGAATTTTGCAGAAGCCGTGATGCCGGTAACAGAAGATCATCAGCAAACGATGGGCTTCTTACATGGTGGTGCAACAATTGCATTAGCGGAAACAATTGCTGGCATTGGTTCTTATGCCATCCTTCCGGAAGAGGAAGGATGTGTTGGGATGCAGATTAGTGCAAGTCATCTCTCATCGGCAACGCTTGGAGATATTGTCATCGCAAAAGCTGACTTAATTCATAAAGGTCGAAGAACTCATGTTTGGGATGTGAATGTCTATTCGCAAAAAACAGGAAGATTAATTTCTAGTATTAAAGTCACAAATGCCGTAATCCCAATCGTGGTATAGATTGAGGTAATAGAGAGGATTACTGAATACACTTCGTTGAGTATCTTCAATGATCTGATCTTGGGATTGTATATTGTAAATGATTATTATTATTTACTGTAGTTGTATCCGTAAGCGACTCTGCCATACATTTTATTGGAATATTCGTCTTGAGTTTTATTATTGCTGCCAGAAGCGCACGCTGTTAAGAAAAATAGGGATGTAATGAGAAGTGTAGCTTTGATATTCATGGATAGGAATTCCTTATAAATTTATTCTATGAAACTGAATGATACCTATGATTGATCAATTGTCATTGCCCAAAGTAGGGAATGCGATAAGCATCGTAGTGATATGGTTATTGTTTAAATATGTAAAATTTCAACTATGAAGAATATTTTACGTTGAACGATATACTTCGCAAGTAAAAATCCATATTAAAAAGTTAATCATAAAACAGAATCGATAAAAATTAAAAGCAGGTAATAAAAAACCCTAGATTATAAAAATCTAGGGTTTTATCGTTACTCACATTGAGTAGCTATTAACAACTAAACAACGATTAGTAGTAACGGATTCTACGGTTAGATTCGCGCATTATACGTTTATAATGGCGTTTCTGAGCCGCAGCCTTCTTACGCTTTTTTTCAGTTGTCGGTTTTTCATAGTACTCACGTGCACGCACCTCAGATACGATACCTGCTTTTTCGCAAGCACGTCTAAAACGACGCATAGCAACGTCAAATGGTTCATTCTCACGAATCTTGACGGAAGGCATTGAACATCACCTCAATTATATAAAGTTTAAATAAATTGCTCTTAATTCATATCACCAAGATATTAATAAGAACACGAATTCACTATTTTAACTTCTATCAGAGAATATATCAATGATAGAAGCTATTTCATGAATATTTTACTTATCTTTGAGCTTGTTGATTCATAAGCTCATCGAAAGTTTTCTTCTCAGTTACAACTGCCGCTTTTTCAGCTAAGAGATCTACAACTTGATCTTCTAAAGCAATATTGCGGATATTTTGCATACTGTTTTTATCTTTTTTGAAGTGCTCAATAACTTCTGCTGGATCTTCGTATGTTGAAGCAATAAGCTCTAAACGTTTATCAACATAAGTTTCATCAGGAGTAATTTTGTTATCTTCAATGAATTGGCTTACAAGAAGACTTAAGCGAACTTTTTGTTCAGCTTGTTTTGCAAAAATTTGCTTCACAAGCTCCATCAATTGAGTTGCTTCTTCTTGATTTTGCGGTTGTGGGAAGTTTGATTGTTGAGCCATTGCTTGCGCTTCAGACATTACCATTACTTCCGGCACTTCTACTTCATGAGTTTTTTCAAGTGACTCAAGAACAGAAGATTTGAAACGGTTATGAATCACATTGTTTAATTCACGTTCCATGTTTCTACGAAGTTCTGAACGTAATTTCTCAACATCTCCACCTTCAATACCAAAACGTTCTGCAAATTCTGCATTTAATTCTGGTAATTGACCAGCTTCAACGCTGTTTACAGTGATATCAAACTCTGCTTCTTTACCTGCTAAGTTTTCAGCTTGGTATTCTGCAGGGAAGGTTACTTTAATTGTTTTAGTTTCGCCTTTTTTCATTCCAACGATTTGATCTTCAAATCCTGGAATCATTGAGTTTGAACCTAAAAGTAAAGGAGTATTTTCAGCTTTACCGCCATCAAACTCAACGCCGTCAACACGACCAACAAAGTTGATGTTTACACGGTTATCAAGAGCTGCAGCTTCTTCAGTTTCAGCCCAAGTTTGGCTCTGTTTTTGAAGCGTTGTAAGCATGTTATCAAGATCAGCATCTGTAACTTCAGCTTCAAATTTAACAGCTTCTAATTTGTCTAAGTTATCAAGCTTTACTTCTGGCATAACTTCGAATTCAGCAGTGAAAGAGAACTTGTTCTCTGCGTTTGGCACATCGATAATTGGCTGGCCAGCTGGTTCTAATTTAAGTTCTGTAAGAATCGCTTGGTATTTTTTGCCAATAGCTTCACCAATAACTTCGTTCTCAACTTCATCGCCGTGCATGCTACGAACAACTTTTACTGGAACTTTTCCTGGGCGGAATCCATCAACACGTACACGACGAGCGAGATTTTGAAGACGATCTTCAACATCTTTTTTAACTTGTTGCTCATCAAGTTCAATCACTACGCGGCGCTTAAGGCCTTCTAATGTTTCTACTGACATAATTTTATACCCGATTATAAGTTTGAATCTAAAATTGCAAATATAAAAAAAGGTGCTTTAGTAAAGCACCTTTTTAAACTACTTATTAAGGTGATCTCGTGTCACCATAACTGAATATGGTGCGAGCGGAGAGACTCGAACTCTCACGGATGAACCACTAGATCCTAAGTCTAGCGCGTATACCAATTTCGCCACGCTCGCATAAGTCGTCAATTATACGTTTTCTCTATGTCTTGTCAAGAATTAAATTCTTTAGAAACTGCTTGTTTGAAACAAGTTGTGAACAACGTT
The DNA here is from genome assembly GCF_054871845.1 of Ignatzschineria sp. LJL83. Lineage (NCBI taxonomy): Bacteria > Pseudomonadati > Pseudomonadota > Gammaproteobacteria > Cardiobacteriales > Ignatzschineriaceae > Ignatzschineria > Ignatzschineria sp. LJL83. The sequence goes on from NZ_JBTXLY010000002.1 coordinate 56,703, forward strand.
AACTACGAGGAAGAATGATAATATATTTTTGAGAAATTACAAGCCTTGAAGTTGTAGTAATAATGATCGAATTTGATTTCCCCTCATGATTACAATGATTTTCGGAAGTAAGAAAATGGTTTTTAGAGTGTTTTTTTACGGAGTAATACGAAACAACGTTACATTTAAGCACTCTAAAGCTCGATTTTAGGATCTAAAGATGATCGATATTAATGCAAATAGTCGAAATCTCAAGTCATCTTGTTTTTGTATGGATCGTTAATGCATCTTAAAGATACCAAGATAAGGATACTAAGAAATGATGATCGGTATGATGCTTTTAAGTATTACTAGTTAAACATACGTGGATTATTCCCTAGTTTTAGATTAAAGACGGAAAAGTCAAAGAGGGGAAGAGTTTTTTCATACGTCGATAGTTCATTAGTATGCATTTCCACTCAATACACTCATAGATTGCTCGTTAATAGATAAGGAATTGCCTTCATTTTGATTACAGGAGCGGTTTTGATCTGTAATTCAAATAATTTGGTTTTTTAATATTAATTATCAATTGGTTATAGGTAATATAAATAATATTCAATGAGATAATTGTTACTGATAAAGCTTTTGTGTAATAATCTTCGCACAAGATGTTCGGGTTAATATTCGCTATATATAAAGGGTATGAGATGAAACAATTAAAGATGTTTATGATGGTCGCGTTTTTCGCAGTAATTGCAGTTGCTTGTGGTGGAGCTTCTAAAACTCCAGAAGCTGTTGCTACTGAGTTTATGGAAGTCTTTGCAAAAGGGGATAGTAAGAAATTAATAGATATCATCTATATTTCAGATGCTGATAATAATCCAGAAGCAAAAGCAATGATCGAAGGGAAACTTGAGATGATGGTGGGCATGGCAAAAGCTGAATTAGATGCGAAAGGCGGAATCAAAGATATTAAAGTAGATAGTGTCGAATATAATGATGATAAATCTAAAGCTTCAGTATATTTAATCGTAACTTACAAAGATGGTGAAGTTTCAGGTCCTGATGAAGTAACGACGATTAATACGAAAGATGGTTGGAAAGTAGAACTCTAGTCGGACTTTAAAGATGTTTTGATGATTAGGAGTCTGTATATCGTTAATCTGATGAACTGAACTCTAGTTTGTTTGAAGAATATGTAAAATGCCGTGATTTCCGTAAAGGTCATTACGGCATTTTTATTTTTATAATGGTTAATTTACATTTAAGATTGTGATCAGTTTAATGCCCAGAGTGAGTGGATTGTTGTGATGATGAGACAGTTAAAAATTAGTAAACGAGCGTTTCTGATCATCTTTATAGTACTTATGAGTCTTGTGACTGCGATCGGATTATACTTTGAAGTGAATCCTTTTCGGCAGTATGCGCAAATTAAACCCTGGCAATCGCCGTATGCACATCAGCTTGAAATTGGGGATATGGTCTTTAGAACAGCTTACGGGAAAGAGAGTCGCATGATTCAGCTAGTAAGTGATGGGGAATATTCGCATATTGCGGTCATTACTGCCCTGAATCCCGAGATAGAAGTAACTCATGCCACAACGAATGAACATCCTGAAAAAATGAATCAGGTGCTTGTGACACCTATTACAGATTTTCTATCGCCCACTTATGCAAAGACGTACCTCATTGCAAGACCTAATTTTTTAACCTTAGAAGAAAAGATTGTTTTTGCCGGCAATATCGCAGAGCGGGAAGGGGAACCTTATTTGCTGAGAAGTCGCCAGTTAGAAAATCTGTACTGCACAACGTTATTGGAAAAGCCACTTCAAATTCTTAAACCAGAGCTAACATTAAGGTGGCAACCTATGCAAGTTCCCGGAATGCCGGGAGATTATCTTTTCCCGGATGCGTTTTTAGAAGTCGAAGGAGTTATTCCTATTTTAAAGGATGATATTTGGCTCTTGAATCAAGAGCCGGATAGGAATGAAGGGTAAAAAATGTGTTAAATAGATCTTATCTCTTATAGATCTACTGTTCCGTATCGATATCTGTGTCCTCCGCAGAATGATCAGACTGAGGTTTATCCCAGAAATTTTCTACGGTTTTGATGATTTGAGTCTGAATTGATTCGTTATAGCTTGTAACTGCATAATCTTCATATAGTTTAGAAGATTTTTTTGCGTAACGTTCTGAAAGATGGATGAGAATATCATCTTTAATAATCCAACGTTTCGGAAGATCCTTACGAATAGCGATTAATTCTCGCATTTTAGCAAGAGAGCGAAGCAACTGTTTTGAACTTCCCCGCAATCTTTTATAACCTTTGACTTTTTTCCATGCGCCTTCAGGATCTGGCTCATAACGCTCACGTTCCGTTAATGGTTGATGATTTGTTTTAAGTAAACCTTGTTGATGATTCGTTTCAATCTCAGCCATTAATTTACGATATGCCGGAATCAGGTAGTGCACATCATCATAGGCATATTTAAGTTGTTCGCTTGTTAATGGTCTTAAATCCCATTGTGTACGGGTTTGATCTCTTGTGAGATCAACATCACAATATTGTAAAACCAAATCGTGATAGCTTAAACCGACACTTTTGTCTTGCGTGATTTTAGCAGTGATCTGCGTATCAAATACAGGCGCTGGCAAAATATCTAAGGCATGGACAATTGCTTCAAGGTCTTGGCTTGCAGAATGAATAATTTTTGTAATATGTGGTGCGCTCAATAATGCAATGAGAGAAGTAAAATCTTGTAAGACTAAGGGGTCGATACAAACAGCTTCCGTTTCTGTTGCAAGCTGTATTAGACACAATTTAGGAAAGTAAGTCTTTACTCGCATAAATTCCGTATCAAGGGCGAGTAATTCAATGGTTTCTAATTGTGTATTGCACCAAGAATCGAGCGCTTCTTGAGTATTGATATAAATGTCTTTCATAGGTAATGCTTCTTAATCGCTGTAATATTTTCTTGAGAGAGCTTATCATTTTTTAGGGAAAAGAGTTTATCTAAAAAGGTGCAAGAGATCTAAATTATCGTAGGTAGGGATATATTTATATGGGCTTGATAGATATTTTAAAACGAATTGATAAATAATTTAAATACAGTAACTTATTGAAATAGCAATCAATTTGCTTTTTATGCATGATTAAAGTCAAATTTTTGTAAAATTTTGTAGATATGTAATGGTAGAATGTTGCATATTGGTTCTATATGAATGTTCCTAGCAGAATTTCAGATACCATAAAAAAGGGTCTTTAAACTCCATTTCTAAAGCTCTTTTTATTTTTGAAACAAAAAAATTTTATAAAACTCTATTATGCAAATTTAAATAATCAGCTTTATTGTGAATATCTCCATTGAAGCAATAAAGTTTGAAAGAGCAATTTGAATAAGCGTTTTAAAATAGAAAAAGCCCGATCACATTTCGGGCTTTTTTATATTTGGGATAACAGAGATATCTCTATATTTAGAGAATGAAAGTTATTTGTTCGTTGCTTCGTTTTCTAAAACGTTTGCCTGCCAAATGCGATATTTTACAGTCACATCTTCAGGTGCATAGATTACGATTGGTAATTTACTGTTATAACGCACAAGCGGAGAATCCTGCATTTCTACAAACGTTTCGTGTTTTGCATCATCGCCACAAGCCATTAACGTTGACATAGGACCTGTTAATTCTGAGATGCTGTAATAGTTATATCCCCAACCTTCTAGGTTTTCTTCAGCAAATTTTCCGCCAAAGCTTTGACGATTACAATCTACTTCAATTGTCTTACCGGCAATGAGTTGCACTTTAACAGCGCTTTCATCACTGAGTTCAGGAAGTTCGATGACATAACGCACAGAACCTTCTTCTGCTACTGGGAAGGGTTTTAAAGTATCAGCACTATTTGCTGAAGCAAAAGAGAACATTAATGCACCTGAAAGCGTTACTAATAAACGGGATAATTTCATAAAACCTCTCTTATAAATAATAAGTTGATTGTGTTTGTAATATTTTTTGAATATTACGAGTTTATAAAACGATATTGTGAATAAAACATGTTTTTCACAAATACCCACACATTCAGCATCTTAACACTTAAGAGGATGTTGATAGCAAGTTTTTCTTTTACTTTTTTAAATAAATATTTCGAAAAATATTTTTCAGAAAAGAGCTGTTTAAAGAATGAGTGTAATTGAGGGTTTTTATTTTAATGGAGATTTATATGATGAAATTCAGCAGGTTGATATGTTTTTTTGGGAAAATATTATTGTTAGAAATAGCGCCTATTTTTTGAGTGAATTTTAGGTTTGCGTTTCAGGAAAATGCTTAATATTCGAACGTTTAATATCCTGTCATAGATCCTTTTTTATAACGTTATAAGGTAATATACCTAAAAGTTTATGATGCTATTTTTCATTATTACTTGATTGCGATTTGATCATTGATGAGCGGATAGTTGTCTTTCAAGCTGATAAATAGATGAAAAAATCGAAATCTTTATCGCAATTCATTCATCTCAAGGAGAAGTTAGAGAATGTATATCCCTTTTTCTGCAGTGAACGCCATTCCTTATTTAATGGAATATCAAGATAAATCGCCGTTGATTCATTGTATGACGAATGATGTGGTGCAAAATTTTACGGCAAATGTCATTTTAGCAACTGGCGGAAGCCCGGCAATGATTCCCGAGATTCAGGAATGTGGGGAATTTACGCAAGTTGCGAGTGCACTTTTAGTCAATGTTGGCACATTAACGGCAAAATCAGCAATGGCAATGCTTCATTCTGCAGAAGTTGCCGATGAAACAGGTACGCCGTGGGTGCTAGATCCTGTGGGAATTGGTTCTGTACTCTATTATCGAACGACGATTGTGAATGATCTGTTAAAGCATCGCCCAACGGTGATTCGAGGCAATCCTTCTGAAATTATGGTGCTTGCCGGCGTGAATGCGCAGTCTAAAGGCGTGGAATCAGAAGAAGATGCGAGGGAAGCGTTCCAATATGCCGAAAAAGTTGCAAGAGATTTTCAGACAATTGTCGTCATGACCGGCGCTGAAGATATTATTACCGATGGCGAGCGAAGTTATATTATTTCTGTTGGTACAGAAAAACTCACAAAAGTGACGGGGACAGGATGTGCATTATCCGCACTCGTTGCCGGCATGATTAGCACCACGGAAGATGTGTTAGAAGCAGCTGCAACCGCTTGCTATATCTCGGCACTTTCAGGACAAAATGCCGCAGAGAAAGGTGCAGGATTAGGCTCCTTTCAAATGCATTATTTAGATGAATTATCGTTCATGACGCCGGATGAATTGATGACCATTGCCAAATCAGAAGGTGCTTTCGACGAATAGTTGTATGCAAATTAATAGCTTGGAATCAAGGGGTTGGAATCAAGGGGTTGGAGTCAAGAGATTGGAATCAAGAGATTGATTAAAGAAAAGTTTGTGATAAGCAGCAAACACAAAACACATACAAACAAATAAAAACGCAGACAAAACAGATATCAGAATAAAAAATATCTAGGAGATAGAAATTAGATGGGTTACCCAATCATTCGTAACAATATTAGCCGAACATCGTTCGATTTATCGCTCTATTTAGTATTAGATCCAGAACTTTGTGGTGGGATTGCCGGCATGGCAGCAACAGTTTATGAAGCTGTTGAAAATGGTGTAACGTGCGTTCAGTTGCGCTCTGAAAAAGAGGTCAATAAACGGTATTGGTATGAAGCGGGCGTGATGATTAAAGCGGTGCTTGCCGATTATAATGTGCCGTTAATTGTGAATGATCATATTGACGTTGCACTTGCTATTGACGCCGATGGCGTTCATATCGGACAAAATGATTTACCGCCGGAAGCGGTGCGTAAAATGATTGGTCCGAATAAGCTGTTAGGATTATCCGTGGGTTCTATTGGCGAATTACTTGCCGTAAAACCGCATGAAGTAGATTATGTGGGCGTTGGACCTGTATTTGCAACAACCACCAAAAAGAATGCAAGACCGGCAATGGGCATTGAAGGATTGCAGAAAATTGTCGCAGCAAGAGCGATTCCGAAAGTGGCGATTGGTGGAATTAATGCCGGCAATGTAGAATCAGTGATGCAGACAAAAGTGAACGGCGTTGCCGTTGTTTCTGCGATTTGTGGCCAAGAGGATGTGGCTACTGCGACAAAACAGTTAGTGAAATTGATAGGGAATATTGATGAATAAAATTTTGACAATGGCCGGATCAGATCCAAGTGGCGGTGCCGGCATTCAGGCGGATTTAAAAGCTTTTTCTGCGCTCGGCGCGTATGGAATGTCGATCTTAACGGCATTAACGGCGCAATCAACGCAAGGTGTGGACGGCGTTTTGCCGGTGCCGATAGAGTTTATTGAAAAGCAATACATCACGCTGTATAACGATATTGTGGCAGATGCCACCAAATTGGGAGCGCTTGTGAATCAAGAAGTGATTCACTGCGTTGCGGATCTTTTAACGAAGTATCCGATTCCGTTTGTGGTATTAGATACGGTAATGATTGCAAAGGGTGGTCATCCACTTTTAGTCGATGATGCAGTGAGCGCCATTCGTGAGCGAATGCTTCCATTAGCTGATATTATTACGCCGAATATTCCAGAAGCTGCGGCGCTTCTAGAAACATCAGAAGCTACCACAGAAGAAGAGATGATTCAGCAAGGGCAAGCATTATTGGAATTAGGACCAAAATCGGTATTGATGAAAGGCGGGCATTTATCATCAGATCTCAGTCCTGATTTCTTAATTACAAAGAACGGCGTTGAAAAATTTGTGAGTCCAAGAATCGCAACGAAAAATACCCATGGAACGGGTTGCACATTATCTGCGGCAATTGCAGCGCTTGTGCCAAAGCATGGTTTAAGTGAAAGCGTGAAACTTGCGAAAACCTATATTGATGGTGCGATTGCAAATGCCGATAAGCTTGATGTCGGCAAGGGAATTGGTCCAACACATCATTTTTATCGTTGGTGGTAAGTTTTTCAGATCGCTTTTTGCATCAAAACTATGTCATGATCATTCAATAAACCTATTATGAAAACGATTATGAAAAGATTGTTGAATAATAAGTGGAAAAATAGCGGAATGATAGATATTTAGGAGCCAATCATGCAATACGATTTTCGAGATATTTCCCCAGATTTAATCTATAAGCTGATGGCTTCTACCATTGTTCCAAGACCTATCGCTTGGATTACCACGAAATCTAAAACAGGCGTTGTGAATGCAGCGCCTTTTAGCTTTTTTAATATGATGGGCAGTGAACCGCCGGTTGTGGCTGTGGGCTTGCAAGGAAAAGTCGGGGGAAAGCTTAAAGATACAACGCAAAATATTTTGGATACGAAAGAGTTTGTCGTCAATCTTGTGCCACATAATATGGCGATATCGATGAATGAAACGAGCCGAGAATATTCAGAGGACGACAATGAACTAGAAATCGGTCATATTTCCACAATGCCGGCAATATTAGTAAAAGCGCCACTTATTAAAGATGTGCCAGTGAGTTTTGAATGCGTTTCCATTTCTGAAGTGCAAACGGGCGCTTCGCAATATGTCATTTTAGGGGAAGTAAAAATCTGTCATATTGCCGATGAGTTTTTGCTAGATCGTAATGCGGTTTATGTGGATACCGAAAAAATGAATCTGATTAGCCGAATGCACGGCAGAGGTTGGTATTCGCAAAATAAAGATCTATTTCTTATGGAAAGACCGAAGTAACGAGTAGATTGATTCGATCAAAACAAGCATCTAAATGAGAAGGATCTTCTTTTTAGATGCTTTTTTATCGACACTTTATCGGCTTTTTTATAGTTTCTTACAGTACGTTATTCACGTCTATTTCTGTTGGATATTAATCAAAAAGATCCATTAAGAAACTGCGTTTGCGATAACGTTTATCGTCAGAACGATCATAATCACGATCATCATGTCTGCGATCATGGTGACGCTCATAATCTTGGCTATGACTTTGATCACGTCTTGAGTGATCTTGTTGAATTGGCTGATTTTGTGCTTGATTTGATAGCTCAATAATTTTATCTAATTCTCCACGATCGAGCCAAACGCCACGGCATTCTGGGCAGAAATCAATTTCTACATTTTGACGAGCACTCATGACTAAAGTAACATCTTTACAAATAGGACATTTCATAACCAATTCCTTTATAGTTAAACTTCTTTTGAAAAAATAACGTCGCATTATAGGGATGAAAGATGACAGTAATCTTAAGAAAGCGATTTTTTGTCATTTTTAGCTGAAAATATATTTAGTCACAAATCACAAGTCACAATCAATAGTTAGAGAAAAGGTTTATGAATATTCAAACATTTTTAAATGAACATCGATTTTCAAAGCTTCAATTGTCGGTGTTTCTCTTTACCTTTCTCATTGCGTTTTTTGATGGTTACGATACCGCCGTTATTGGCTATATTGCGCCGAGCTTATTGGTAGAATGGGGAATTGAGAAATCTCATTTAGCGCCGGTGTTAAGTGCGGCGCTGTTAGGGCTTGCCATTGGAGCGATTACTTTTGGGCCCATTGCTGATCGCTTTGGGCGTAAAAAAGTATTGATCCTTTCTGTCATGATTTTCTCCATAGGAACGACAATTTCTGCCGGCGTTTCCTCATTAGGCGAATTAGAGCTTTTACGCTTTATCACAGGATTAGGATTAGGTGCGGCAATGCCGAATGCCGTGACTTTAATGTCGGAATATTCTCCGCTTCAAAAGCGCTCAATGATTGTGAACACCATGTTTTGTGGATTTCCATTAGGCGCAGCCTTGGGTGGATTTATTGCGGCTTATTTAATTCCACATTTTGGCTGGCGATCTACGTTAATTTTTGGCGGAACAATTCCGCTCTTTCTCTCGTTATTAATGATTGTTTACTTGCCGGAATCGGTGCGGTTTTTGGTGAGAAAGAGTGATCAATCTTCGCTGCAAAAAATGCGAGTGATTCTCCAAAAAATTGATCTTTCTGCGAAAAATATCTCACAATTTACCTTAGATGAAGGCGCGATTGTGACGGAAAAGAAAGGTTTAAGTTTGGTGCTTTCACGTAATTATTGGCAAGGCTCGCTTCTGTTATGGATTGCATATTTTATGGGATTAGTGATTTTTTATGGCGTGATGAATTGGATGCCGACGCTATTTCAGGAAGTATCGATGTCCGGCGGTTTAGCATCCATGATTACGGGGTTATTCGCATTAGGCGGATTAGGCGCTATTGGAAATGGCTGGTTGATGGATCGTTTTAATGGTGTTTTACTCATTGCCTTTTTTGCGGTTTTAACGGCGATTTCTGTAGCGCTGATCGGCGTTTTGATCTCAGCACCCTTAGCGTTATTAATCGCGATCATTTTATTTGCCGGCATTGTGATGAATACGGCGCAATCATCATTACCGGCATTAGCAGCAAACTTTTATCCCACAGAAGGGCGAACGACCGGAGTTTCTATGATGCTCGGAATCGGACGATTTGGCGGGATTGCTGGATCATTTTTAGTAGCAGGATTAATTCAGTGGAATCTGGGTATTGAAGAGATTTTCTTTATCTTAGCAATGCCGGCATTGATCGCTGCATTGTGTCTGCTTTTAAAATATTGGCTCTATAAAGACAGAGATTAATAGAATCTGGATTGAAGTTAGCCTGATGTCAAATCGGTCTAATAAAGTTCAATTGTCAAATAGAAGCTGATTCATGGCTGGATCGAATGCTTGCATACTTCTGAAAATCTCGTGCCAGCGGAAGAAAGCCTTTTAGAAATCTTTAAACATAAAAAACCTTTTAGAGTTATCCATTAGGATTTTTTCTAAAAGGTTTCTTTGTGTCAGTTTCGAGTATCAAAGATCATTAAATAATGAGTTGCTATTAAATGCTGATCTTATCGTTTTCTTCCACTTTTTACTTGGCGTTCAATGCTTTTGGTCATGCTGCTTTTGATTTGCAGATAACTATCTAATCGTCTTTGGGAGATAATGCCGGCGCTGATGGCTTCTTGGAAGCTGCATCCGGGATCATCTAAATGCCGGCAATTACTGAAACGGCAAGGTTCTGTAATGCTTTTAAATTCAGGGAATCCTTCATCGATCGCTTCAAGTGGTAAATGCTCAATATTAAAACTGCGAACACCGGGAGAATCGATCAGGTAACTTTCCGGCATGGGAAGATGGTAGAGTGTTGTGCTTGAAGTTGTATGATTTCCAAGCCCTGTTGCGGCATTAATCTTTTGGGTTTGTAACTCTAATTCCGGAATGAGTTTGTTCGTTAGAGACGATTTACCAACGCCAGATTGCCCTACGAAAATAGAGGTCTTGCCGGTAAGATGCGCTTCTAATGCTTTTACAGAATCTTCATCAAAGATAGAAGTGTAGAGAAACTCAATGCCGAGTTTTTGATAATCTTCTAAAAATGCGAGCTCTTCAGGATTATGGATTTCATCTTTTTTATTGACGATAAATGCAAGCTCAATATCAAAGAATGTTGCGGCAACGAGGTAGCGATCAATAAGAGAAGGGCTCGGTGCAGGTTGCGGTGCGATCACGACATATAGTCGATCAATATTTGCTGCTAGAATTTTTTCAGCACCGCCAAAAGCGATACGAGAAAAGTGATTTTCACGAGGTAATCGTGTAATGACAACAGGTTCATTTTGCTCTAACAGATAATAGACATAATCTCCGCAGACAATGGCGCCTAAGTTTTGGCGAACGGCTGCTTTATGGAGGTTGAGTTCTTGATCTTCAAGTGTTACATGCTGACCATGTTGTGAGACAACTCTTCCAGAAAGGGCATGATCGAGATCTTCATTAGAGAGAATCTCTTCACGTCTTGTTTCTAGAAGACGTTTTTGTTGGTTCGTTAAACGGCGACTCATCGGCTATTAACGCTCAAGATGGGGAAGTTTATTTTCAACGCCATCCCATTTTGCAGCTTCAGGAAGCGGCTCTTTCTGCTCGGTAATCACCGGCCATTTACGAGAAAGTTCGGCGTTGAGATCAAGGAAGATCATCTGATCTTCCCTTAAATCATCATCAGCAAGAATTGCACCTGCCGGACATTCCGGTTCACATAAGGTGCAATCAATGCATTCATCGGGATCGATGACAAGAAAATTAGGCCCTTCATGAAAGCAATCAACAGGACAGACTTCCACGCAATCGGTGTATTTACATAAAATACAGTTATCGGTAACAACAAATGTCATAACTTTAATGGCTCCGTTTAGGATGGATTAAATTGGATTGAGTTCAGTGTAGGGCGCTATTTTACTTATTTTACAATCACGTTTGCGATACGGCGTTTACCCACTTGGATAATCACTTCGTCGCCTTGATTGAGGTTTAAAGCTTTGTCTTCGATGCGTTCTTGATTAATACGAACCGCGCCTTCAGTAATCATTCTGAATGCTTCAGAGTTTGAGCTCACTAAGCCCGCTTGACGCATTGCATGAGCGATTCCGATCACGCCATCTTCAGATTGTACAACTTTATCTTCGATGTTTTCAGGAAGATTTCCTTTTTGGAAACGTTCGATGAAGTTGCGCTGTGCTTGTTCTGCAGCTGCTTTATCGTGGAAGCGAGTAATGATCTCATCACAAAGCTCAAATTTTACATCACGAGGATTACGGCCATCTTTTACTTCTTGTTTTAAGCGTGCAATATCTTCGTTTGAACGGAAGCTTAAAAGTTCAAAGTAGTTCCACATTAAGTCATCAGAGATCGACATAAGTTTCCCAAATTGATCATCCGGCGCTTCGTCAACTCCTACGTAGTTACCGAGAGATTTAGACATTTTATTCACACCATCTAAACCCACTAATAACGGCATCATGATTGCACATTGTGGCTTATTATTGCCGTAAGCACGTTGAAGATCACGACCCATTAACAGGTTGAACTTTTGGTCTGTTCCACCAAGTTCTACGTCTGTTTGTAAACTTACAGAGTCATAACCTTGAAGAAGTGGGTAGATAAACTCATGAATTGCAATTGGTTGCTGAGATTTATAACGTTTTTCAAAGTCATCACGCTCAAGCATTCTTGCAACGGTATGGCGTGAAGCAAGTTGAATCATGCCAGCTGTACCGAGCTCATTTAACCATGAGGAGTTAAATGCTACTTTTGTGAGATTGCGATCTAAGATTTTAAAGATTTGCTCTTCATACGTTTTCGCATTTGCTAAAACTTGTTCACGTGTTAAAGGCTTGCGGGTGACATCTTTACCTGATGGATCGCCGATCATGCCGGTAAAGTCACCGATTAGGAATGTAACTTCATGTCCTAAATCTTGGAAGTGACGCATTTTGTTGATTACAACGGTATGTCCGAGATGTAGGTCTGGAGCTGTAGGGTCGAAGCCTACTTTAATGCGAAGTTGACGACCTTCTTTGAGTTTTGCAGTCAAATCCTCAATAGAAATAACTTCGTCAGTACCGCGTTGAATAATCTCTAGACTCTCTTCAATGGTTGCCATATTTTTTATCCTAACTTTTTTTCAAAATGGATTTACACTCTCTATTGTGACTTTACTTCAAGAGTGCGGGTTGAAGTAAAGGATAGAGATCTCGAAATGATTTTAGTTTTGAACTATGTCATCGGTTTTATCTATTTTTAGATATTGCACATGTTTTATTTACATTTTAAAAATGTGTCAAAACAGATGAATCAAATACTTTAGAGATCTCTATTTGTAATATTCTGATGTTAAATTTTATACTGAATTTTACGCTTAACTCTACGAATGCTGATTTTGGCATCTCAGTCTTAAGCCTAAAACGGATGAAATTTCATATTTTCTAATATTGTTTAATACTGAAAGCGATAAGAAGAAGGCTCTGGAAAAATGACTTCGCCTGTTTCTTCAGAAACACTTTCAGGGACGATAATTGTTCTGGGATCTGGAGTTAACCGAATCTCTTTTGAGTTGATCGTTGTGTTACGATCTCGTGGACTTGTTGAAGGAACCACAAGTTTCGGAGGCGATGATTGCTGAACGCTATATGGCGCTGTTGTATTTCGCAGTGGTTCAGAATAGAGCTCTATTTGAGGGCTTTGATTCACGGGGAATTGTGGCGCTCGATAAGTTTCTTTCTGCCCGATATTGACAGGAATTCCCGTTTGTTGTCGTACCGCTAAATTGACAATATCATAGTTGATAATGCTATTAGGGTAAGGCTTTAGGAATTTCTCTAATTGCGTAAGCGCTTTTTCTCGTAAACCCTCGACCGATAATTCATCCTCTTCTAACGGCGGATGAACTTCCATGTAGAGATCGTTATTTAAAAAACCATATTTCACAGGCTCATTCAGGAAAGTGACCATGGTTTTCGTGGGAACCATCTCATAAAGATGTTCAATATGTTGAGGGTAGAAGCGCATGCAACCATGGGTTACTCGCATACCAATGCCGGTTTGTTCATTCGTTCCGTGTAATAAATAACTTGGAAGTGCTAACCGCAATACGCGAGTGCCCAGCGGATTTTCAGGTCCTGCAGGTACCATTCTAGGAAGCGTTCCACGTCCCATCTCTGCGTGTTCTTTACGAATACTTTCAGGTGGATACCAAGGTGGATTCTCTTGTTTGCGGGTAATTGCCCATGAACCTATGGGTGTTTTCCAATCCATACGCCCAACGCCGACAGGATATACATAGATTTTATCCGTGCCTTTTAGAAAATAGTAGGTGCGCATTTCAGGAATATTAGAGACAATTCCTGAACGCTTTCCTTCCGGCAATATAAATTGTGTTGGAAGAATGAAAGGCGTTTTATCATCTAATAGCCAAGCATTAATGCCGGGATTTGCCCAGCGCAATTCGTCATAACCCATCTCATAGCGAATGGTTAAATCTGCTAATGATTCATGTTTAATGGGTGTGACATACATAATTTCGCCGATAAGATCGTTGCCTTTTTCAGGTTGAGTATATTCAACATGTTTTTGGGCAACAGCGACAGAAATTAGTAGGCTTGCGGATAATAAGAAACGTCTCATTGTCATAAACTACTCTCTAAAAGCGTGGATTTACGGTCGTTAAATAGCAATCCATTGCAATTATTTATTAACCTTGTTGAAGCTTATGGAATTTTTCCATTAAGTCATCTTCAGATTCTACATGATCTGGATTCTTTGGAATACATTCCACTGGACAAACTTCTACACATTGTGGTGTATCGAAGTGACCGATGCATTCTGTGCACTTATTTGGGTCGATCACATAGATTTCAGGACCCATTGAGATCGCCTCATTTGGGCACTCTGGTTCACATACGTCACAGTTAATGCATTCATCTGTAATCATTAATGCCATGATTAATTTCTCCTAAAATAACAGATAATTCCACGGATGAAGGGAGTTATCTTAAATTAAATATTACGGATTTGGGCTGATGATCATGATTGATTTTCAGCTTTTTATTGTGAATGTAAAACTCACAATTTGATTCGTTACTAAAAGGGTCAAGACTCATCCGAATCTCTATTTTATCGTGATTCTCGCTAACATTCATAATAAGTTCATGTATTAGTGATATAAAAACTAAGGATAGAAACAGAAATCTAGATGGAATTGATGATATTTTTTTGAAAAGGGAAGGTTGATCAGAAAGATCGAACCTTCCTTTACTGCTTCGAGTTGAGAATGATCTATTGTTAGCCGTTAGCTATTACTATTAGATATACTCAACACCGCGCATATAAGGTTTAAGTATTTCCGGCACACGAATGCGACCATCAGCTTCTTGATAGTTCTCAAGAACCGCAACAAGCGTTCTACCCACTGCTAATCCTGAACCATTAAGCGTATGAAGAAGCTCAGGTTTGCCTGTTTCACTGTTTCTGAAACGTGCTTTTAAACGGCGAGCTTGGAAATCTTCACAGTTTGAGCATGAAGAGATTTCACGATATTTCTCTTGTCCTGGAAGCCACACTTCTAAGTCATACGTTTTTGCTGCTGAAAAGCCCATATCTCCGGTGCAAAGTACAACACGGCGATAAGGGAGTTCTAATTTTTCTAAAATCGTTTCTGCGTGAGTGACTAATCTTTCAAGCGCATCATAAGAATCTTCAGGTTTTGTGAAGTGAACGAGTTCTACTTTCTCAAATTGATGCTGACGAATCATTCCGCGAGTATCACGGCCGTAGCTTCCTGCTTCTGATCTAAAGCATGTGCTGTGTGCTACGAGCTGTGTTGGCAATTCTGCTTCTTCTAAAATTTCATCTTGTGCAAGGTTTGAAAGGGGAACTTCTGCCGTAGGAATCAGGTAGAAATTACGCTCATCTTCAAGCTTGAAGAGATCTTCAGAGAATTTTGGTAATTGCGCTGTGCCGTAAAGGCTCTTTTGATTCACAATCACCGGCACGTTTACTTCTGTGTAACCATGCTCTTCAATATGCGTATCAAGCATGAATTGCGCTAATGCTCTATGAAGTTTTGCCATGTTTGATTTTAAAACAACAAAGCGTGATCCACTGATTTTCACCGCAGATTCAAAATCCATGCCACTATTTTCGCCTAATGCCACATGATCTTTTGGTTCGAAATCAAATTCTCTCGGCGTTCCCCAACGTTTGATCTCAACGTTATCATCTTCATCTTTCCCAACAGGCACTTCGCTGTTCGGAATGTTTGGCATATCAAGGAGCATTGCATTTAATTCTTCACTAATGCCATTGAGAGTAGTTTCAGCTTCAGAGAGCTTATCTCCCAATTGGGCAACGGATGCCAAGATCTCAGATACGTCTTCGCCTTTCGCTTTTGCCATTCCAATTTTCTTGGAAGTGGTATTACGCTCATTTTGCAACTCTTGCAAGGAGATCTGTAACACACGGCGCTTTTCTTCAAGTTCATTAAAGCGTGCTGTGTCCATTTTGTAATCGCGTTTTTCAAGCGCATGAACAACATCATCTAAATTTTGTCTTAATAGGCGTGGATCAATCACTTGTATATCCTTCATGAAGTGTAAAAATTAACCCCGTATTATATACGAAAAAGAGATTTTCTTCCAAAGGAAATAGACAACAACGGATTTCGGGTATAGTTTAGTCAGAATAAGAGTTACCTAAAGGAATGTATCAAGATGAATCACTGTATAAAAGCTTCCATTCTCATGCTTGCATCGCTCTGGATTGCAGGTTGCGCCTCTGTTGCCGATTCACAAAATAGGGCAATGGATCATTATCGTGCCGAGCTTGAGAAAGAACGTCAGATGCCAAAAGAGGCGCAAGATCAATATTACGAAACTGCACTTTGGTATAATCCAACCCTTTGGCAAAGTGAGAATGCTACTAAGATGGCAAATCACCAAGGTGCAAAAAAAGCACAGGAAGCCATTGAGCAAGATTTTTATAGCTGTGTGCAAGCGGCAGATGAAGTTGAAAAAGGAATTAGTGCGCAAATTGGTGGCATTGATCCTATTCAAATTACTCATGCAAGAGCAAGTGTAGAAGTTTGTATGGTTGCTAAGAAATATCGTGGGAAAGATCGTTCCCAAAAACTGATTTGTGAATCATCAGATAGCGATGTGCTTCCCATCTGCTCATTAGCACGGGATGAAGTTCTAAACTATCGTGGTTGGGGTTAAATCTAAAGCGTTAAAAACGTCATGGTTAGCATTTCACTTAGAGGGAAGAAGATCCGAATCAGTATTTTTAAATAATTTCAATAAGTTAAATAACAATGCATGTCAATCTTCTTGCCCGCTGTATCCTGCATCTCTAAATCTAAATCTAAATCTAAATCTAAATCTAAATCTAAATCTAAATCTAAATCTAAATCAGTGAATCAGCTGATTGAAACTGTTTTATTTGAAATGAATCAGCTGATATTTTTGCGCTAAAAATAATCCATTTTTCATCGCTTCTTTGATGGAAGGTTGAAGATACGTGAAATTCTCATGTTCTAAAGAGAGTTTGTTGACCACTTTCATCAGTGACGATAATTGCTCTGTAATAGAAAGTTTCGCAATATAGAGCGCCGTTGAATGGGTTTTGTCATCAAATTTATAGTGAAGATCGTAATAGCTTAAAAGATCGCTAAAAGCTTTGATAGCGTTTAAACGCTCTGGCGTAAATTTCACAATAAAGTCAGGTTCTGGGAACACAATTCTCTCTGGCAATTCAATAATCTTTAAATCTGCCAAATATTCGTTGGTCGAGTA
Source organism: Ignatzschineria sp. LJL83 (assembly GCF_054871845.1). Classification (NCBI taxonomy): domain Bacteria; kingdom Pseudomonadati; phylum Pseudomonadota; class Gammaproteobacteria; order Cardiobacteriales; family Ignatzschineriaceae; genus Ignatzschineria; species Ignatzschineria sp. LJL83. The sequence continues at coordinate 73,840 of NZ_JBTXLY010000002.1, forward strand.
GTTTTCTGATAAGAGATCTGTTTTTTTGGAGAATGTGAGTAGCATAAATTGAAAGTGTTGCTCAAAGGTCTGCTTTTCTAAACTTGCATTCTGTTCTTTCAGTTCTGCGCGTGCGCGTGCAATCTCACTACGATTAATTTGTAATTCTTCTCGATTGAGCTGTAAATCTTGACGCTGTAAATGAAGAGAATAGATTACACCGGTAAATGCCACGCCGGTAAAGAGCGCCACAATGGCATCAAAAAATATACTTTCGTTATCTGGGCTTTTGAAAGTGAGATAAATAGCCACAATCCAAGTTACAAAAATAAAGCTAATAGTGATCGCAAATGTCCAACTGAATCGTTGTTGTTCTTTGTTTTCTATTTTTTTTATGCGCATGAAGAAAATCCTTTTTCGTCAGTCACGAGTAAAATCAAGGGGTAGAGTATTAACTCTTATTTTTTATTTTTCTGATCTTTTATTTTTAATGCATTAAGTGATGCATTAAGTGATGCATGAATACTGAATATTGATGATGGATTCATAGAATGAAATACCCGAAAGGCTCATTCAGAATGTAAAAATCGGCAATATAATGTAATGAATCCATTTATCCATTTACTTATATTGCCGATTATTATGACTATTGTGAAAAGTGTCAACTATGTGTGGTAAAAGTCCCTAGAAACCTTCTACAAGTCATGATATCCCAAGAAATATGACTTATAAGATGTGACTAAAGATATGACTGATTAGATTACGAAACTCTATCCTCAAGCATTGCATTGCCATCTTTGAATTTAGCTTGATCGAGTAATCCAAGCTCTTTATCCGTTGCAACTGCCGAAGTCATTGCGCCGGAGATATTCGTCATCGTTCTTGCCATATCAATCACAGGATCAATAGCGAGTACCATGCCAATCAGTGGGAAATATTCGCCCATTCCCATTCCTGAAAGGGCAATAGTTGCCGCAATCGTTGCGGTTCCCGGAACGCCGGCAATGCCGATTGAACCGATCACAATCACAATAAGCAGCATAATGTAGAACTGTAAATTCATCTCAATCCCCACCATATTCGCCACCATCATCACGAGAAGTGCCGGGAAGAAGCCTGCACAACCATTCATGCCCATTGTAGTGCCAAGCGATGGAATGAGGTTGGCCGTACCGCCGGAAACGCCCATGCGTTCTGTCAGCGTAGAGATTGTTAATGGAAGCGTTCCCACAGAGGATCTACTAGAGAATGCCATTACTAACGTATCACGAGATTTTTTCAGGAACATCATCGGCGATAAACCGTGCGCCGCAATAATAATGAGATGAATGAGGATCATCACAAAAGACGCAATATAGATTGCAAGCACAAAGCTCGATACCTTTTTCAGTGCCGGAATCCCATTAGAAATAATCGTGCCGGCAAGGAGTGCAATCACGGCATACGGCATATATTTGATAATGGTCATCGTAATACTCATCACGATTTTGTGAAGCGCATCAATAAAGAGTTTAAAGATATTCATTGCTTCCGGCACTTTCGGTGCCATGCGATTTGCGGCTATACCGATCAGCGCTGAGAAAATCACAAGCCCGATAATATTATTACTATTCATGGCGCTAATAATGTTGTTCGGCACAAGATTTACGAAAGTATCGACAAGCGTTGTGTATTCTCTTTGGGTTGCAGCGGTTTCAATGATTTCATCGCCTTTTCCTAAGCCCATAATCGATGCTAAAATCATGCCAAGAATCGCCGCAATGCCGGTGGTAAATAGAAGCCAGAAAATCCCTCGGCGCGTCACTTTCGTCAGCTGTTTGTCGCCACCAAAATCTAAAATCACTTTCACGATCGACACAAATACAAGGGGAATCACGAGCATACGAATAAAGGCAATAAACGTGCGTCCAAATAAGCCGTACCAAGTGCTCGTTTCTTTTAACACAACGGTTGAACCATCCGGAAATCCTGCCAAAGCCTGAATACCAAGCCCAATGCCGGCTCCTAAAATGAGCCCTGCGAACATTCTGATAAAAAAGCTCACTTTGCGTTTCTGTAATTGATAGATCACAAAAAAGGCAACGAGTAATACCACTAAAGATAGAATGGTTTCATATCTTGAAATGGCTAAAAAGTTCTCAAAAAAAGCGCCGCTAAAAAGGGCGTTTGAGGTATCTGTATCCGGCATATTTCGGCTCCTAAGACAGCTTGGCAAGACGGTTTTAAACTATGAATGTAAATTTGCATCGATAGTATATATGTTATGTATGATAAAAATCCATGCTCGTGTTAAAAAGAGGCAATCTTCAACAGTTTTTAACAAGCATTATTTGATACGTGCTATTTGATGAGGTTCAGGTTCGGATTCAGAGTTAGATTTAGAGTTTTGAGGTCTTATTCTCTATTTTCATTGAAAGAGAAAACTCTAGGAAAAGAGAGAAGCGATTAATCATTACCGTTCTTAGAATAGAGAATCTATGCTATTTTATAGCGTTCATAAAATACTCGATAAAAGGCTCGTCATTCGTAAGCATTCAGCGTTCAATAAGGCGTGAATTAGCCGAAATCTTTATCAAAAAATCATCAAATCAAAAGCCGTTAAAAGAAGAAATATGCGATTAAGTAAAGTAAAGCTCTCAGGATTTAAATCATTTGTGGATCAAACAACCTTTGTGCTGACAGGAAAGCTCAACGGCATTGTCGGCCCCAATGGTTGCGGTAAATCTAATATCATTGATGCCGTGCGTTGGGTGATGGGAGAATCTTCGGCGAAGCAACTTCGCGGCGAATCCATGTCGGATGTGATCTTTAATGGATCAGAGCGCCGGAAACCTGCAGGAATGGCATCCATTGAACTGATTTTTGATAATGATGAGGGCAAGCTTGGCGGTAAATGGGCGGAATATCGTGAGATTAGCGTTCGCAGAGTGCTCGATCGAGATGGCAAAAGCCAATACTTCTTAAATGGCGCGCGTTGTCGCCGACGAGATATTACTGATATCTTCTTAGGAACAGGGCTTGGGCCACGTTCTTATGCGATTATTGAGCAAGGTATGATTTCCCGCATTGTGGAATCGAAACCGGAAGAGCTTCGCACCTTTTTTGAGGAAGCAGCGAATATTTCCAAATATAAAGAACGCCGGCATGAAACCGAGCTTCGCATTGATCATACAAGAACGAATTTAGAGCGCTTAACGGATATTCGTTTAGAGCTTGGAAAACAACTTTCAAAGCTTGAAAAACAAGCGGCAACGGCTCGCAAATATCAATTCTTACGCCGAGAAGAGCGCACGCTGTTTTATGCCGAATTGCATCTGCAAAAGTCAGAAATGGAGCTGGAAATTCAGAGCTTGCTCGATAGCCATGAATCGGAATATGAAATCTTTCAACAGCGGGTAGAAAGCTTAAATCAGGTCACGGAAAAACTTTTTGATCAGAAGAAAGTTTTTGAAGCCTTAGAGCAAGTGGTTGCGAAGAAAAATGAAGAGCTCTATCCCTATAAAAAAGCGGTAGATCATTTAGCCCATGAGCTCATTCGCATTAAAGCCCTTGAACAGCGGGATTTAGAATCGCAAGCGGAATGGCAAGAGAACGGCATTCGTTTAGAAGAAGAATTTAAAACAAGCAGTTTAGAGCTTGAAACATTGCAAACCACGTTCGATGAATCGGCATTTATCCTCGAATCGGAAGCGGATATTATTTGGCAAGGCGAAGAGAACATTACAGAACTTCAAACTTCCGTAGATTCAGCGCAGAAAGAGTATTCAGAAGTGAAAGATCGCCTGAAAACCCTTGAACAGAAACTCGAACTTAATCGTCATAGTTTGCAATATCAGGAAGAGAAAGCGGAAAGATCCCTTGATGAACGCACTCGTTTACAAGCAAGTGCCGGCGCTTTCACGATTTCATCCGATGACGATAGCGAAGCGATGATTTTGGAAGAAACGCTGATTCTCAAAACAAGCGAAGTAGAACAACTCAATCAAACCATTGAAACGAAAGAAGCATCGCATCTGATCTTGAAGCGAGAATTACAATCTCTAGAAGTGGAACAGCGTCAATTATCGGCATCTCGCAATCAGCTTGCCGGCGAAGTCAGCATGCTGGAAAAGATGGTGGTTTCAGAGGAGAAAGTGAACCAATCTCCGCTATTTGAGCATATTCAGGTAAAAGATGGTTGGAATGGTGCGGTGGATTCTATTTTGAATCAACAGCTCTTAATGGATACCAAAAAACGTGCCGGCAAAAGCTATATTTTGGGGCAAAAAACCTTTGAATTTAGTTCCAAACATTTAGGGTTTTACCTTGAGAGTGATTTAGGTTTAGGCTCGCTTTTATCGCATATTTATGTGTTTGATGATGCCGAGATTGATCCGCTTGCGATTGAGAAACAGCCGGCATTTATCGAGCTTCGTGAATCCCTTGGGTTGCATGAAATCATCGTTACAAAATCGGGCTTTATTTTTGGACTCGATTGGGCGATTTACAGTAGCGAAGATGCAAACTTTGGGATTCTTGCAAGACAGCGCTCTTTAGAAAATGCCATTTTAGAAATGGCGGATATTGATGCGCGTTTAGAGATTTTAGATGAAACGCTCTATGAGAAAGATGAAGCATTAACGGCGCTTCAAGCAGAGATTGAAACAGCGCAAAAAACAGTTCAAAAAAGTTCACGAGAACTCTTTGAATTAGAGAAAAAATTGAGCCTTTTCATGCAAGCGAAATCCCATCAGGAAAAAGAGCAACATCGTATTGAAAGTAGATTACATGAGCTTTTAAAAGAAGATGAAATCACGCAAACCTTATTGACGGATCTTAAAGCGGAAATCGAAACCAAAGAATTCACGCTCATTGCCGAAAATGAGCGTTGGGAAGCCATTCAAGAGCGTTATGAATCTTTGAAGCTTCGCTATGAAACCGATAAAAAACAGCTCGATCATCAGCGAAATCTTCATTTAGAGAAAAAACGTCATCAAGATGCGGTGGAACGCTCTTTATTGCAAGTGAAAGAACGAAAGCTCCGTGCGGAATCAGAATTAACGATTTTACGTCAGCGCATGGCATTGCAACAAGATAAAACCAACTATGCAAAGCAAATCAGAGAAACGGAAGAATCAAAGCTCATTGCCGAAGAGAATTTATCGCAATTTGAATCAAGTTTAATTGAAATTCGGGCAGAATTTGAAACTTCGAAAGAGTTGTTGAATGCGCTTGAAACGGAGAAAGGGCAATATGAATCAGCGCTTAGCGTACAGAAAGATCAGCTCAATCAATTCTCCATTAAAGAAGCGGAGCTTAAAACCAAGCAAGCGATGATTCTAGAACAATGGGGCGGATTACTCGTTGAAATTAGCCAAGAAGAGATTTTGGAAGCAGAAACCAATCATGCTGATAAATCCATTGCGATGTTAGAAGCTGAGCTTGAAGAGAAGCAATTTGCCATTCAGAAAATCGGCGCCGTAAACTTAGTGGCGATTACGGAGGCGGAAGAACTTCGTGAGCGAAAAGAGTATTTAGATACGCAAAATAGCGATTTGGAAGAAGCGCTACAAATGCTCGAAAAAGCCATTAAAGAGATTGATGATGAAACTCGTATGCGCTTTATGGAAACCTTTAATGCCGTGAATGCCGACTTCTCAAGATTATTCCCACGTCTGTTTGGTGGCGGAGAAGCATACCTCAAACTCACTGATGATGATGCGCTTACAAGTGGCGTCAATATTATCGCCCATCCGCCGGGCAAAAAACCGGGAACGATCCATCTTCTTTCTGGCGGAGAAAAAGCCTTAACGGCAATGGCACTCGTATTTGGGATTTTCAATTTAAACCCAGCGCCGTTCTGTATGCTCGATGAAGTCGATGCGCCGTTAGATGAAGCCAACGTTCGAAGACTCGGTGAACTCATTGATGAAATGAGTGAAAAAGTACAATTCATCTTCATCACGCACAATAAAGCAACCATGACGATTTCTGATTCTCTCATCGGCGTCACAATGGCAGAACCCGGCGTTTCCCGTTTAGTATCGGTAAACCTCAAAGATGCGATGGAATTTGTGGAAGAGGAGTTTTAGGAATTTTCGTCACGGATTCTAAAGCACTTGCACGATGTCGGATATAACGATTCTTGCGCTTCTATAAGTTCGTGCGCCGACATTGTGGGCGTGAAGTTTCAGAAATAGGGATTTTACTTGCGGGCGAGCAGTTGTGAAAAGCACGCAAACATTCTCTCCCGCCGTGAATCAGCTTTTATTCCGCATTATCAAAGATGAAAGAATGGATTCTAAAGCATTTGCATGATGTCGGATATAACGATCCTTGCGCTTCCATAAGTTCGTGCGCCGACATTGTTGGCTTTGCTTAAGCTCTCTTGTTGCTTGTTGAAATTTGGGATTTATCATTTTCCGGCATTTTAAATTTTGAATATTGAATTTTAAGATTTTATGATCAAATACCAGCATTAAAATTTTAGAAATAGTGATCTCATTTGCGGGCGAGAAGTTGCGAAAAGCACGCGAACATTCTCTCCCGCCATGAATCAGCTTTCTTTCAGCGTTATAAAAGATGCAAACTCGGATTGTAATCTGGATTCTAAAGCACTTGCATGATGTCGGATATAACGATTCTTGTGCTTTCACAAGTTCGTGCGCCGACATTGTTGGCTTTGCTTAAGCTCTTTTGTTGCTTGCTGAAATATGGAATCTGTCATTTTTCCGGCATTAAACTTCAGAAATAGTGATCTTACTTGCGGGCGAGAAGTTGTGAAAAGCATGCAAACATTCTCTCCCGCCGTGAATCAGCTTTGATTTAGAAGTGAGCAAATTAATCCTAATGAACAAACAATGGAATAATGCCGACATTGATTCGCTTTCGCGCTATAATTGCCGGCATTCCACTTATCAGATAGAGCACCGGATTATCCTTTATGAAGATCAATTATTCAGAAATCACTTCTGCCGTAAATTCTAAGATTAAGGCGATTAAAAAGCTTGAGCAGAAGCGTCAAAGAGATAAAGAAGGGCGCTTTGTGATTGAAGGGTTTCATTTAGTCATTGAAGCGATTCAACATCACGGAGAGATTGAAGCTATTTTGTTTGCGGACAATTGCGACAAATCCGCACTTGCCGGCATTGAAGCATTATTACAGCAAAATGCAGATGCTTTCCCAAACGCTATTAAGATGATCATGATTACGGAAAGTATAGTAACAACCCTTTCCCAAACGCCGGCGCCACAAGGGATTATTGCGGTATTAAAACAACCAAAACACTCTTTGGAAACTATATTACAGATTGCAGAAACAGCATCTAGTAAAGGCTCGAAGGAATCCTTTCATCTTGAAAACTCAGATAATAGAGCAAATCTAAAAAGAGCATTACCGCATCTGTTACTACTTGATAATGTGCAAGATCCCGGCAATGTGGGCACTATGATTCGCACCGCTGAAGCGGCGGGATTTACGGCAGTGATTCTCGGCGAAGGATCCGCGGATCTCTTTAACGATAAAACGATTCGCGCAACACAAGGTGCGCTCTTTCAGTTACCGATTTTGCGAGGAAACCTCGCCGATATTTTGCCGGAACTGCATGCTGCCGGTTATGAATCATGGGTAACAACTTTAGAAGAAGCCACCTTTTACAATGAGCTTCCAAAACCTCAAAAATGCGCATTAATCATGGGGAATGAAGGGCAAGGCGTTCATCCGAATATTCAAAAGCTAGCGACCACCAAAGTGAAAATCCCGATGCTCGGACAAGCAGAATCCTTAAATGTAGGCGTTGCTGCCGGCATTTTGATTTATGATTTGATGTTGAAGTAGTTTTTAAAAAGTACTTGAGAAATAGTAGAGAAATATTAATAGACTAGAGATCGTGAATCAATGATTACAAACTCATAGAAAATCCCCGTAAATAGAGTATTTACGGGGATTTTCATTTTGAGCTATGCGTAATTTAATTGATGAGTATTTCAGATTAATTTATCAAAAATGGTAGTGCGACTAATATCAATATAATCAATAACCACATCCAAAATTTTTGATGCCTACTAATAATCTTTGTATATAACGAGCACAAAATTAGCAGAAGAAAAATAGGATAGTAGATTAACAGTAAGACTTGAAAAGTCGTATTTTGATGCCAGCCAACGATTGAAATAAGCAGCATGACGTAAAAGCTACTTATTAGCGTAAAAATGAGGAAAGAGATGATTTTATTATGCTTTTTTCGAGATCTGTTTTTAGACATTGGTCATGACATCCTTTAATTATTTCGTTACTGAATTGGTACATATCCGGTTTTTTCAATTAATTCTTGCCCTTGTTCTGAGAGAATCCAATCCAGTAATTCTTGAATATGCGGTTTTGTATTCTCTTCTAAAACAGCGCTGTAGAAGTTTGCTGTTAAAGGGTATTCTCCGGTTTGAATGGTTTCAACAGAAGGTGCAACACCATCAATACTTAAAAAACGAATCTCTCCATTAGCGATTAACGTTTGGGCGAAAAATCTAAATGAAAACCCAATGGCATTGCCGTGGTTACGATAATTTGCCGTTTGTTGGATGATACTTCCCATTCCTTTGGAAATATCCTCTTGTAGTGCTTCTACTGGTTGAGTGTTTTGCATAAATTTTAAAAAAGCAGTTTGACTACCACTTCCTTCATTACGCTGAAATGCTCGAATGGGTTCTTTATTGCCGCCTAGTTGTTGCCAATTCGTAATTTTCCCTGAGTAGATATCTCGAATTTGTTCGCTTGTGAGATTTTGGATAGGATTGTTTTTATTCACAAAAAAGACAAAAGCATCTTTACCAATGGGCGTTAAATCGAAGGCCACATTGGCATCTTTTGCATCTTGAATTTGGGCACTCGAAGGTTCTACAACAAATATCATATCGGCTTGATGGGAGATCAGTCGCTGATAAGCTTCAATTGTATTGTAATAGCTGACTGCACTATTTTTGAAATCATAATTTCCCTTAGGATAAACCGCTTGTGCAAATGCCGCATACACAGGATATAACGCTCTTGCACCATCTAAAATGGGTAAGTTTTCTTTCAGAGAAAGCGTACTCGGTTGATCAAGTTTTGCTGTAATATTCCCCTTTTTAAAAGGGCTATAAGCCATAATTTCAAAGGCTTGTTCATTAATAGTTGCTAAATTGTAATAATGTTTTTTCTGCTGAATATCGATAAACGGAGCGATCACAATGGCAATCATAAAGATTAGCCATAAATATAGTTTTATCCTTCTAGAGATCCTTTTTATAAACAAGGAAATGAAGAGCAATAAAGTTTGTATCCCAAAGCCTATAAGAATGGTAATCAAAAGTTCTTTGTTACCTGCAAGAGCAGCGAGAAATAGTAAAACATAAGCGATAACAGCGGAAAAAAAAGTGGCCATGATAAAAATACCTACTTTTTCGGCTATAATTTTTTTTGAATGTTTCATAGGTTGTTGTAATTCTCCTATTTTTAGTGCCGTTTAAAAGTAGAGTATTTAGAGTTTTCTTGAAATTGGTTTAGAAGTGCAGATTCAATTACTGATAACGAGATGACGATAGTAGATGTGTTTTTTAATACTACTATTCAATCAATAGGCTACAAAGTACGATTATGGGAATGCTGAACCAAATCAATATGAGGACTTTTATGATGAGCGAAATTTCTTTATTGAAAATTGTAAAATAGAGAATAACGATTAAGCAAAGAAACAGAGAGATAATTCCAAGAATGAGCATGAGTCAATACTTCGCAAATTATAAGACTAAAGCTGTGAAGATGGCGAAACCAATATAAAGGAACCATAAAATAACTTTCCTATCTAGAGATATTTCCTGAGAAGACAGAGAAACCCATAACAACGCCAAGAAAAGCAGGTAAAAAATAACAATCGCGATAATGAATGGGGTTGATATAGAAATCATTCCTAATATCACGCTAAAAAATCCTGCAGGAATCGCAATCATGATAAATATGAAGATTCTTAAAACTCGAATCCATGCCCAGATGGTTTTATCATTATTATTGGAGTTCATAGTGTCTTTTTAATCCTTCTTAGGTGTATTAGTATGTTATTAGTAACTTTTTGAAAATAAAACTAATCTACGATAAATTTCCAACTAATCGCAATCAAAATCAGAATAATCGTCAGTAAAACAGAAGTAGTAGTTCGGACGAAGGCAGGAACTTTTGCATTAAACAGTAAGAGAAATAACCCATATATTATGGCGAGATAGATTGGGATAATGGCAAAAACAATCGTTATATTTTGATAATAAAGCGCGATAAACGAGATTACAAAAGCGACAGAGCCAATACCAAATATTGCACCGATAAAGAGAAAAATATTGAATAACTGCACTGAGGCTGATGGGGAAGTGTTTTTTTGAGATTGATCCATGGGAATTCCTAAGTTTCTCGTTTTTTGAAAATAGTGGTTCATTCGCCGGCATTAATAGTAGTGATAATACAACTGGATATATATAAAGCTCAGAATGATTGTGAGTACAATTGAGATGAAAACCTTCACAAATTTCGCAACGCCTTTATGGAATAACAAACAATAGAGTAAATAGGTTAATGCAATGACAATTGGGATAATGACGATTAAAAGCGGCTCAGATTCTTTCCAGATAGCGGCTAAGAGAGTTATCAACATAGCGCCTATTGCGACAGGAATTGCCGCAACGAAAAGCACAATCCTAAATAATAGGAAAAAACGTGAAGAGGATTGAGAATTGTTTGATGGATTCATAGTTTATAAATATCTCTAAAAAAGGATTCACGAACTTAGTAATTTTGGAGTTAATAAAAATGGTTAGGGTTTTAATTCTGATTTTTTAATCAAGAATCCTATTTTTAATAGGAGGATATTAACAGAATATGATTTTATTTAATTATCTTATATCAATTAGTTATGTTGTTTTAGATTGATGTGTTATCGATTTATTAGCCGAGTACATTTTGATTCTGGTCATTTACTTTTCTATAAATAACTTCTTGTATATTCATAGCAATATTTATTTTTTAGGATCATTGTTATGAATAAAACAGTTGCACAATATACGCCGGAAGAGCGCCGTAAGAGAATCTTTGGAATCGTGGGAGCCGCATCAGGAAATCTCGTTGAATGGTTTGATTTCTATATTTATGCCGTTTTTGCCACTTACTTTACGGTTGCTCTAACAGGCCCACAAGATGGAACGAAAGGTTCCTTTTTAGTTTGGGGTGCTTTTGCGCTTAGTTTTTTTATGCGCCCATTAGGTAGTTGGTTATTTGGTTGGATTGCGGATAAATATGGACGCAAAAAATCGATGTTGATTTCAATCGTGATGATGGGAGCAGGATCTTTCTGCTTTGCAATTTTACCAACCTATGAACAAGTAGGGATTTGGGCGCCGATATTATTGCTCTTAGTCAGAATGTTCCAAGGATTATCCGTTGGCGGAGAATATGGTGCCGTTGCAACTTATATGAGTGAAGTTGCACTTCGGGGTCGTCGAGGTTTTTATGCTTCTTTCCAATATGTCACGCTTTCAGGTGGACAATTACTTGCAAGCTTATTGGGCGTTGTACTTTTGACGTTCCTTTCAACTGAGCAATTGGAAGCCGGCGCATGGAGAATTCCATTTTTTATCGGAGGATTAGCCGCACTAGTTTCTCTTTGGGTTCGCCGAACGATTGATGAAACTACGACAGCAGAGCAACGAGAATCTAAAGAATCGGGAAGTTTAATTGCGCTCTTTAGAGGCTATTGGAAGCAGTTTTTATTAGTCGTGGGTTACACTGCCGGAGGATCATTAGCGTTCTATACAATTACGGTTTATTCTAGAAACTACATGATTGGAATGGGCGTGGATCATAAAGTGGTGGGATATATTATGACGGCAGGTTTATTTGTCTTTATGATTAGTCAGCCACTATTTGGAGCGATTGGCGATAGAATCGGGCGTAGAGCTTCGATGCTTCTTTTCAGTGCATTAGGATTTCTCGCAATTTTTCCGATTATGGGTTTAGCAATGCCGGCAATGAAAGACTCCGTATGGATGCTTGGAATTCTTTTAGTGTTAATGCTCTTTATCTTAAGCTTTTACACCTCAATTAGTGGTTTAGTAAAAGCAGAAATGTTCCCGACAGAGGTAAGAGCCTTAGGTGTTGGATTATCTTATGCCTTTGGAAATGCGATGTTTGGAGGAACGGCAGTATCGATTGCCACAGAGTTTAAAAATATTGGGCATGCGGAATACTTCTTTATCTATGTTTCCATTATGCTTGTCGTTTGTTTCTTCTGTAGTTTTGCATTGCCGAAAGAACCAGAATATTTGGAAAACGATCATTAGATCGATTCCTTTAATCATTTTAATCATTATTTTAGTTGTGATGAATGTCACGAATGAGAAAGCCAGCAATTGCTGGCTTTTTTCATGACGAGTCATTTTATGCATCAATCCATTTTTTCATCACTAAAGATGCATTGACGCCACCAAATCCAAAGCCATTACACAAGGCATATTGTATTGGCATAGGCATAGATCTTTCATGAATAATATTGAGATCCTGAGCGATAGGATCGATATTGTCACAGTTTAAAGAAATCGGAGCTATTTGGTTTTTTAGAGAGAGCGCTGTAAAAATAGCCGCTATCCCTCCGGCGGCACCAAGCAGATGTCCTGTTGAGGATTTTGTAGAAGAAATGGCAACTTTATGATTTTTGAATAATCTTTTGATAGCTGTTATTTCACTGATATCCCCAAGAGGAGTTGAGGTCGCATGAGCATTGATATAATCAATTTGATTTGGAGAGATATCTGCCATATGAATGGCATTTTTCATAGAACGATAAGCCCCATCAGCATCGTCAGAAGAAGCGGTAATATGAAATGCATCAGCTGTTGTTGCGTAACCAACTATTTCAGCAATGGGTTTTGCGCCTCTATTGAGTGCATGCTCTAAAGATTCTATGACTAAAATTCCAGATCCTTCAGCAATTACAAAACCTGAACGATCAGTATCAAAAGGGCGGGATGCACGATGAGGCTGAGAATTGAATTCTGTGGTTAAAGCTCTAGCTGCGTGGAATCCTGCAAGCGCCACAGAATCGATACATGATTCAGCTCCACCACAAATAGCGATATCAGCTTCACTATTTTGAATGATTCTAACAGCATCTCCTATGGCTTGAATCCCCGCTGAACAGGCAGTTACAGGAGTTCCTAGCGAGCCTTTAAATTGATATTTAATGGAAACTTGTCCAGCTGCTAAATTTGCTAAAAAGGAAGGGACTGTGAAGGGAGATAACTTTTTAGTAGGTGTTTCGTAAAGAGAAATAGCACTTTCTTGAATGGTTTTTAGACCACCAATTCCTGATGCAATAATGGTTGCTGTACGCAATTTTTCATTGTCTGTTTCAGGCAGCCAATTAGCCTCTTTAAGCGCTTGTTCTGTAGCAACAAGCGCAAATAAAATAAAGCGTTCCATGCGCTTTTGGTCTCTTGGAGAGATAGAAATATCTGGATTAAACCCAGCGATAGGATCTTGGTGGATATTTTTGACAATCCCTGCAATATTTACCCCGCAGCCATCATACAAAGGTGGTAAGTAGTCAATGCCTGATTCTCCATTAATGAGTCGCTGCCAAACGGTATCAACATCGGAACCCAATGGGGTCACAAGACCGGTACCTGTGATTACAATACGTTTTTTCTTAAGAGTCATACTATTGATTCCTCCATGTTCGAAGTAGGTTTTGTAGAATGAGGTCTACACAATTAAATTTTTCTCCAATATCTGAATATAATCGTTTATAGATTAACGAACCTTTTATCAAAGAGATCAGCTCGACGACGCAAAGATCAGCATTTAAAGAGCTTTTGAGCTCTTTGGCTTGAATCGCTTTCTGGATAAAGGAGAGATAAAGCGCATACTCATACTGAGAGAGCTCAGTGACCTGTTTTTTTAGATCTTCAGGGAGCGTTTCATAATTATTCAGTAGAGCAACTAAGGCACAAGTTTGATTGCATTCAAGAGAATCAGTATTGGCTGTAATAAACAGAGACATTTGATCTAGATGGGAGCGTTGACTGTTTTCTGAGATGATCTCATGGAGTTTTTTTTCCCAGGATTCTTGAATACTTTGGCATAAAGTTATCACTAAATTTTCTTTAGTCGGGAAATGGTAATGTAGGCTTGCCTTTGTAATACCAATTTCTTTGGCAAGATCTGCATAGCTAAAGTTACTATACCCGTATGATCGAATATATCGGCTTGTTAAATGTAAAATCTCTTTATGTCTCGACATATATATACCTCTATAAATCAATAATAAAGATAACTTATCTACTAGTAGGTAGATAGTCAAGGTTTAAAAATGATTGTAGCTCTCTTATGAGCGATAGCATTCAAAGTATGGAATGAATATTTAGTCGGTGCTTATTTAAATAGAGTAGGAATAAAGAGAATCTAATACGGATAATTCCACCCAAACACCTTAAAATCGACTTTATCTCGCTCATTGAAAACAATGCCTTCTTTGAGAAGTTTCTTTTTATGGCGCAGATAACTTTCGCCGGTAACCGTGATTTTTCCTTGTCCGCTGATAATACGATGACAAGGAAGAATGCTATCTTTTGGAATGGTGCGAAGAACGGCACATACTTGCCGAACGTAAGTGGGAACGCCGGCTAATCTTGCGATTGCGCCGTATGTTGTGACTTTTCCTTCGGGAATACTCGCAATAATTGCGTAAACTTGGTGTGCGAAATCATCGTGGTTTGTCATAATCTGAATTGTTGTCTTTTTGAGTTTTGAACTATGTATATTAAGCCAGATCGGATTAATATTTAGATAGAAAACATTGAGCATTCTTTTTTAACATTATTTTTGACATCATAAAGGATATTTCAATAGGTATCGATTATTGATTATATCTCTTGTTAAATTTAAATATTTATTTTTACTATTAAATTAATATCAGTTTTTATTAATGATAAACTTCAATCTTCATAGATATTTTTAGTGACTTTAACGTATTTTTTCAGAAGGTATGATGGAATAATGAAGAGATTATTAAAATGGATAGTCGGTACAGGAATGGTAATGAGCATGCCTTTTGCTGTGGCAAATAGCAAAATTGAGGAAGTATTCTCATACGATATGATTGGTACAGATCTTGCGTATTTAGAGAGTATTATCGGCATTGCACGCAAAACGAATACCTATAACGATACAAAAGAATATGTTGTAAATGGTTGTCATCTAGAAGTAGGTTATAACGGGCAATCTATCGAAACTTTATCGGTTGATTTAACAGATCGTTGTCAATTCCCGTTAAAAGATATTATTTCCTATGATGAAACGATTCCTAGTAATAAAGTTGTGTTTGGCATGACAGGAATGGGAACATATTACGCTGATTGCCTATATCTTTGCGGAAATGCTTATGATCCTGCCGTGCATGAGCTCTATCAAGGTTCTAGAGCGGAAGGTTTTAGAGAATTGCTCTTGAGTTCAGTCAGTGATTCGTATGAAGCGAGATCGAAATGGCGCGATACGATGATGACCAAAGAGGGTGAAGATTGGGTATTGGAAGGGCGTTATAATTGTGAGCCGTATAAATATAGTGATGTTGCTTCCAATGCGCTAAAAGGGGAAAAGATCGATCAGATTACGATTGGTTATAACTTGGAAGCACGAAAACAGCTTCAATTTGGATGTGAAGAATTCCAAACAGGGAATACTCAAACGCCGGTATCAGCGCCACAAGCACCTTTAGGTATTCAAGAGATTCCTTTGACAGTGGCATATCAAGAAGCAGATTATGCCTATTTTGTAGGATCACAAATATTAGAAGGCGAGATAAACGTTTTCTATAATGAGATGGATGAAGGCTTTCAAATTTCATTCACACCAAATGTTGCAAGCAGTCAAAAGATTGGTATTGAACCCAATTATCCTTTTGTATTGAATGAATATCACAGCATGACGATGGAAGCGTTAGAAGATGCAGATTACTTTTTAGAATTTAATCAAAACCTGCAAGATCCGAGATTGCATGATTATAATCAGAATTGTTCTATTAAGGGGAATGCGACATTGCAAATTATCGGTGCAAGCTTCTATTTGCCGGAAGGCGCTCACGGGCATGTATATATGCGCTCTCTCAAGACAATTCAATCAGGACCTTACGCCATTAGTTGTACGGTATATCAATAATTAACCGTATCAAAAGATGAAGTCGATCTTTATATAGAAATCTTTATATAAGAAAGATGATATATAGTATCAATCCCAATATTTCAGTAGAAAATATTGGGATTTTTTATGGCGTAGTTTTTACTGATCGTGTTTATAAGGCTTTTAATAGAGGAGGGATCAGAGATCATTGATAGGATTTCTGCAACACTTCTAAATAATTCTGCACATAGACTTCATCAATGGTTTCTCTTGGGCGTTTGGCTTCTTCTGTGAGGATGTCGCTAATGGTTTTTGCCGAGCGTTCCACCATGGATTGCAAAGATGCTTTAGGGTTTTCTAAGAATTCATTGGCCATTAATGCCGTAAAGATATCGCCGGCACCACCAAAGTGGATGGGAATCATTGTATAGGCTACTTTGAAAATCCGCTGTTCATCATTGCTAAAGCCGTAGATGAAAAATTCGCCATGGAGCGCAACGCTTGTGATAAGAATGGACTTTGCGCCGAGATGATGGAGCTTTCGTAACCAATCATGCACTTTTTCTTCGGTCACATCCTGATATTGATCTTCTTCGCCGAGAATCAGTAGGGCTTCTGTGAGATTGGGAATCATCAGATCGGCCAGTGGAAGCATCGCTCGAACACCGGCAACAAGGTCTAAGCTTAATCCTGCATAAAGTTCGCCTAAGTCGCCCATAATCGGATCGGCAATGAGAAATGGCTTTTGTTTTTGCGAGC
Organism: Ignatzschineria sp. LJL83; assembly: GCF_054871845.1. Lineage (NCBI taxonomy): Bacteria > Pseudomonadati > Pseudomonadota > Gammaproteobacteria > Cardiobacteriales > Ignatzschineriaceae > Ignatzschineria > Ignatzschineria sp. LJL83. The sequence goes on from NZ_JBTXLY010000002.1 coordinate 90,746, forward strand.
GTAAAAGATCTTGAATAATCTCCACTTGTTTGGGTGAAAAGATAAATCCAGTTGTTACTAAATCAAATTGAAAATCGTGGGTTTGCCACATTTTGACGCTCTGATCCATAAATTCTGTTAATTCATGGACAACGGCATCGCCGTAATCAAAGCTATTGGAAACAACGGCTGTGGGAAGGTAATTTAACGTGCGATTTTGTTTGGTTAAAATCGGGGAGATTACCGAAAATGAGACTTTACCAACGCCGGCAAAGTCGCCAATTAAGAGAAGTTCTTGTGTCATTTTTGAGGACTTTTGAAAGTTTTAAACCGATTCTGTGATATTAGAGAACGATCTGAGAGTGGTTTATAGTATGAAAAATATTCGAGGAAAATGTTCTAGGAAAATTTTAGAGGATTGTTAAAGAATCTTATCCGATTGATCAACTTTTCCGCCGAGCTCTTCACGCTTTTTTAAGAGATCAAAATCGGAGAACATCTTCGTCACTAAATCTTTCTCTTTATCGCTTAGAGATTCATAAAATGCCGGCGAGTTTCGATTTTTCTCTTTAAACATTCGATGGAAAACTGCGAGATTATCGCGCGTTTTAATCTGCTCTAACGTGCGATGACCGTGATATGCTTCGCCGGGCTGTTGGTTTGAGCCACTTCGCATGAGTGTTTCATGTGCGAGCTTTGCTTCCACAATCGGAATGCGCCAAGTGGGTTGCTCGATCAGCTCCAAATATTTTTGATAGAGAACAGGATCAGCTTCAATCGCTTCTAAATGACTAGGATTAATATAGATAGTTTCCTCATCTTTATTCAGCTCAATAATGGCTTCTTGCTCTAAGCTCGAGGAGTTTGCAAACCCAGGTAAACCATTAATGCCGGCAAATTCAATGCGGTTATTGATGAAATCTTCATACGAAAATTTAGTATGAAGCATTGTGGTACCGTAGAAACTCGCTCTATGGAAGATGTTATTAAACTTGGCACGAATACAGTTGGCATATTTAAAGCTTGTATTGGTTATTTGCGCATTGCGAAAAGAAGCGGAAGTGCAATCTGTCATGGTAAAGCTGGAGATATTGAGCGTGGCATTATCGAAATTGGCATGAATACAGCTACTGTTATCAAATGTGGCGTAGTTCGCCTGCGCATAGGAAAAATTTACATTTCTAAGATTGGCATCAGAAAGATCGGCATGATCGCTATAAGCCCCTTTTAAAATGGCACTGGCTAAATTCATCTTAAAATTGAGCGCACGCACTAATGTTTTATCTTGGGAATACTCTTTTTTACTTAAGAGGCGAAATAGAATCTGAATCTCATTGCCGGGCTCTTCTTCATGTGGACGAATCACTTTTGAATCATCATCGTAACGTTCGGCATACGCTTTTGAGAAACGAGAAATGGCAAGGGATGGATAGTATGTAAGAAGATACTCTTCAGAATTTGTCAGCGTACGAATATGTCCGCAGAGAATACTGAGCACTTGCTCATGAAGAGAGAACGCCTTGTGATACGCTTTGATCTGCGCAAGATCGGTTCGATTGCTTTTTAGATAGAGTTCACGAAGGTGTTTTTGACCTTTCATTTCCGCAGGAGGAAGCGGTTTTGAGGTTCGATAAGGAATAATGGGATGATCTTTATAGCGATGAAAGTAAACATTGTAATGGCGCTGATCAAGATATGGCAATGCTTTTGAGGCATCTTTAACGATTTCCCATAAGATATAGATTCCGCCTAAACGTACCGATTCATTCTTATCGCCAAGGAGCTTAATGCCTTCTAGCATTCGGCGATCCACTTCACTTTCCCGATCTTTTTGCTGGGTATATTCTAAGCGTTTCTCTGATTGACGAAGGGAGCGATGACGAACAGAAGCCACATATGCAGAAACGCCAAAACCGAGCACCACAAAAGCGCCAAAGTAGAGCGAGGTTAGGAAAGTATATTCTCCGCCGTAAAGTTTAGAGGGCGGAACTTGTGCGACTAGCGAGATAAGATCAATAAAGAGGAGCGACAAAATCAGAAGCATGGGCACGGCTAAAATGGCCATGACAAATAGGCTCTGTTTTGTGGTTAAGCGTTTATAGATTGGGGAGATATTGCGGGTTCTTTTGCGATAGACCAATGTGCGCTTAATAAAGGAGAGAAGCGCCACGTAGAGCATCGTAAAGATAAAATAGGCAATAGGAATGGCGAAAACGAGGCTTAAAAACGAGATGCTATTTGTAATAGGCGAATGGATCGCAAGCCATAAAACGGTTGGAATCAGTGCGAGTAGTTGTGCGCTGAGTCGGCGCGTACGTCTATTTTGTAGCATCCGCGCGCCAAGTTTTTGTAATCCTGCTTTAATCGTTGCAAAGATAGGCGGGAAATTTTGCATAGTTCTCCAATCAAATTTCAGAATTGGTGTTCTGAATATATTTTATTTATGAATATATTTTAAATATTTATCACGACATTATACGGCAATCACTTTGATTTGAGGGGATTTCTGGAATAAGAAAGCCTTGATAAGGAGATTAGGCTTAGGATTTATCTTCTTCTTTGGGCAGTAAAAATGTTAGAAAGCCAAAAAACGGTAAAAATGACGTTAAGATAAACACGGTTTGTAAACTCGTAACATCCGCAAGCCATCCTAAAAAGAGTGCGCCAATCCCGCTCATTCCAAACATTAAACCAAAGAAAATGCCGGCAATCATTCCCACATTTCCCGGCACGAGTTCTTGCGCAAATACTACAATGGCTGAGAATGCCGAAGCGAGAATTAATCCGATAAATACGGAGGCAATAATCACGCCGATAAAGGGTAAATGCGGTAGCGCTAAAGAGAAGGGAATCGCGCCAATCATGGAGAACCAGATCACGGTTCTGCGCCCGATCTTATCGCCGATCGGTCCGCCGGCAAAGGTTCCAACAGCAATTGCTGCCAAAAACACAAAGACTAAAATCACGGCATTGGAAGGTTCGACTTTGAACTTTTCAATGAGATAGAAGCTAAAATAGTTTGTGAAGTTCGACATATAGAAATATTTCGCAAAGATTAAAGTCGCTAAAATCGTGAGCGCCCAAATAGTTTGGCGTTTGCCATAGGGAAATGTGACAAATCCCGCTGGTTTTTTACGGTTTCCTGTCTGGTATTTCTTCCCCCAAAGACCAAGATATAACAGTAAGCTTGCAGCGATTAATCCTGCTAATGCGAACCACAGGATATTGCCTTGATTGGAATATTTCACAATCAGAATGCCGGCAACAAGAGGACCGAATGCTGATCCCATATTGCCGCCTACTTGGAAAATAGATTGTGCTAAACCATATTTTCCGCCGGAAGCTATGCGGGTTAAACGAACCGCTTCAGGATGGAAGATGGAAGAGCCAATTCCCATCATGCCAGCAGCGATTAAAAGATGCGTATAACTCGTTGCGAAGCTCAAAAGTACAACGCCACTTGTGGTCATCAACATTCCAAGTGGCAAAAGTAGTGGTTTTGGGTGTTTATCTGTCCAAAAGCCAATGCAAGGTTGTAAAATCGATGCCGTCATTTGATAGACAAGACTGATTAATCCAATCTTAGCAAAATCTAACGCAAAGCTATGCTGAAGCATTGGATAGATCGCTGTCAGCATCGATTGAATAAAATCGTTCAGTAAGTGTGTACTACCGATAATGAGTAAAATGGGAAGCGCCAATTTAAGCGTCTGATTAGAAGGTTGCACCAAGAAATCCTTTATGATTTTGAATCATTTTATTATTGTTGTGATCGCTATTTTAGGCTTGTAAATAGTTTTAATCATTTTTCAATGTTCTTAGAACGATAACAAATTTAGGTTGCAAAATCTAAAAAGGATTGAGATTGCTGGTGCGAAATATTTAGAAGCATGCAAGTATTCGAATCAGCTATGAATCTGCCTCTGTTTTGCAAGAAAACTTCCCAAGATGAGAGTTCAATAAAAAAGGCATTATTTTTTAGATAATGCCTTCACTATGAATTAGTTGAAATAATTACAAGATTTATGGTACTTATTCGCACTTATTGGAAATAAGCGGGATATTGTTCCACAACATTTGTGAGTAATTGCAAGCCGTAGAGCATACCATCTTCATCAATGCCAAATTTTGGATGATGATGCGGATAGGTAAATCCTAACTCTTCATTTCTACCGCCCACAAAGACAAATGTGGAAGGAACGATTTTAGAGAATGCACTGAAATCTTCTCCGCCGAGCATGCATTTTTCAGTAATAATCGTGGTATCGCTCATCTCTTCTGCTACGCTTTTTACAAATGCCGTTTTTTGTGGGTTATTAAAGGTCACGCCATAACCGACGGTGTAGTTAATTTCGCAGGTTGCACCATATTCAGCGCAAGTAGAATGAGCCATTTTTTCAATATTACTTTTCAGAATTTCTCGCACTTCATCACTTGATGAACGCACGCTTCCGCCTAATGTACAGACATCAGGTATCACGTTCAGTGCACTTGTTCTGCCGGCTTCAAATACCGTATTACTTAATACCGCCGGATCTTGTGGTGAAACCATACGAGAAACGATGGTTTGTAATTTTTGAACGATCATAGAACCGATGATAATCGGATCGATCGTGTCATTCGGCTCAGAAGCATGACCACCTTTTCCCTGAATCTTAATGATATAAGTATCAGAGTTAGAGCTCGCAGGACCTTCTTTAATATCAACCACTCCCACAGGAAGTCCTGAAGCAATATGTTGTCCATAAATAAAATCGAGCTCATTAAAAAGCCCCGTTTTTACCATTTCCTGCGCGCCACCCGGCAATAGCTCTTCGGCATGTTGGAAGATTGCCCAGACTTCTCCCGTTAATGAATCAAAATGATCATTAAAATAGTGACAAGCCGTCATGAGCATTGCCGTATGAATATCATGGCCACAAGCATGCATCACGCCGTCATTTTCAGATTGGAAAGGAAGTTCAGGACGTTCCTCATGAATCGCTAATGCATCAAAATCTGCACGAAGACCAATTTTAGGACCCGGTTTTCCTGTTGTAAATTTCACAAGTACACTAGTGCCAACAGGGCGAATAATCTCGGCATGTGCTAATTGGCTCATATTTTCCACGATATATTTCGCCGTTTCATACTCTTGGAATGACAATTCCGGATGCGCATGAAGGTAACGGCGATATTTTAATAATTGTGGCTCATAAGCCTGTAATTGCTCTCGAGTAATAATATCCATGAATGTCATCCTTTACGAAATGATTGATATTAGAGTCATTAAAAATAACTTTGATCTAAATGAATCGGACCGCCGGGACCTACAGGGAATCCAATCCAATACCATATTAATGCAAAAATTGTCCAAACAATTCCTAGCGCTAACGTGTACGGGAAGAGATTTGAAATCAACGTGCCCAATCCCATATCCTTATCATACTTTTTAGCAAAAGTGAGAAGAAGTGGCAAATAAGGCATCATCGGCGTAATAGGATTGGTAATGGAATCCCCGATGCGATAGAGCATTTGCGTGAATGCCGGGTGATATCCCAAGAAGAGAAACATGGGTACAAATATCGGCGCAAGTAACGCCCATTTTGCAGATGCACTTCCGATAAAGATATTGATCACACTCGTTAGGAAAATAAAGCCAATGATCAAGGTAAATCCGCTCTGATTTTCTAATAGAGAAGCACCTTTAATGGCAATAATTAATCCTAAATTACTCCAAGAGAAGAGCGCAATCATTTGCGCTGAAAAGAATACGATGACGATAAAGGTACTCATGCCCGCCATAGACGTGTTCATCATATTGACAATATCTTTGGAGGATCTCGCACTTTTTGTAATCATGGCGTAGATTAATCCCGGGATAAAGAAGATGAGCGCAATGACAACGGCAACGCCTTGAATCAGTGGACCATCAATTAAACTACCGGTTTCAGGATTACGAAGAAAACTTGAAGAGGGAATCGCTAAAAGAGCGATGGACACTAAGATCAGAAGAAGAGAAAGATTCGCCCATTTTAAGCCTTTTCGCTCAATTTGCGTGAGATCATTCACAGATTCTTCTTGATGATTGGGCTGATAGACACCTAAACGGGGAATAATAATTTTTTGTGTCACAAAGAGAATCACGAAAAGAAGTACAAACATGGAAGCGGTCATAAAGTACCAGTTCATGGCGATATTTAGAGGAATATCAACATCAATGGTTTTTAGACCGGCTTCTGTAAATGAGAGTGCTAAAGCATCTGCCATACCGATAACGGTATTCGCGGCAAAAGCGCCGAGCGCTGCGGCATATGCCATCACTAAGCCGGCAATAGGATGATAGCCTAAGCGTAGAAAGATCATTGCTGCAAGGGGAGGTACAACTATTTGCGATGCATCTCCCGCAACAGTTCCTAGCATGGCGACTAAGATGATCACCGGCATGATGAGCTTCACAGGCGCTTTTTCGACAGTAGAAATCATCAGTGCTTTAAAGTAGCCACTTTGTTCCGCAACGCCGATTCCAAACATCACAACAAGGACAACGCCTAATGCCGGAAACTGGGTAAAGTTGGTGGTTGCTTTGGTAATAATCTGTGTTAAACCATCAATTGTTAAAAGATTAATGACATGGACAGATTCTTTTGTGACCGGATTATATGCGGAAACACCGAGTGCACTCAGTAAAGCTGATGCAAGAATGGTAATCACACATAATCCGACAAAGATCATGACGGGATCAGGTAGTTTGTTTCCCCAAAATTCGATTTTATTTAAACAACGCATGAAGAAACTCGGCGAAGCTTGCCGGATTGTCATAAAAGCTCCTTTCCATTAAAGATGGTCTATCGTAGTACTACGGTGGATAGTATTGTGTTTTTAGTAAGATTGGTCAATCACAACTGCGGGGATAATTTCTGGTGCATTGTGTGAAACGACTTTAGCAGGAATTCCTACAGCGGTGGAATAGGGCGGAATATCTTGCAGTACAATACTTCCAGCCCCGATTTTGCAGTTTTTATGAATAGTGATATTGCCTAATATTTTAGCGCCTGCGCCAATTAAAACGCCACTTTTAATCTTGGGATGACGATCTCCTTGCTCTTTTCCGGTGCCACCTAATGTGACATTTTGTAAAATAGAGACATTTTCATCGATCACAGCTGTTTCTCCAATCACAATGCCAGTGCCGTGATCCATCATAAAACCACGCGCTATTGTGGCAGAAGGATGAATATCAACTGCAAATATAGAAGATGATAAGTTCGATAGAAAGCGTGCTAAGTCGGCATTTCCTTTCTGCCAAAGAGTATGAGAAATCCGATGTAAACAGGCCGCATGAAATCCTTTATAATTCAGTATAATATTCAAAAAATGCTTGGAAGCAGGATCTCGATCTTTAATGGCGACAATATCTTGAATGATGAGCTGTTGAATATCATCTTGAGAATAAGTTTGATAAAAAAGTAATCTAATGTCGTCAATCACGGCAGGGATGTAGGGATTGAGCTTATAACATAAAATATCTGCGATCAGAGTGAAGAGCTGGGACTCATCTTCTTTTGAAATAGAGTGGATTTGTTTCGTAAGAATTGGGTTATTAGTCTTAAATTCTAGGATTTTTTGTGTAATGTTGTGTTGAATCTCGGAGCGCATCTATCATTCCTTTGTATGCTTGATAAAAACTACATTATATTTTTAACATATTGATCGTAAAGTTATTAAATGACATATGGGATTTTTAGTGTATGATTTAGTGTAAGTATTTCTATTAATATTGTTGTTAATATTTTTATTGGTGTTTTTAAGTAAACATCTTTTATTTTAAAAATGTTATCTCTCTATTTTTTGATCTTAAGATTCTATTAAGATTTTAATGATTAAATAGCCATAGTTAAAAAGTAGGTCTCTTCAATTAGAAAAAGGATATTTATATATGAAAAAATTATTATTAGTGACGACATTAGTTTTAGGTTCTTCAGTAGCCTTTGCACAATTCACTGGAGATACAGCAACAGGGGGTTTTACAGGCGAAAAAACAATCACGACTGTTACAGATGCAAAAACATTAAGAGATGATACAAAAGTGACGTTAGAAGGAAATATTGTGAAGCACTTAGGTGGAAAACAATATCTCTTTAAAGATGCAACAGGTGAGATCGAAGTAGAAATTGGTCGTAAAGATTGGCGCGGCGTTCAAGTAGGACCAGAAGATACCGTGATTATTTTCGGGGAAGTAGATCATCATCGTCATCGCCCAACAGATATTGATGTAGATTATTTGATGAAAAAAGAGAATTAAAATAATCCATTGTTCTCTCAAGAGTTTTGTAACAACTGTTAGATACGATCTTACAAAAGTATTGTAATAGATACAGAAAGCTTCAAATAATCTTTGAATACAACTAATACTTAAAAAAGTTAAAGCTCGCTTCAGCGAGCTTTTTTTGAGCTTCAATTTCCTGTGAATTTTAAATAAATTACATTTTAATAAAGTTGTTTTATTTATATTTATTTACATATAAAAATATATCAATTAAATTATTATAAATAAAATATGAGTTATTTAAATTCATTTATTATTTGCATATCTGATAATATTTAATGGGCAAGGATTCCAATATGATCGAGCAGAAGAGTGGCAAGAAGCTAATTTTTATATGTTTTTTAGCCTTAGGATGTTCCGCAATTACTCAAGCGGATGAATTGAAAGCTAGAAGTATCTCGCATAATGCTCAAGATGAATGGCGGTTTAGCATTACTCCTTATTTCTGGGCTGCCAGTCTTAATGGGAATTTAGGGCATCGCCACGTAGGAACGCATGCTGTGAAGGCGGATTTTTCAAAAATATGGGATAACGTTCGCTTTATGGGCATGTTACAAGCCGAAGCACGAAAAGGAAATTTTAGTTTACATACTGACTTGACGTATATCGGCAGTAAACTGAATTACAATTTGCCATCTTCTAAGTTTGTATCTAAAAAACTACATACAAAAGGGAGTGTTTCTTCTGCATTTTTTGGATTGGGATATACCTTTTATGAAACTCAAAATCTTAGCTTACAGATCGTAGGTGGTGCAAAAATCTGGCATGCTAATATTGATTTTGATATTTATGCGAATAATCGATTAGCAGGGCACGGAAAAGAGAATGGAACGTGGGTCGATGGACTTGCAGGACTCAAAGCGCAATATCGATTTAATGATAAGTTCGCCATAGATGGTTGGGGAATGTGGGGGAAAGGTGCGGCTAAATCTGATTGGGATGTATCTCTTGCTGCCAATTGGTCTATTTCCAGAGATGTTTCATTAATGGCAGGTTACAGAATGAGTAAAGTCGATCTGCATCGACGAGGCTTTACTTATGATATCAAACATAAAGGCCCTGTTTTAGGGATTAAGATTGATTTTTAATCAACAAACAATCAACAAAAAAGCGATCGGTCATTGTATTGTTCCGATCGCTTTTATATTGTTTTTATACTATGATTTTATATAAATATCTCAATAACATCTTAATTTTATTAAGACTTCATCGCCTTTTTATATTCCGCAGACGTTGCTTCGAATTTATCCATAATCGATTGTGAAGGTTTGCCAAGTAAGCTCACAACTACAATCATGAAACATGCCAAAATGAAGCCTGGAATAATTTCATAAAGCCCTAAGAGCGGGAAGTTTGCTAATATTTCAGACACTTCAACGCCGTTACTTGCTGCTAACCAATCTTTGATTTTCGGGAAGATAATCACAGTAAGTGCACCGGTAATCATGCCTAAAAGCGCGCCGTTTCTTGTAGTTCTTTTCCAGAAAATAGAGAAGATCACAACAGGACCAAATGCCGCCCCAAAACCAGCCCAAGCGTAAGATACAAGGCTTAAAACTTTACTGTTTGGATCATAAGCGATGAAGATAGAGATTGCTGCAACAACAAATACCATTGCGCGTCCAATCCATACAAGTTCCCCATCTGTGGCTTTCGGGCGAAGAAATCCTTTATAGAGATCTTCCGTTAAAGCACTGGATGATACAAGTAATTGACAGCTCAATGTACTCATCACGGCCGCTAAAACCCCAGAAAGCACAATGCCGGCAATCCAAGGATTGAGGAGCACTTTCGCAAGTTCCATAAAGACAGATTCAGGGTTTCCTTTCACAACTTCACCAGTTGCCGTGATACCGCCGAGAACATTAATGCCTTCCTCTGGATTTTCGATAAAGTAAGCGTAACCGAAGAAACCCACTAATACCGCACCGAGTAAACAGAGCGCCATCCAAGCGATAGAAATACGGCGAGCGTTAGGAATGGTTTTTACAGAATCTGCCGCCATAAATCTAACTAAAATATGTGGCTGACCGCAGTAACCTAAGCCCCAAGCAATGAGAGAAACAATTGCAATCCATGTTAAACCATGGGTAAAGTTGAGATGTGACGGGCTTGCATTTCGTACAGTTTCAATAGCGCCGGCAACATCAAATTCTCCAACGTTATTCATCTTTAAAATCACAACGGTTGGCACAAGGAGAAGGGCAAAGATCATGAGCGTTGCTTGAACGGTATCGGTCCAGCTCACTGCCAAGAATCCGCCGATAAATACATAGGCAATTGTTGCGAAAGCACCGACCCAAATCGCCGTATCGTAATTCATATCAAACGTGGATTCAAACAGGCGCGCACTTGCGACAACGCCGGAAGCACAGTAGATCACAAAGAAAAAGAGAATGATGATTGCCGCAAAGATTTTGAGAAGCTTGCTTTTGTCATCAAATCGGCCGTAAAAATAGTCCGGAAGCGTAAGTGCATCATTAGCTTTTTCGGTAAACATGCGTAATCTGCCGGCAACAAAAAGCCAGTTAAGATATGCACCGAGCGTTAAACCAATGGCAATCCATGATTCAGAAATACCGGCAACAAAAATCGCGCCGGGAAGTCCCATGAGTAACCAACCACTCATATCAGAAGCGCCGGCAGAAAGCGCTGTGACAACGCTCCCTAGGCTTCGTCCGCCGAGAATATAATCCGATAAATCTTTTGTCGATTTATAGGCATAAAAGCCAATGCCAATCATGGCAAGAATATAGATGAAAAACGTAATATGTATCGGTTGCAATGAACCCATAATGAATCTCCTTACTTCCTTAAATTGTAATTTTTAATTGTTGATTTGTATTTTTGATTTCAAGAGTTTGTATCGTGGAATCGGTTTAAAAGATGTCAATTATATCAATATAGGCTTAAAGCTAGCGGGTTCGAATGCTTGCATTCTTCCAAATATCCCGTGCCAGCAGTATTGATTCTTTCGAGATGATTAAACCAAAATAAATCGTATGTAATTATTGTTCTTTAAATCCTTTAAATCCTTTAAATCCTTTAAATCCTTCAAAGCCTTTAAAGCTTAGTTTCAAGAGAATTATCGTGTGGTTCATGTTTTTGATAGGCATTTTTAAAAAGTGCCGCATCGCCGCCAATCGCTGCTGTGTTCAGTGAAATAACATGTTCATTCATAAAGCGAGGCAAGTAGTTAGGTCCACCGGCTTTTGGTCCTGTGCCGGAAAGCCCAAGTCCGCCAAATGGCTGAACGCCAACAACCGCGCCCACCTGATTACGATTCACATAGAAGTTGCCGATACGAGCATTGGCGATAATTTCATCAATAATCGTATCATTGCGCGTATGGATTCCCATGGTTAAACCGTAGCCGGACTCATTCACTTCTTGGATCAATTTATGAAGATCGCGTCTATTGTAGCGAATGACGTGTAGAATTGGGCCGAAATGCTCTTTTTTTAGATCAGAGATAGAATCAATCTCGCATACAATCGGCGCAATATAATTTCCCGTAAGCGTACTATTTAAGGGCGCTTCCGCTAATACGCGGTTTGTAGATTTGAGTGCTTGAATATGAGAATTAAGCGCTTCTTTTGAGCGAACATCAATCACGGTACTGACATCGGTTTCCAAATTAAAGGGCAATCCGACGACATAATTCTCTAAAGCGCCTTGCAGTAGCTCGATAATACGATCGGCAATCTCCTCTTGCAGATAGAGCACTCGAAGGGCAGAACATCTTTGACCGGCGCTTACAAACGCAGATTGCAATGTATCTCTGACCACTTGTTCCGGAAGCGCTGTTGCTTCCACAAACATCACATTTTGTCCGCCGGTTTCGGCAATGAGCATCGGGATTGCTCCTTCTCTTTGAGCAAGGTTCAGATTGATATGCTTTGCCGTTTGAGTAGAACCTGTAAAGCAAACGCCAGCAACTCTCGGATCTTTCGTGAAAATATCGCCGAGTAATTTGCCACTGCCGGGAAGTAGCGCAATGACATCAGCGGGTAAACCGGCTTCAAATAGGAGCTCAACGGCACGAAATGCAATGAGCGGCGTTGTTTCTGCGGGCTTTGCTAACACCGTGTTTCCACTCACAAGCGCTGCCGTGATTTGTCCTAAAAAGATCGCTAACGGGAAATTCCAAGGGCTAATGCACGCAATCACGCCTTTTCCACTATAGAAGAAGCTGTTACGTTCTCCACTCGCACTTGGAAAGATAATCTCAGCATCATATTTTTTTGCTTCACTGGCATAATAACGACAGAAATCGGCGGCTTCTCGTACTTCATCAATACCATCTTGAATGGTTTTTCCGGCTTCCAAGCTACAAAGAGCGATGAGTTCGGTTCGGTTTTCTTCGAGCAGATCAGCCATTTTTTCAAATATCAACGCTCGTTTTGTAAAGCCTTGTTTATTCCAATCAAACCATGCATTTTGTAAGCTTGAAATCGCTATTTCAATATCATCCGGCGTTGCCGTTGTCACGGTTCCAACAATGGTTGTGAGATCTGTCGGTGAGATGAGATCAAAGGTTTCGGCAATCTCTAGCGTTTGGACACTGTTTGCATCCGCATTTTGACCGGTATGATGATGAATGGTTTTACCATTAATAATGGGACTTGCGTGCCATGTTTTTTGTAAAAAGTGCTGATATTGCGCTGCAAAAGGTTTCCAAGTGGCGCTGATATTGGTATTTAAGCCACGCGAGTTTTTATGATTTTGATAGAGATGGTCTGAATAGATAATCGCCGGATTTTTGTAAGAATCTTGTTCTGCAAGAAGCGCCATTGGCGATTGCGTTAATGAATCAATGGGCACTTTGGGATCGACGAGTTGATGGACGAAAGAAGAGTTCGCACCATTTTCCAGTAATCTTCGTACTAAATAGGGTAGAAGGTCTTGATGTTTCCCAACGGGCGCATAGATGCGAATACTTTTGTTGGTATTAGTAATGATTTCATCATAAAGCGCTTCGCCCATGCCGTGAAGGCGCTGAAACTCAAATTGATCATTCTCCATCTCTTCAGCAAAGCTCAAAATCGAAGCGACAGTCTGCGCATTATGTGTGGCAAATTGCGGTTTTAATGCACCTTGCGCCATGGGAGATAACATATATTGCGCGCAGGCAAGATAAGAGATATCCGTATTCTCTTTGCGGGTAAATACCGGGAAGTTATTCAGCCCTCGAACTTGAGAATCCTTGATTTCCGTATCCCAATAAGCGCCTTTTACGAGGCGAATCGGAATCGTAGTATTGTGAGATTTCGCAAGAAGTGTCGCCCATATGAGCGCCGGCATTGCATGTTTAGCATAGCCTTGAACCACAAGCCCAAGTCCGCCCCATTGGCGAATCTCTTCGATATTGAGAAGTTTTTCAAAAAGTTGCAGGGAGATTTCTAAGCGATCGGCTTCTTCGGCATCAATACTGATTTCTACATCTAATTCAGCACCCAATAGTGCTAAAGCTTTTACTCTTTCAAAAAGTTCCGTCATCACGAGTGCTTCATTTGCGGCATTATAACGAGAATGCAGGGCAGAGAGCTTAATGGAAAGAGAAGGTTTTGGGCTATTGGCAAGCGTAGATTCTTTGCCAACATTGATGAGCGCCGCTCTGTAATCTTCAAAATAGCGCTCGGCATCTTGCTCCGTAAGCGCCGCTTCCCCGAGCATATCAAAGGTATAGGTATAACCTTTTTGCCGAAGTTTCTGCCCATTTTTCAGAGCTTCTTGAATGGTTTCGCCGAGCACAAATTGTTTGCCCATAATCTTCATCGCCTGATATACGGCTTTACGAATCACGGGCTCGCTGAGTTTATGCGTCATTTTCTTAAAGATCGAACTCTCTTCATTCGTATCCATAATATTGCCGGTGAGAATTAAACCCCAAGTGGCAAAATTCACTAAGGATTTATCGCTATTACCTTTATGACTTTTCCAATCAATACCGGCAATTTTATCCTGAATAAAGGCATCGGCAGATTCCTTATCGGGAATTCGAAGATACGCTTCCGCCAAGCACATCAGGATTAAACCTTCTTGCGTGGAAAGATTATATTCTCGAAGAAGTGCATCGAGCGAGCTTTCAATATCGGGCTTATTACGAATCGTTTGAATCACATCATGAGTCGCTTTTTCGATCTTTTCTGCTTGATCAGGCGAGATTTGTAGGGAATCTAATAATCTTTGTAAAGTAACAGCTTCATCTTCTAAATAGGTTTCACTAATGAGCGGAAAAAAGGCTTCCGGCGTGATATCGGGAAGTGTTTTTTCAGACAAAATGCGTGAGAGCATAAATTGATCCTCCATTTATTATTGTGGTTTTTAATAAATTGTTTTTATCAGTTCTTTTATAAATATTTGTAATATCTAAATGTATGACGAACATTATGGTTTAACATTCGTGATGGATATACATGAACGAGATATAGCACTGAAAGCATGGGATTACAATAATAGAAGTTCAATTATTGAGCATCATCTGCAGAGGATATTAACGAGATCAGTTTGAGTGATATTGATAGATTTTATGTATTAGAAGATATGAAGATTCTAGATCTCAAAAAAGATCCTTTTACTATCTGAATATGATTTGAAAAGATTAAAAAAATGAGTTTTTTTGAAAAATCAGCTCTAAGAAAATCTGAATCAGTGCGGGATAGAAAGCCTGCACTCATAGAAAAACCACTCGCCCGCTGAGAAGGTTTCTATAGTGATTTCAGATTTTAAATATCAAAAGAATCCAAATTGCTGGCGCGAGATATATAAAAGCATGCAAGCATTCGACCCAGCGATGCATCAGCCTATATAAGAAGCCATAAAAAAATCTATAAAAACTGCCGGCAATAAAAAAAGCTATCTCGAAAGATAGCTTTTGTATGTACTGTATATTTCAAACTTCATTCATGAATGAAGTTCGATCTGAAAGATACTTATTTTAAAGAACCCACCATTTCGCCTGGAACAACCCATGCATCAAACTCTTCTTCTGTTAAGAAGCCAAGTTCAAGAGCTGATTCTTTTAATGTTGTTCCTTTTGCATGTGCATTTTTAGCAATTGCCGCTGATTTATCATAACCAATATGCGTGTTGAGCGCCGTTACAAGCATGAGTGAGTTATTCACTAATTCTGTAATACGATCATGATTTGGCTCGATACCAACAGCACAGTTGTCATTGAAGCTCTCCATTCCGCCGCCTAAAATGCGAACAGATTGAAGGAAGTTGTTGATGATCATCGGGCGGAAAACGTTCAATTCGAAGTTACCAGAAGCGCCGCCGATGTTAATTGCAACGTCATTACCAAATACCTGCGCGCAACCCAT
The DNA here is from genome assembly GCF_054871845.1 of Ignatzschineria sp. LJL83. Lineage (NCBI taxonomy): Bacteria > Pseudomonadati > Pseudomonadota > Gammaproteobacteria > Cardiobacteriales > Ignatzschineriaceae > Ignatzschineria > Ignatzschineria sp. LJL83. Next base: position 106,361 of record NZ_JBTXLY010000002.1, read on the forward strand.
TGTTAATGCTTCAGATTGTGTTGGGTTTACTTTTCCTGGCATGATTGAGCTACCTGGCTCATTTTCAGGAATGGTGATTTCGCCAATACCAGAACGTGGGCCTGAAGATAACCAACGAACGTCATTCGCAATCTTGTTTAATGATGCTGCTAAGCCTTTTAATGAACCGTGAGCTTGCACAAGCGCATCCGTTGTTGCTAATGCTTCAAATTTGTTTGGTGCAGAAACGAACGGTACTTTTGTGAAATCAGCAATCTCTTTTGCAACACGAACTGCATATTCAGGATGTGTATTTAAGCCTGTTCCAACAGCTGTTCCGCCAAGCGCCAACTCGCAAAGATGTGGAAGTGCGTTATTGACGTGATCTAAGTTGTAACCAAGCATAGCTTCCCAACCTGAGATCTCTTGACCAAGTGTTAATGGCGTTGCATCTTGAAGATGCGTACGGCCGATTTTCACGATGTCTTTAAAGCTTTCTGCTTTGTTACCTAAAGTCGTACGAAGACGTGTTAATTCAGGAAGAAGAAGGCGTTTGATCTCAAGAACCGCAGCAATATGCATCGCTGTTGGGAATGTATCGTTTGAGCTTTGCGCTTTGTTCACATCATCATTCGGATGCACTAAACGCTCTTCGCCACGAACGCCACCAAGAATTTCACTTGCACGGTTTGCAAGGACTTCATTCATGTTCATGTTCGTTTGTGTGCCTGAACCTGTTTGCCAAAGTGAAAGCGGGAATTCTGTGCTGTGCACGCCTGCTAAAACTTCATCAGCGGCAGCGATGATCGCTTTTGCTTTCGCAGGATCAAGATGACCAAGATCCATATTTACTTTCGCTGCTGATCTTTTAACGATCGCTAAAGCTTCGATTAATGCCACCGGCATTTTTTCATTTGAGATACGGAAGTTTTGTAAAGAACGTTGAGTTTGTGCGCCCCAAAGTTGATTATTTGGAACTTGCATATCGCCCATGGTGTCTTTTTCAATACGGAAATCCGTTGTCATAAATACTCCTTTTAGTATGAAATTAATCGTTAATTCTTATTGGGATACTTTTAATTCTCTAAGTGAATTCAAGTGAAAGATCTCTCAATCTTGGGTAAAGCCACTTGAATCCTGAAACTTGAATTTTAACAATCTGACTATAATGCCATAAATTATGCTTTGAAACTACGTTTTAACTACATGAGGCCGAGCAGAGTTTAATCAAGCGGAATTTGGGGGATTGCGAGTTTTTTAATATCTATTTTGTGGATTGTTATAGTATTGAGCTAATTATATGTTTTAATAGATATCAGTAAAAATGTGCGATGATATGTATGGAAAAGATCAATAATGTTAAATATTATTAGAATTTTTAGATCCAATTTTCCAAAGTATTTTATAATACATACCTGACAGCTTTTACAAGAGCTGTAATATTTCTCTTAAAATCATAGGGAACCAACATTATGATGCCCAATTATAAGAAGCATCTGACGTATCTAAATAGTTTTATCCATTCTCCTCGAAGCGTTGGAACGTTGATTCCTTCCTCATCTTCGCTCTGTAAAGCGATGATTGCCGAGATGAATTGGTCGCAACATCATCTACAAATTGCAGAATTAGGTGCCGGCGATGGCGTTTTGACAAGGCATATTTTAAAAGTGATGCCGGAAGATTCTAAGCTTTTAGCATATGAGATTAATCCCTGTTTTTATAAACTTTTAGAAACGATTCGAGACGAGCGTTTAGAGATTTGCAAACGATCTGCAGAAGAGCTAGAAGCGCCTTTTAATGTGATCTTTTCCTGCTTACCATTTCTCTCGTTGCCGATTAAAGTGACCTTAAAAATCTTACAATCGGTCTCTAAAATCCTTCAAGAAACAGGCGGAAGTTTCATTCTCTTTCAATATACGCAAAAGATGGAAAAAGTGCTTTCCCGCTATTTTGATTGGGAAAGAAAACGTGTGATGAAAAACTTTCCGCCGGCGTATGTCTATTGTTGTAAGGCAAAAGCATAAAGTGGCAATATGAAAATAGCGCAGATTGAATATTTCACTATCAGCGATAGTGATCTATAACCTTCAATAAAATCTTCGTGCAACATCCTCTAAAAGCATCTACAGTGATCTCATTATAAAAATATATAAAAGTTATTATTAAGAATCACTAAATGAGAGTAAAGAGGGATGTTGAAAAGGCTAAGTTATCGGGATTTACGCGCATTATATGTGTTTGTGGTAGTGGCCGATTGTCAAGGTGTTTCCGCCGCACAAACCATTTTAGATATGGCACAACCTGCTATCAGTAATCATCTCAAATATTTAGAAGATCAATTTGGTTTTGTACTGTGTATTCGAGGTAGAAGTGGCTTCTCTCTAACGAAAGAAGGGCAAGAAGTTTATGATGCTTGCACGGTATTATCAGAAGATTTGGATCAATTTTATGATGAAATTATGCAGATTCAGCAAGCAAGTAGCACCCTTACCGGAGAGCTGAATATTGCGCTGATTGATGAATTACCCTTAATGTTAAAGAAGCAGATTTCTCATACGATTGCGAAATTTTATGAAGAGCATTCTCAGGTAACGCTGAATATTGAAATATTATCGCCCCATGAGATTGAATCAAGGATTTTAAATAATCGGGTGGATATTGGCATAGGATATTTTAGTCAGCATTTGAAAGAAATTTTGTATAAAAAGCTCATAGATGAGCGTCAATATATCTATTGTAGTCAAGATCATGCGCTCGCAGAAAATTCTACGATCAGCGTTGAAGAACTATTGAAGCAATATGCATGGGTACGTCGAGGATATAATATAGATCCAGAGATAGTTCCCGTTCGTCCTCTGAAGCTAACCGCAACGGCAAAGCAGATGGAAACAACATTGCTCTTTATTATGGCGGGTACACATATCGGATATTTGCCTTTAGATTATGCGACTCCTTATGTGGAAAAAGGCGTGATCGTGCCGATTTTTGAAGAGTTTTCTTACTCTGTCCCCCATCATTTTATTACGAAAAATCCGAATTCACCCTTAATTAAAATTTTTATGAAAAAGCTCTTATCTAATTCATAAAATGTTCCTGAGATATTTTGAGCCGATTTTTAATTCAATCCAATCATCTAGCAGATATTCTTCTATTCCTTTCATAAAAACACCTTAGAAGTAGTCTTAACTATCGGAGAATATGAAATAAAACAGGTGCTAATGCTTTATACATATCAATTTAGATATGTATAGATAATCATTCTGTTATAGAACAGAAAGGTGATCCGTGATTACTATGTAGATATCTCTATTATTCTCAAAATCATTTGATATGAAACAGATTAGTTAAATATTAGTTAAAGAGAGCCGTTATCTGGCATTGATTAAAAGGATTTATACAATGGCGATTATGACAAATATTGAAGACTTAAGAGTGGTTGCAAAAAAGCGCGTGCCAAAGATGATTTATGATTATGTGGATTCTGGTGCTTGGACTGAAAAAACGTATCGAGCGAATGAAATTGATTTTCAGAATATTGAATTAACCCATCGTGTGGGAATTGATGTTTCTTCCCAAAATGTAGCAAGAGAGTTGATCGGGATTCCTTCTACAATTCCGCTAGCTATTTCACCCACTGGGCTTGCCGGCATGGTGCATCCCGATGGAGAAATACTAGCTGTGAGAGCTGCGAAGAGTTTTGGTGTGCGTTATACCTTATCAACAATGAGTATTGCTTCTCTTGAAGATATTAAAGCAGAAGTGAATGCACCATTTTGGTTTCAGCTCTATCTGTTAGGAAATCGAGATTTTACCTATCGGCTCATTGATCGAGCAAAAGCGGCCGGCTGTGATGCTTTAGTCGTAACGTTAGATTCACAAATGGTGGGGCAACGACATAAAGATCTTAAGAATGGTCTCACGGTTCCTCCAAAGCCAACATTGAAAAATTGGATGAATTTACTGACAAAGCAGAGATGGTGTTGGCAGATGTTAAAAACGAAACGTCGGCAGTTTGGCAATATTGTCGGACATATGGAAGGCGTGACAGATCAAAAAAGTTCTATTTCTAATGGCTTACAGACATTTGATCTCACTTTAAATTGGAAAGATATTGAATGGATTCAAAAAGCATGGGATGGGAAATTGATTATCAAAGGTATCTTAGATAAAGACGATGCTAAGATTGCGAGCAATTTAGGCGCTGACGCCATTATTGTGAGTAATCATGGAGGCAGGCAACAAGATGGCGCACCTTCTACAATTCGAGTATTACCTTCCATTGTGGGAGCGCTTCAAGGAAGCTCCACCGAAGTGATATTAGATAGCGGGATTCGCTCAGGACAAGATATTTTAAAAAGCGTAGCTCTTGGCGCTCAAGGCGCGATGATTGGTAGAGCGCATCTATATGGCTTGGGTGCTTTTGGAGAGCAAGGTGTTACGAAAGTATTGGAGATTATGAAAAATGAATTAGAAACCAGTCTCTCTTTTACCGGAGTGACAGATATTAATGATGTGGATCAGCGAATTTTGATTCCCTCTACGATACCAACGTTATAAATGTAGAGGCTATTTACAAGAATTAATATATTTATTTCGCAACTCATCTCACACATAGTTTGTGAGAATCAATGAATTATAGAGATGTTTTCAAGGAGTACTTTAAAATTAAATAATTGATTTTAAACATAAAATATAATCAAAATACAAATTAGATGCTTCGATGCCAAAAAAATAATTTATTCATATCGAAGTTAGGAGGAAATATGTATACACAGAGTGAAGTTGTTGTACCAACAGATAATCGTGCGAAAAAACGATTTTTGTTTTTTTCATTAATAGGACTACTACTTTTTATTACCCCAATTCCGTGGAATGGCGAATGGGGCGTTGGCGTTGGAATTTTAGCAGGCATCTTAAAATCCTTTTTGCCGGCAAATACGTTACCGACGGTAGCGCTCTTTATTGTGGTATTTTCATCACTTGTCACCGGATTTGCATTAATTTTTAAACCCAAAATCTTCCAAACGAATCGTAGGTTACAGGAAATTTTTCTACCTTCCAAAATTTGGATTATCTTGCGGATGATTGGATCTGTGTTTATTGTGATGATCTATTTCAAAATAGGGCCGGAGTGGGTTTTCAATAAAAATACCGGTGGTACAATCTTAAATGATTTAAACCCAACGTTATTGCCTTTCTTCTTCTTTGCCATTCTCTTAATGCCTTTTTTAGTGGAATATGGCTTAATGGAATTTATTGGTTCGATGCTGGCAAAACCTTTCAGTAAGCTCTTTAAATTACCGGGAAGATCAGCAGTAGATGCGGCTGCTTCTTGGTTAGGATCTACCGCAGTGGGTGTCATTATCACAGCACAGCAATATGAGGAAGGCTTTTACTCTGAAAAAGAAGCAGCAACCATTGCCACTAACTTTGCGATCTCTTCTGTGGTTTTTAGCTTCTTAATTGCAACGGTGCTGAAAATCCCGCATTATTTTATTCAGTTTTATGCCGTTGTTGTTGTCACGGCGATTATTATCGCAATTATTTTGCCGAGAATCCCGCCACTGAGTTTGAAGAAAAATACGTATTTAACAGGTAAAGCGCCGGCTCCTGAAATGGCTCCTAAAGATATCTCTACCTATCGTTATGCCGTAGATCGCGCGATTCATAAATCAGAAACAGCACTACCACTAAAAGATGCGATTAAAAATAGCGTATTTGTTTTAATGGATGTCTATTTGGGATTAATGCCGGTGGTATTTGCGATTGGAACGATCGCTTTAGCATTATCTGAATATACGCAGATCTTTAACTACCTTTCATTACCGTTTTATTATTTATTAGAATGGCTTAATGTTCCAGAAGCGAAGGAAGCGGCACCTACGTTATTGGTTGGGTTTGCAGATATCTTCTTGCCGGCAGTATTAGGCGCATCTATTGAGAGTGAAATGACCCGTTTCATCATTGCGTGTACTTCTGTGATTCAAGTAATTTACATGACAGAAATCGGTGTATTAGTTTTGAAGTCGAAAATTAAATTGAATCTCTTAGAGTTATTTATGATATTCATATTGAGAACACTGATTGGATTACCGATTATTGTTCTCATTACAAAATATATTATTTTTTAGGAATTTTTTAGGAATTTTTTAGGAAGATTTATTTCTAATAAAATTTACAAAACTCCTTTTATTTAATAGAAGGGGTTTTTGTATTAGAGATACGAAGTTGTAATAAGTAAAGCAATCAAGCTCATTCAATCATCAATCATAAAAAACAAACTCTAGAATAGAAATCTCTAGGGATATAACAATAGAATTAGGAGGAAATGATGGTCAATAGATCTGAAACTTGTGGGGAATATTTAGTAAGACAGTTAGAAGCTTACGGCATTGAGATGATTTTTGGGATTCCCGGCGTTCACACTATTGAGCTGTATCGAGGACTTGAGCGTACCTCAATGCGCCATATTACGCCAAGGCATGAACAAGGTGCGGGATTCATGGCAGATGGCTATGCAAGAGTGAAAGGGAAGCCAGCGGCATGTTTTATTATTACAGGCCCAGGGATGACAAACATCTTAACGGCGATGGGGCAAGCGTATGCAGATTCTATTCCGATGCTCGTAATATCAAGTGTGAATAAAGTTTCGACATTAGGCATGAGACAGGGAAGACTTCACGAGCTTTATAGCCAACGTGAAATGGTTTCCGGCGTGAGTGCTTTCAGTCATACGATATTGTGTCCCAGTGAATTGCCGGAAGTCTTAGCAAAAGCATTTGCGGTGTTTAGTAGTGAAAGACCAAGACCTGTGCATATTGAAATTCCAACGGATGTGATTACAAAACTTGTAGAGATGCCGATCTATCCGCCGGCAACAATCTATCGATCACGAGTGTGCGATCAGGGCATTGAAGACGTCTATGCGCAATTACAAAGCGCTAAAAATCCTTATCTCTTTATTGGCGGTGGTGTGATTAATGCCGATCAAGCGCAATTAGTCCATATTGCTGAAAGCTTCGATATGCCGGTATTAAATACGATTAATGCAAAAGGGGCATTTCCACCAAAACATCCTTTGTCGATCGGATCATTACAAACTACAGATGTAATGCGAGAAGAGATTGCAAAAGCAGATGTGATTCTTGCTATTGGTACAGAACTTGGAGAAACCGATTATGACGTGGCATTTGATGGAGGATTTAAGTTAAATGCGAACATTATTCGTGTGGATATCGATCCGGCACAACTTCATTCAAACTATTTATCAAATATCGGAATTGTGAGTGATGCGAAGAGTTTTGTGAATTCGCTCTCCAACTTTATTGCGGGCCAATCGGCATCGAATACTTTTAGTAGTGATAGTCGCGGCGCGTTATTAGCACAGAGTATTAAATCACGCATTGATGGTAGTTTTCCGCCTGAATGGAATGTGCAACATGAAGTGCTCAATATTATTCAAGCGCAAAATGATGAAACGGTATTTGTGGGGGATTCCACGCAGATCGTCTATTCCGGTAACTTTATATTTGAACCAGATAAGGTGCGTAAATGGTTTAACTCGGCAACGGGTTACGGCACGTTAGGTTATGGATTGCCGGCAGCTATGGGTGCAAAATTGGCAAATGAAGCTCAACCTGTTGTGTCACTTATGGGCGATGGTGGGATTCAATTTAGCTTAACGGAGCTTGCAACGGCGGTTGAAGAAAAGCTAGGAATTGCCGTGATTCTTTGGAATAACTTTGGTTATCAAGAGATTAAGCGAGGCATGTTAAATGCCGGTATTTCTGCCATTGGCGTGGATATTTATACGCCGAATTTTATGGAAATTGCCACAGGATATGGTTGCCAAGCGATTAGTTTGACGAGTCTTGATACCTTAGCAGAAGAGTTACAGAAAGCTTACCAAAGGGATGTTCCGACGATTATTATGCTTGATGAAGCATCATTATATGCACAAGCAGGATTGTAATTTGATCTAAAGTCGCCTCAAATATCGGGCATAAGAATAGATGCAATGCTCGGAAACTCCCTTCTAATAAGGGAGTTTTTTTATAACTGTAGATCTGGAAAAAGAGGGTTATTAATGCGATTTCATGTTGTTAGAGGGCATTTTCTGAATGTATATAAAAAACCATATGTATAGTTAAGATTTTAGTTATAGAAGAATGAAATAAATCTGCTTAGTATGAAGATGAGCTTAAGGCGATTCATCCCACCAATAAGAAACGATCAAATGATCCACAAACAAGGTCGCCGAATATATGCCAATACCGAAGCAGGACATTGAGTATTGCTTCGCAAAAATAACAAACAACAAACAACAAACAACAAGCAATAAACAGTAAATAATAAATAACAAAAACCGATATTCAATATCCATATTATTAATCACACGGAAAGGGGAAAACTTTATGAGCCAGAAATTTAATCAGCCATTAGGCGGTAATGAAATGCCACGTTGTGGCGGTATTGCAACAATGATGCGTCTTCCAACACAAGCAAATGCCGAAGGATTAGATGTTGCGTTTGTGGGAGTGCCATTTGATATTGGTGCTTCAAATAGACCGGGCACCCGTTTAGGACCAAGACAGATTCGTGATGAATCAAGAATGCTTCGTCCTTATAACGTTGCGACAAAAGCGGCGCCATTTGAGAGCTTACAAATTGCAGATATCGGAGATGTGCCGATTAATACCTTTAATATTCTCAAAAGCATGGACATTATCACAGAATATTATCGTGACAATATCTTAGCGCACGGTGCAACACCGCTCACATTGGGCGGAGATCATACCATCGTATTGCCAATTTTAAGAGCGATGAAAGAGAAATATGGTCCTGTAGGATTAATTCACGTGGATGCGCATGCGGATATTAACGATACGATGTTTGGTGAAAAAATTGCTCATGGAACGCCGTTTAGACGAGCGGTAGAAGAGGGACTTTTAGATTGTAATCGTGTTGTGCAAATTGGTCTTCGTGGCACAGGTTATAGCGCAGATGAGTTTGATTGGGGAACAGAGCAAGGTTTTAGAGTGATTCCGGCAGAAGAGTGCTGGCATAAATCCTTAACCCCTTTAATGGCTGAAATCAGAGAGCTGATGAAAGATGGCCCTGTATATTTGAGCTATGACATTGATAGCTTTGATCCTGCATATGCGCCGGGAACAGGAACGGTTGAAATTGGTGGTTTAACAGTGCCGCAAGGTTTAGAGATTGTTCGTGGATTAAAAGGACTGAATATTATTGGAGCGGATCTTGTCGAAGTTTCTCCACCTTATGATCCCTTTGGCACTACTGCAGTTTTAGGCGCTAATCTTCTTTTTGAAATGCTCTGTGTATTGCCGGGTGTTCGTTATGATGAGTAACGGATAGGCATTAGTTAGATAGCTGTATTTAAATATTTATATTAGGATCTAAAGCATATTAGAAATATTCACACTAGGATCTAAGACATATTTAAATATACTTATTAAAGATACCTATTAAAGAACTCCTCCGCTCAGCGTCATTATCACGAAAGATTTACTGTGATAATGACGCTGAGTTTTTTGTGGATTACGCCATCTGCCCAATGGTGGCTCTAAATCTTCTGTGTGCGAAAAAGAAGAAGGATGCGCCGATGATAAAGAGGTAGAGCATGGATGGCCAAACAATGGTAATGCCGGCGCCTCGAAAGAGAATTGCTTTGCCTAGCTCAATAAAATGCGTCGTTGGGGATGCGAGCATTAAGTATTGAATGATTCCCGGCATACTTTCTCTTGGGGTCATACCGCCGGAGAGCATTTGCAGGGGTAATAATACCAGTAACAATAACATTCCAAATTGTGGCATATTTCGAGCGATGGTTGCGAGATAGATACCGATAGAAGTTGTCGCAAATAAGTTGAGCGCAGCGCCCATAATAAAGAGCGTGAGCGATCCTTCAATGGGCACATGTAACGCACCTTTTACGACAAAAATCAGCGAAAGGGAAGCGGCGATTAAAACCACTAATCCCATCGCCCATACTTTGGAAATCATGATCTCGAAAGACGTTAACGGCATCACTAAAAGATGCTCAATGGTGCCACGTTCTCGTTCACGAATCACGGCTGCGCCCGTTAAGATAATGGAGAGCATTGTCACAAGGTTAATCACTTCATTAAGCGCACCAAACCAAGAAGCTGTGAGATTCGGATTAAAGCGCATTCTTTCCGTAATACTGACCGGCAATTCCTGCTTTTCACGAATTCTTGCAAGATATTCTTGAACTTCGGCATTGATGATATTGTTGATCATCATGCTTCCGGTGAATCCTTGCGTCATGCGCGTTGCATCGACATTGAGCTGAATGGTCGGCGTTCGATCGCCGAGTAGATCTTGTTGAAAAGAGGGCGGAATATTGAGCACAAATGTGTAATCGCCACGATCTAAACCGGAATCCATTTCGCTCAGAGTAATTTCATCAGGAAGCGTGAATTTTGGTGGATAAAAAGCGCCTTGAATTCGCTCTGAAATTGTAGAGCGATCTTCATCAACAATAGCAATACTCGCATTTTGTAAGCCATCCGGCACTGCCGTTGCGGCCGTATAAACGGAAGCGGTAAAAGTAAAAGCGATGAGAATGAGGAGAATAGGATCTCGGATTAAGCTCCAAATCTCTTTGACGCCAAGATTGTAGATATTTTGAATATGTTTGACCATTTTTACGAATCCTGTTTTTTGAGTAAAAGGATACTGCAAAGGACAATGAGCGGGCCGCCGAGCATGAGAATAAAGAGTTCTCCTGTAAGATCGCTAAAGTAGAGCGATTTACTGAAAATACCTCTTGAAACAGTCAGCATGTGCGATGCCGGATAGATTTCGCCAATAAGGCGAGAAATGCCATCCATAGAGCTCACAGGATTGAGCATTCCCGCAAATTGTACCGCCGGAATTAACGTCCCAATAATAGTAAAGAACATGGCGCCAATTTGGCTACTTGTGAAGCTTGACGCAAAGAGCCCAAAGCCCGTTGAAAAGATGGCAAAGAAGAATGTGGCAATCGTAAGCGTCATCAGGCTACCTTTAATGGGAACGCCGAATATGACAATGGCGAGAAGAATCATTAAGAGGAAATTGAGCATGGAAATCATAATGTAAGGCAGCTGTTTTCCTACTAAAAATTCAAACTTTGTGACCGGCGTCACATAGAGATTAATGATGGAACCAAGCTCTTTTTCACGCACGACAGAAAGCGCCGCCAGCATTGCCGGAATCAGCAGAAGCATAATGGGAATCACGCCCGGCACAATCGCCATTAAACTCTTCACATCAGGGTTATAACGATAGCGGATTTCAGTATCAAACTTCGGCTCAAGATCGATTCCATAGCGATATTTCGCCTCTTTTTGCAGCCAATCAGCATGCATTCCTTGCACATAACCACGAATCGTTTCCGCACGTTGCGGCATTGCGCCATCAATCCAAACGGCAATTTCAACCTGCGAGCCTTTCGCAATATCTCGCGCGAAATTGGGCGGAATTTCAATCGCAAACGCAATTTCGGCACTTCGCATGCGATGGTCAAGCTCGTCATAATTGAGTATCGGTTCATGCTCCACAAAGTAGCGAGAACCGGAGATATTATTGACATAACTTGTGCTGAGCGCCGTTTGATCTCGATCTAAAATAGCGTAGGGAAGGTCTTCCACATCCATGGTAATGCCATAGCCAATGGTCGCCATTAAAATGAGGGATCCGAGTAGCGCAAGGGTTGCTCTGACAGGATCTCGGCGCAGTTCCAATGTTTCTCGCCAAGTGTAACTAAGTAGTCTTTGTAAACTAAAGCGTTCCCGTTTTGGTGAATCTTCCGGCGTGAGTGCTTCTTTTAAAATTTCAGGATTCTTAAGGGTTTCTACGGCTTCCGATAATTCTGAGATTTCAGATTCTAGGATGTCAGTTTCTTTCGTTTTTTCCGACTTGTCTTCTTGTTGGGTTATTTTTTCTTCAAGTGAGTGATGCGCCTTTTGAGGAATGTTGCTTTCTGTTTTCGGTATATCATCGCCGGCGCCGGCATCTAACAGATATTTAATAAACGCTTCTTCAAGAGTTTCTGTCTGCTGTTTAATAATGAGATTGTAAGGCGTATCGCTATCGAGCACTTTGCCGGCATGCATCATCGACATGCGATCACAGCGAAGGGCTTCATTCATAAAGTGGGTGGAGATAAAGATCGTCACGCCATCTTTACGGGAAAGCTCAATGAGTAAACGCCAAAAGTGATCTCGTGCTACAGGATCAACGCCGGAAGTGGGTTCATCTAAGATCAGAAGCTCTGGTTTATGCACCATGGCAACGGCAAGAGATAAACGCTGTTTCATGCCAAGGGGCAGATCATCCGGCAATTTATCGAGAACATTTTTTAAGCCAAAACGTTCCACCATCTCATGCACTCTTTCATCAATTTGATCTTTCGGTACATGGAATAGTTTGGCGTGAAGCTCTAAGTTTTGAAGCACCGTTAGTTCGCCGTAAAGGGAGAATGCTTGCGACATATAACCAACACGTTTTCGTGTATTGATATCTTCTGAATCGATCTCTTGCCCGAAAAGCCACGCTTTACCGCTCGTTGCCGGCAATAAACCTGTGAGCATCTTCATCGTTGTGGATTTTCCGCAACCATTTGAGCCTAAAAAACCGAAGATTTCGCCTTTTTGAATCTCAAAACTGACATTATCAACGGCCGTAAAATCCCCAAATTTCATGGTTAAATCTTCGGCTTTAATGGCAATCGGCGTATTTTCGGTGATTTCTAAAGATGGCACGATAATCGGCTCGTAACCCTCTTTTTTACTCTCTGGAAGTAGCGAGATAAACGCTTCTTCTAAGTTATTAGTTTCGGTGCGAAGTAAGAGCTCTTCCGTGGTGCCGGTGGCGAGAATTTTTCCATCATCCATGGCGATGAGCCAATCAAATCGTTCCGCTTCATCCATATAAGCCGTTGCCACAATCACGCTCATAGAAGGGCGTTCAAGGCGAATACGATTAATCAGATCCCAAAATTGCGAGCGAGCAAGGGGATCAACGCCGGTGGTCGGCTCGTCTAAAATCAGCAAATCGGGATCATGAATCAGCGCACAACATAAGCCGAGTTTTTGCTTCATACCGCCGGAAAGTTTGCCGGCAGGGCGATCTAGAAAGGGGAAAAGACCGGTACTTTTTGTCAGATCATCAATCCTACGCCGGCGCTCTGTTTCATCGTGTCCGAAAAGTCGTCCAAAAAATTGCAGATTCTCTTCCACAGATAATGTGGGATAGAGATTTTTCCCTAAACCTTGTGGCATATACGCAATACGAGGGCAGATCGTTTCGCGAATCTCTTTGTTTCGCATATCGCCACCAAGAACGATGACTTCGCCACTTTGAATCGCTCTAGCGCCGGAAATCAGGGAAAGAAGCGTGGATTTCCCAACGCCATCCGGACCAATCATTCCCGTAATAATTCCGCTCGGGAAATCTACAGAAAGATGCTCAATCGCCGAGATTTTTTTGTAATTGAAAGAGACATTTTTGACCGATACAACGGCATGATTCGACATCAAATATTCCTTGTTGAAAACTGATTTGATAGAGAATGAAGGAGTTTTAGTATTTTCTCTTTGATGGGATTTTATGAAGATAAGGGAAAGGATTCTAACTGCGGGCGAGAGATTGCTAAAAGAGTGCAATCGTTCTATCCCGCAATGAATCAGCTATTCTTAGATTCCTTTCAATCTTTTTTCACATCTGCTTTTCAAGCATCTAAAAATTATCCCAAATGGAGAAATGATGGTTTATCGCAATGCAATCGTAATTGAATCGCAATGAACTACTTCGCATTTGCTTCTTCAATGAGTTCGCCATTTAAAAATGCCGGCCATTTCTTATCAGGATCGACTTTGATATATGCTTCGCCAGTCACGCCCGTTTTAATATATTTGCGGTAACGATCTAACAGTTCAGGATCAATCTGCGCTTTCACGCGGTACATGAGCTTTTGACGCTCGCTCTGAGTTTCTACCGTTTTCGGCGTAAACTGCGCTTCTGATGATACGAAAGTGACACGAGCTGGAATCGGCGTATCTGGCGCGATATCTAATATGATGCGGACTTCTGTGCCATCTTTTTGTCCTTCGACTAAAAGACCGGTGTATTCAGTCGGTACGAAGAACGTCATATAAACTTTAGAGAGATCAAGGAGATTCAAGACTTTTCCGCCGGCGCCGAGAACTTCTGAAGGTTCAGAAATTCGGTATTGAATGCGACCTTCCACAGGCGCGACTAAGTTTGCATCGCTAATATCGGCAAGTACGCGGTTAATCGTGGCATCTGATGCCGTTACTTGAGATTGCGCCGCAACGAATTGCGCTTTTGCGGCATCAATTGCAGATTGCGCTGCTAAAACTTGGGAATTTGCCGTCGCCACTTCCGCTTTTAAAACGCGAGTATACGCTTCTTGATCATCTAATTCTTGTTCTGTTGTGGCGCCTTTTTTCACGAGGGTTTGAATTCGGCTCAGTTTCTTTTCCGCGGCATAAAGTTTACTTTCAGCGGCAGATACAGCAGCGCTTGCGGCAACTTTATCGCTTTCACGGGCTTTAATGATGGCTTCTGCGGAATTGGCATGATGAATGGATTGCTGATGATACGCTTTTGCTTCTGCTAATTGCGCTTCTAAGGAATCGAGTTGCATGACGGCAAGGAGCTGACCTTCATCGACATAATCGCCTTCATCGACCAAAATAGTATCGATTCTACCGGGAAGTTTTGTGGCGATATCTAAGGGCGTGACTTCAATTCGGCCATTACTTTTAATAAAACCTTCTGTTTCATCATGGTTCAAAAAGTAATTGGCAAGGATAATCAGCCCAACGATGACAACGCCACCAATAATATATTTTTTACGATTGCTCTTTTGCATTTGAAAACCTTCGGTCAAAAATCTAATAAAAATTGCTTAAAATCTAAAGCGGAAATATAAAATTCAATAAAAGTAATGATTTTGTAATTTAGTTTTAGATTTATTAAAAATTAATCAATATCTATTAGCTTAGCCACTTTTGAGCATTCTTGCGAGCCATTCGGGGAGAAAGCCTTATCTTCCTGACCTAACGCAATCCCTAAAAAAGATAACCCTCTCTTTTAGCACTATTTTTTATTTTCAGGAGAAATGAGATTAGATTGTGATGATGAATAAAAGTATCTGAAAAGAGGTATAAAAATGGACATCATTAATTTTTAGCATGTGAAGCATTAAGGTTTTCATTAAATTTCCATGAAACCGTAATTAGAAATAATGAAATAAAAATTTAAAATAATTTTCCATGGTTGTGGTTAAAACTTATGCAACTCATTGATAATATTTATTTAAATCATTTTATGCTTGGTTGATTAATGTAGGGTGTTTATTGATTTGAATTGGTTTGTTTAAATATTATTTATTAAATTTCTTTTAATATATATAAGTTTGTGCCATTGTTATACCTGTAGTTTTTGTAAATCTTTGTAGGTTTATATTTTAATTTGTATTAGTAATATTTGTATTTGTTTCAATAAGTATATTTTTATAACTGATAAAGGATATTATTTATGGCAATTCATATTGTTAAAGATGTTTTCGCGACTGATGCAGCTGGCAGCTCGCTTCCTAAATATAAAATGTCTGAAGAAGGAATGGAGCCAGAAGTAGCTTCTAACCTTGTAAAAGACGTTTTAATATTAGATGGTAATGCAAGCCAAAACCTTTCTACATTCTGCCAAACATGGTCAGATCCATATGTTCATGACTTAATGGATCAGTGTATTGGTATTAACATTATGGATAAAGATGAATATCCAGCTTCAGCAGAAATTGAGAGCCGTTGTGTGCATATGATTGCAGACCTCTGGAACTCTCCAGATGCGAAAAATACGGCAGGAACATCTACAACAGGATCAAGTGAAGCGGCAATGCTTGGTGGTCTTGGATTGAAATTCCGCTGGCGCGATAAGCGTAAAGCTGAAGGAAAACCTTACGATAAACCAAATATCGTGACAGGTCCTGTTCAAGTATGTTGGCATAGATTCGCACGTTACTTTGACGTGGAATTACGTGAAGTTCCGATCGAACCAAATCGTTTAGGTCTTGATGCAAGCATTTTAGCGGACTACGTAGATGAAAATACCATTGGTGTAGTACCAACAATGGGGGTAACTTTTACCGCACTTTATGAGCCGGTAGCGGAAATTTGTGCAGCGCTTGATAAAATTCAAGCAGAAAAAGGTTGGGATATTCCTGTACACGTAGATGGTGCATCAGGTGGATTCCTTGTACCATTCGTAGCTCCAGAAATTGAGTGGGATTTCCAATTGCCAAGAGTTGTATCGATTAACTCTTCAGGTCATAAATTTGGTTTAGCACCTATTGGTGTGGGTTGGATCATCTGGAGATCATTTGATGATTTACCAAAAGACTTAGTGTTCTGGGTAAACTACCTTGGTGGAAACATGCCAACATTTAACTTGAACTTCTCAAGACCAGGCGGACAAATCGCTTCACAATATTACCTCCTTCTCCGTCAAGGAAAGTCTGGTTATCGTGAAATTATGACGAACCTTTACAAGAGTGCACAGCATATCGGTAAAGCAATGGTTGCATTAGGAGACTTCAAACTCTTCTTTGATGGCGATCCAACAAAAGGAATTCCAGCAATTTCATGGACGTTAGAGAAAGAGAACGCAGGTTATAGCCTTTATGATTTATCAGATCGTCTCAGAATGAGAGGATGGCAGGTATCTGCATATTCAATGCTACCAAATATGCAAGAGACAGTTATTATGCGCCTTGTATTGCGTCACGGCTTCAGTTATGAAATGGCAGACCTCTTTATTGAAGACGTACAACGAGCACTCGATTACTTTGAGAAGCATCCAGTAGCTGTTGTACAGACTGCGGATGAAGTAAATAACTATCACGATCACAGTGGCAGAAACTAACCGTTGATTGTATTGATGATCACGATATGACGTATATGAAGAGGCTGATTATTCAGCCTCTTTTTACGAGTTAAGATTATAGTCATTGTGAATTTTACCAGTCATAAATGAATGATAGATAAGGAGTTAGGGAAATGGAATTATGGTCATGGATAGAGCATACGTTTCGGACATACCCTGAATTAGCCATATTCTTGGCATTAGGTGTGGGATATTGGGTTGGTGCGCTAAAATTTAAGAGCTTTAGTTTAGGTTCGGTAACGGGAACATTGTTAGCCGGTGTTGTCATTGGACAGATCGGCATTGATATTTCTTCCCAAATTAAATCGATCTTTTTTATTATGTTCCTGTTTTCAGTCGGATTTGGCGTCGGACCGCAATTTGTCAGAGGGATTGCCAATGATGGTTTACCGCAAGCGCTTTTTGCAGTGGTAATCTCTATTCTCTGTTTAGCTTGTGTCTATATTGCAGTGATCGTTGCAGGTTATGGTCCGGGGTTAGCAGCAGGGCTTCTTGCTGGATCGCAAACCATCTCAGCATCTATCGGACTTGCCACAGATGCCATTACGCAACTTGATATTGGTGGTGATACGATTCAAAAAGAACTAGATAACATTCCGGTGGCGTATGCGATTACGTATCTCTTTGGAACTGTTGGAACAGGTTGGATTATTTCTATCATAGGACCAAAACTCTTAAGAGTGAATATTAAAGAAGAATGTGCAAGATATGAGAAAGAGATGTCAGTGGGTGGCCCTGTTGAAGGGATTCAATCGGCATGGAATCAATATACAATGCGCGCTTTTAGATTAGAAGATCC
The DNA here is from genome assembly GCF_054871845.1 of Ignatzschineria sp. LJL83. Taxonomy (NCBI): domain Bacteria; kingdom Pseudomonadati; phylum Pseudomonadota; class Gammaproteobacteria; order Cardiobacteriales; family Ignatzschineriaceae; genus Ignatzschineria; species Ignatzschineria sp. LJL83. The sequence continues at coordinate 124,140 of NZ_JBTXLY010000002.1, forward strand.
TAAAATTCTAGTGGGAAAAACAGTTTTACAGGTGGAATCTTTAGCCAAAGGGGAACGTCTTTTTGTAGAAGGTATTCGCCGTGGCGAAAAGATTATTGATTTTAATGATGATACTGTACTGGAATTATATGATGTGATTGCAATTTCAGGAGATAATGAAGCCCTTGTTGAAATCTCTCATATGGCAGACGAAATTGCGGATCGTGAGCTGTTACAGATTCAGATGGAAACAGCGGATATCATGATTACCAATAAGAGTTTTAACGATAAAACCTTGCTAGAAATTTCCAAAATTAAGGAAACACGAGGTGTTTATATAAAAAGTATTCGCCGAGGATCAATGGGCGTTGAAATTCCGGTAAAAGCGCAAACAGTGATTCATCGTGGGGATATTGTCAATGTTACCGGCAGTAAAAAGCATGTCGATGCTGCAGCAAAACTTGCAGGATACATTGATAAACCAATGGAAAGCGCGAATATGGTATTAGTAGGAATCGGTGTTGTGCTCGGCGGCCTTTTCGGTGCAATCGTTATTCCTGTGGGCGGTTTACCAATGACGCTTTCAACGGCAGGTGGTGCACTGATTTCGGGGCTGATTTGTGGATGGCTTCGAAGCTTTCATCCTAACTTTGGGAACGTACCGGCATCTACGCTGTGGTTTATGAACTCTGTGGGACTCAACGTCTTTATCGCCGTTGTGGGAATCACAGCAGGACCAACCTTTATCGCCGGCGTGAAGAATGTTGGATTTGAGATCTTTTTCTGGGGATTATTCGCAACGAGCGTGCCGATGTTAATGGCGCCATTAATCGGGAAATATATCTTCAAATTTGATCCGGCAATTAACTTAGGTTGCTGCGGTGGTGCGAGAACAAGTACCGCATCCGTCGCAATGGTTGCGGAAGTTGCCGACAGTAATGTGCCCATGCTCGGATATACGGTTCCATATGCCGTGAGTAACACGCTTCTCACGCTGTGGGGATTAGTCCTGATTCTGCTACTGCGGTGATTTTAAAATATAGGGATTTCGGTTTAAAAATATTAAAAAGGTCAGTATTGTTGGCTTGGAATATTTAAAAGAATACGGTACAAGCCTTCAAATGAGTGGGGACTTAACCTTTGGATGATTCTGTTTTTAAACTGATTTCACTATAAAATTTAAGACTTGATTTTTAGACGATTAAAATCGGGTTATACGTCATAAAACTAACTCCTAGAACTTACTAGGAGTTTTTTATTTTGAAGAGAAACTAGAAAAAAGTAGATGATAAAACACTTCTTGTGAAGAATCATTATAATCATGATGTTATGTTTATTATTAAAAGGATATTTATGAAAATAATAAAAGCATCTTTTTGTTTAAGATTATCTGTTCTGTTGGTTTCAATGATGGGAATGAGTATGGCGAATAATACGCAAACGCCGGTACATTATCAGATGAATTTTAGTGCTAACAATATGGGTTGCAAAGCAAAGTTAAATGGAATGTATTTAATCCATACGATGGATTTGATGAAAGGTGTGCCAAAATCGGTCTCTTTGACACAATCTATAGGTAACTTTGTAGATGAAAATCTCAATACACTGACGTTAGAGGTGCATAATTTATCTAACTTAGTGACTGATCCTCAAAATGGTTACTGTGATATCGATATTACTGCGAAAGTTCAGAATCCAGATACGGGAAGTATAGATTCTAAGGAAGTTTCTCATATTCGTTATACTTATGTTCAAGATGACGCCGATATTGCACAGAATCGATGGTTATTAAGTAAAAAGGAATCTCGTGTCGATCAAGATGAAGATTTAGCGAATTTACTTATTCAAGTGGAGTCATTGGAATCCTATATTTTAAAAGATAAAAAAGAGCTACAAAGAGAATTTGTAACTCGAGAATTTACGGTTCATCATTCTCAACCCTTTAGTTGGATTCATCAATCGACGCCTTTTGAAGATACGCCTGAGAATAAACAGAAGTTATGGGAGAAGTATCAAGAAATTAAAAGGGCACTTGCTGGGAAGAGTCGGCGTGATATTCGTAAATTAGTTGAGCCAGGAAATACAGATATCGCACAGCATCAAGGCGAAGATCCTGAGCAACATTTTGCAATTATTTTTGAGCAATTAATCCAGCCTTATTTTGATTTGAAGAGAGATATCTGGTCGCCCGTTAGTGATTTAGGGATCGATGATTTTGATTTAGAAATCTATGCGGACGGAAAGCTTTTTCGTCTGAATGAGAAAAGAAAAACACTCTATTCCCCGATTCAATGGAAAAACTTGTATCAAAGACTTTATCGTACTTACAATCCCATCTTCACGTTGATTGATGGAGAAATCGTTATGGCAACGTTTTAATAGGCTTCTCTCCGCCATTCTATTAATAATGCTAGTTGTGAAGGTTCTTTTAGAAATTTAAAGGTTCTACTGCAAATGAAGGAATGATTTATGAAGATAAAACAATTATCTTTTGGTTTAAGAATATGTGTTCTGCTGGTTTCAATGATGGGAATGAGTGTGGCGAATACGCAAACGCCGGTACATTATCAGATGAATTTTAGTGCTAACAATATGGGTTGTCAGGCTCATCTTAATGGAGTTTATCTGATTGATTCTATGGATTTAATGGATGGAGTTCCCAAAGGACTTTCATATACTCAATCTATCGGTAACGTTGTAGATATTGATCGGAATGTATTAGCTGTTAAAGTCGATAATCTTTCCGGAATTGTCGATGATTCGATGAAGAGTGGATATTGTGATCTGAATATTATTGCAATAGTTAAGAATCCAGATACCGGTGAAATAGAATCTAAAGAGGTTAGTCATATTCGTTATACGTATGTTGATAATAAAGAGAGTACTAATCATTATGATCGCTGGATTCTTAGTTTGGAGGAATCTAGAAAAGATCAACAAGATGAGATGGTTTCTTCTTTGATTGATACAGAAAAAGCACCTTCATTATCAGATGGAACGGGAGAGATTAGGAGGGAAATAGCAACTCGAGAATTTATGGTTCATCATTCTCAACCCTTTAGTTGGATTCATCGATCGACGCCTTTTGAAGATACGCCTGAGAATAAACAGAAGTTATGGAATAAGTATCAAGAAATTAAAAGGGCACTTGCCGGGAAGAGTCGGCGTGATATTCGTAAATTAGTTGAGCCAGGAAATACCGATATCGCACAGCATCAAGGCGAAGATCCTGAGCAACATTTTGCAATTATTTTTGATCAATTAATCCAACCTTATTTTGATTTGAAGAGAGATATCTGGTCTCCCGTTAGTGATTTAGGGATCGATGATTTTGATTTAGAGATCTATGCGGACGGAAAGCTTTTTCGTCTGAATGAGAAAAGAAAAACACTCTATTCCCCGATTCAATGGCAAAATTTGTATCAAAGGCGATATCGTTCTTACAATCCCATCTTCACGTTTATTGATGGGGAAATCGTGATGGCAACGTTTTAGATAATGTTGAGCATTCTAGTTTAGATGTATTAAGGAAATAAGATTTATTCTTTAAAATCAAAAAACTCCAAATGAACAAGAGGTTCTTTGGAGTTTTTCTGTTTTAGGTTCAGATTTTTATGACTTTATAGAGATTTATTTATTTGAAATCTTGTTATTAACCTGTTTGAAGCCTATTTGAATGCTTTTGGATAATTCATCACAACGTTCACAAACATCTGTAATCCGAGCAATAATCCATCTTCATCGAGATTGAATTTAGGATGATGGTGCGGATAGATACAATCTTTCTCTTCATTCCCAACGCCGATAAAAGCAAAGGTTGCAGGGATGATTTCGGCAAAGGCGCTGAAATCTTCGCCGGCTAAGTAGGTTGGATTGGCAATTACGTTGGCATCTGTAAATTGCTCGGCAAGGGATCTGACAAAAGCTGTTTTCTCAAGATTGTTATCAGTCATGCCGTAACCGAATTGGTAATCGATTTCACACGTTGCGTTGAAATTTTCACAGTTGGATTCAATAATGCGCACAATTGATTTTTTGAAAAGTTTTCGCATCTCCGGCGTTGTAGAACGTACGCTTCCACCGATTTCCGCATAACTTGGAATGACGTTAAGCGCATTTTTACGACCGCCGTTAATATAAGTATTACTTAATACGCCGGCTTCAAGTGGTGCGACTTGGCGAGCAACAACCGTTTGCATCTGCGTCACGATATGGGAAGCAATCACCACAGGATCGATACAGTTTTGTGGTTCAGAAGAGTGTCCACCTTTTCCAAAGATTTTTGCCGTATAGATATCGGTATTAGAAGTCACAGCGCCATCCTTTAGATCAATAGTACCGGTTGGGAGCAACGTCCACAAATGATGACCATACATAAAATCTAACTCATGGAAAAGTCCCGTTGCCACAAGTTCTTGCGCACCGCCCGGCAATAATTCTTCGGCATGTTGGAAAATCGCCCAAACTTCGCCGGTAAGTTCATCGAAATGCTCATTAAAATAATGGCATGCCATCATTAAGGTTGCCGTATGCGCATCATGTCCGCAAGCGTGCATTTTACCGGGATTTTTAGAAACAAAATCGATATCATCACGCTCTTCTTCAATGGCTAATGCATCAATATCGCCACGAAGCCCAATTTTAGGGCCTGGTTTGCCGGTAATAAAACGCACTAATACGGAATTACCAACCGGATGAGAAATCGTTGCATGTTCCAGTTTTCCTATCTCAGCAGTGATAAATTCGCGAGTTTTCGTCTCTTCAAAGGAGAGTTCCGGATATTGATGCAGATACCGGCGATATTGAATAAGCTGTGGTTCGTAAGCGAGAAGGGCTTCTTTTTGAATAATCGACATGAATAGTTTCCTTAGATTTCTTGGCAACGCTCTATTCTGGGATAGATTTTATGAGGTTTAGTAATGTTCTTAATGTATTTATTGATATATCGTGCAATCGGTCAGAATTTAAAAGAATCTACATTGCTGGCGCGCGATATTCGGAAGCATGCAAGCATTCGCTCCAGCCACATATCAGTCTTTTTTGTGCAATAAAGTATTTCAAACTGATTTCAGGATATATGTTTTTACAAGAATTTTTAAAGTTTGAATTTGATGATACATTCGATGATTTATAGTAGCGATAAAAAACGGCATTGTATAGCTTACAATGCCGTTTCTGAGCTTTGCGATGATCTATGATTGAGAAATCTGATCACTACATAATCGCTCTTATTTTTATCTCATTGAATTAACTAAAAAATCGAAATTTAGATTTTTGTTTTAATCCAATTAAGTGCGCTATCAATCGCTTTTTGAATATTAGCAGGTTCAGTACCGCCGCCTGTTGCAGAATCTGGGCGACCGCCACCTTTTCCGCCAACTTCTGTTGCCGCAACATTGAGTAACTCGCCGGCTTTCAGCTGTGAAGTGAGTGCTTTATCAACACTTGTTACCAGTGCAACTCTGCCATCTACTTCAGCGATTAAGAGCGTGATGCCTTTAGTTTCTGATTGCAAGTTATCGCAAAGTTCACGAAGTGAGCGATTATCTGCGCCATCAATACGACTGACGATGACTTTAATGCCATTGATATCAGAAGCTTTTGCAATGATTTCGCCGCGATTTGCAAATACTAATTTCGATTGTAAGTTTGCAAGCTCTTTACGAAACGCTTTGCTCTCATCAAGGGAAGCATCTACTTTTGCCAGAATGTGCGCATTGTCGGTTTTCAAGGTGCTTGCAAGCTCATTAAGCGTTGCACTTTGTTCAAGCATAATTTCAACGGCTTGTCCGCCAGTGACCGCTTCAATACGGCGAACGCCGGCAGCAATTCCTGTTTCTTGCGTGATTTTGAAAAGACCAATATCGCCCGTTGCCGAAACGTGCGTTCCGCCACAAAGTTCAATAGAGCTTCCCATTTCAACCACACGAACCACATCGCCATACTTTTCGCCAAAGAGCGCCATTGCACCTTTTGCTTTCGCATCATCAATCGCCATTTCGTTAATGTCGATTGGGGAGTTTTGACGAATCGCTTCATTCACCATGCGCTCGATATTTTGAATTTCTTCAAATGACACAGGTTTATTGTGTGAGAAGTCAAAACGAAGACGATCATCTGTTACCAAAGAACCTTTCTGTTCAATATGTGAACCTAAAAGCTCTTGAAGCGCATCATGCATTAAATGCGTTGCCGAGTGATTCTTTTTGATGAGTTCACGGCGCTCGTTATCAATGATTGCTGTTACTGCTGCATCTGCCTTCACTTCACCAGATTTTACAACACCAATATGAAGGAAAACATCTTGCTGTTTTTTCGTATCTTTGACTAAGAATTCAAAGTTGTCGCCTTTGATAATTCCCGTGTCGCCCACTTGTCCACCTGATTCGCCGTAGAACGGTGTTTCGGAAAGAATCAAGATCGCTTCCGTACCTTCCGCAATTGCCGGTACAACTTCGCCCGCAACTAAAATAGATGCGATAGATGCCGGCGTTTCAACTTTGTCGTAACCGTGGAATGTGGTTTTATCAGCATGTTGAAGATCGAGCATTTTTTCAGCGCCGAAGTTACTTGCTGCACGAGCGCGTTCACGTTGTTCTTCCATGCATTTTTCAAAACCTTCCATATCGAGCGTTAAGCCTTGTTCACGAGCGATATCGTTGGTTAAGTCAACAGGGAAACCGTAAGTATCATAGAGTTTGAAAATGGTTTCGCCTTGAATTTCAGTTGCACCATTAAGCGCTTTGATATCTGCTTCAAGTAGTTTTAAACCATGCTCAAGGGTTGTTGAGAAGCGTTTTTCTTCATCTTTAATGGTTTCGATGATGAAAGCTTGTTTCTCTTGCAATTGCGGATACGCATCGCCCATTTCTGCCACAAGTGCCGGAACAATTTTGTAGAAGAAGAGATCTTTTTGACCTAATTTATAACCATGACGAATCGCACGGCGAATAATACGGCGAAGCACATAACCACGACCTTCGTTTGAAGGAAGAATGTTGTCGGCAATTAAGAAAGAAACGGAGCGAATATGATCGCTTAATACTTTCAGAGAGTTATGCGTTAAATCTTCTGTACCAACGGCTGCCGCTGATGCTGCAAGGAGTTTGACAAAGATATCAACTTCATAGTTACTATGAACGTTTTGTAAAATTGCCGAAATACGCTCAAGACCCATTCCTGTATCAATCGATGGATTTGGAAGTGGATGGAGTGTGCCTTCTTCATCACGATTAAACTGCATGAAAACAAGGTTCCAAATTTCGATGAAACGGTCGCCATCTTCTTCAGCTGATCCTGGAGGGCCGCCCCAGATGTGATCGCCGTGATCGTAGAAAATTTCAGAACAAGGACCACAAGGACCTGTATCGCCCATTTGCCAGAAGTTATCTGAAGAGCCATCTTCCTTATCGCCGATACGAATAATACGATCTGCCGGAATGCCGATCTGTTCATTCCAAATTTTGAACGCTTCATCATCTGTGTGATAAACCGTCACTAATAATTTTTCTGCCGGTAATTTGTAGACTTCTGTTAAAAGTTCCCAAGCATACGCAATTGCTTTCTCTTTGAAGTAATCGCCGAAGCTGAAGTTACCGAGCATTTCAAAGAAAGTATGATGGCGAGCAGTAAAGCCCACATTTTCTAAGTCATTATGTTTACCGCCGGCACGCACACATTTTTGTGATGTGGCAGCTGTCACATAATCACGTTTTTCAAGGCCAAGAAAACAGTCTTTAAACTGATTCATACCGGCATTTGTGAATAGAAGTGTCGGATCATTTGCAGGGAGCAGAGAGCTCGAAGCAACTTCTTTGTGGCCTTTGCTCACAAAGAAGTCTATAAATTTACGGCGAATTTCATTAGTCTTCATGGAATCTTTATACTTTATGGTTGTAGAAATAATCGTAAAAAATGCCGTAAAAATGTGAAGTTATCAACGTTTTTAACAGCATCTTTTAATCATTTCAATCATATTAAAATGTGTTTCGTAAGTGCGTGATCTCTATTGTCATGCGGATTGTGATTCATTCAACGAGATATTTACAGTCAATGTAAACAGCGGAATGAATCACTAAGAAATCAATCTTACCAATTTTAACCGTTTAGCGCTGAAATTTGAAATTTATGTCAGCGTTAAGGGCTATTTCAGTTATTTAAAATAGATTAGCATGGATTGATTCATGGAATTACGATCTAATTGTGATAGTTTTTTGAGCAAAAATTGCAGTAATTTTTTTCAATTTCTCATCTTTTAGGCAAAATCAGAGTAAACTGCTCAACTGTCTGCATAATTTAATAACAATTTAAGTTATGTGATGAATCGATCAAACAAAGAAGAAACTACATAATGAGATTACATAATACGGAAGACCAGCAATCTTTAACGCCGGAGTTAGCCCTTAAATTTTTAAAAGAAGGGAATAAACGCTTTGTTGCGAACTTAAAAGCGCATAGTAATTTATTAGAACAAGTGAATGAAACGAAAACAGGGCAGTTTCCGTTTGCGATTATTTTAAGTTGTATTGATAGCCGAACCTCAGCAGAGCTTATCTTTGACCAAGGCTTGGGCGATATCTTTAGTGCAAGAATTGCCGGTAATGTATTAAATGACGATATTATTGGTTCGATGGAATTTGCGTGTAAACTTGCAGGATCGAAGCTTATTGTGGTTTTAGGGCATTCTCATTGTGGCGCCATTACCGGCGCTTGTTGTGGCACGGAGCTTGGGCATTTAACGGATCTATTAGCGAAAGTGAAACCATCTATCAAGCATGTAAAAGAAACCCATAAAGGCATTGATATCGAGTCTAAAGAAGCGGTGGATCTCGTTGCATTTCATAATGTAGAACATACGATTGGGCATATCTTAGATAAGAGTTCAGTATTAAAAACCATGTATGAAAATGGTGAAATCGGTATTGCCGGCGCTTTCTATAAAGTAGAAACAGGCGAAGTGGATTTTACGAGTGAAATGTTTACGAGTAAGTAGAATCTAGTTAAGAATCTAGAGCTCTAATTTATACAATTACAGCCGACAGCATCAGCTTGTCGGCTTTTTTTGATTTCAAATTTACAAGCTTGTCGTAATGCTATCAGTAGCATTACAGGTTCGTTAAATGCTTTAAAGGATAGGAAAGCTATGAAAGACTAGAAAAGGGAATGAAAGGCTAGGAAATGGCATATCTTTAGATCATGTCCTATTTCCTATTTCTCATCGTCATCCTTGGTTTTGCAAAGCTTATGAGATTCATTCGAAAACAGATCTATGAAAAATATAATTACGAATATATAAAATAAAATGTAAATAATTTACATATATTATATTGTAATAATCATATTTTTAATTAATTTTTATTTATTAATCTTATAGCGCTGTGGAGATAGTGATGTCGAATTGGTCAGATGGATATATTAGTGATATTGGTTATACGTATGGATATTATTCAGGATTGAATCCCAACAACTTGCTATTGCCACTATTAGTGAAGAATATGGCACTGCCTAATATTAAAACAGCCTGTGAGTTGGGGTTTGGGCAAGGCGTTTCAATTAATGCGCATGCGGCCGCTAATAGTGAGATTGAATGGTGGGGAACAGATTTTAATCCTTCTCATGCCAGTTTTGCGAAAGAGTTAGCACATCAATCACAGGAAGATATTCATCTTTTTGATCAAACTTTTGAAGAGTTTTGTCACAGAGAAGATCTTCCTGATTTTGATTTTATCTGTCTGCATGGAATTTGGTCGTGGATTTCAGATGAGAATCGTAAAGTGCTCGTGAATTTTATTCGAAATAAACTCAAGATCGGTGGCATTTTATATGTGAGCTACAACACATTACCAGGCTGGTCTGCAAAAATGCCGGTACGCCATATGTTGGCAGAGCATGCGCATATCATGGGATCTAAAGGGCAAGGAACTGTCAATAAGGTCAATGATGCAGTCAGTTTTACCAAAGAATTGATCCATTTGAGTGAAAACCTAACCCGAAAAAATGCCTCTATTGCCGAGCAAGTAGAGCGAATTGCAGGTCAAGATCCTCACTATTTAGCCCATGAATATTTTAATCGAGATTGGGATCCGATGTATTTTTCAGATATGGGAAGTTACTTAGAATCTGCCAAGATTAGTTATGTTTGCTCTTCTAATTTCGTGCAAGATTTTGCGCCGGGATTATTTTCTCCTGAGCAACGGGAGTTTTGGCAGGGAATTAAAGATCCGATGTTTGCGCAATTAGTGAAAGATTATCTGTTAAATACTCAATTTAGAACCGATATCTGGATGAAAGGCCCGAGAGAATTACCGCAGTTACAGATAGAAAAGTTATGGCAGCAACTTCGTTTTGTCGCGATTACAGAATTGCCGGAGAAGCTTGATATTGCCAGTTATCGCTCTGTGACATTATTACCGGGGATTTATGAACCTATTGCCAATCTGCTTTCGGATCATCATATTCATACTTTTTCCGAGATAGAAGCTGTCTTGCCGAATGAAAATTTAGAGAATATTGGGCAAGCGCTCGCCATTTTACATGCCATGGAAAAAATCGTGGTTGTACAAGAAGAGCAGATTATCGACAGTAGCCGAAAAAGCTGTCAATTGCTTAATAAATATATTATCGAGCATAGCTTAACGGGGATGGAGATTAGTTACTTAGTAAGTCCTGTGAGTGGCGGAGCTGTACAAGTTGGGCGACTAGATCGTTTGATGATTCTCGCTTATCTCGATGGTTGTCATGAAACAGCGGATATCGTTCCGTTTGTATGGAAAGTGCTACAAAAAAATAATCAATTGTTGATGCACGATGGAGAAACTTTAAAGACGGAAGCTGAAAATCTTGAAAAGCTAGAAACGCTTGTCAATGAGTTTTTGCTGAAGACGTTGCCGATTTATCAGTTGTTGCAATTGATATAAGCAAATACGAGTATCAGAAAACATAAGACATAAAACAGAACAATAAAAATGCCGGCATTGAATGACAATACCGGCATTTTTTCATGAAATTTTATTAAAAGTGATGGGGTTTACTAATCTTTAAAAATCCATGGTGCTTCTTGTGCGCGTTTTGCTTCATAAGCACGAATATCATCTTGATGTTCTAGCGTTAAGCTAATGTCATCTAAGCCATTAATCATGCAATGTTTACGAAAGGCATCAATATCAAAGTTAAAAGGACCTGCTTTCACTTCGCCATTTTGTAGAGCGGTTACGCTCTGCGCTGGAAGATCCACCGTAATTTCTAAATCAGAATATTGCGCTGCTAATTGAAAGAGCTGATCGACTTCTTCTTCTGTTAAACGAATGGGTAAGAAGCCATTTTTAAAGCAGTTATTGAAGAAGATATCTGAATAGCTTGAGCTAATCACAGAGCGGAAACCATAATCTGTTAATGCCCAAACCGCATGTTCACGGGAAGATCCACAGCCAAAGTTATCACGAGCAAGCAAAATGGTTGCATCAGAATACTCAGGTTGATTAAGTGAAAACTCCGTGTTGAGCGGACGCTTACTATTATCCATTCCCGGCGCGCCACGATCCATGTAACGCCATTCATCGAATAGATTTGGGCCAAATCCTGTTTTATAGATACTTGTTAAAAATTGCTTAGGAATAATCGCATCAGTATCAATGTTCGCACGATCAAGCGGAACAACAATTCCTGTATGAGTGACAAAAGGTTGCATAATTTTTACTCCTAAAACTAGTTTAATTCACGAATATCAACAAAATGACCGGCAATTGCGGCAGCAGCTGCCATCGCAGGGCTCACTAAGTGCGTACGGCCAGCAGCGCCTTGACGACCTTCAAAGTTTCGGTTTGAAGTAGAAGCGCAATGCTCGTAAGGTTCGAGGCGATCAGGGTTCATCGCTAAACACATTGAGCAACCTGGTTCACGCCATTCAAAGCCGGCATCAATAAAGATTTGATCTAAGCCTTCTTGTTCCGCTTGCGCTTTCACAAGACCGGATCCCGGAACGATCATTGCAAGCTTCACGTTATCCGCTTTTTTCTTACCTTTTACCATTTTTGCCGCATCACGAATATCTTCAATACGTGAGTTTGTGCAGGAACCGATGAAAACTTTATCAATCTTGATATCTTTCGGAGATTGATTTGCTTCCAAGCCCATATATTTAAGCGCTTTCTCAATGCTCTCTTTTTGCACAGGATTGCTCGCTTTTGCAGGATCAGGAATGAGTTCATTAATGCCGATCACCATTTCAGGGCTTGTTCCCCAGCTTACTTGTGGCTCAATTTTGCTGGCATCAATGGTAATCACTTTATCAAATTCTGCATTTTCATCTGTATGAAGCGTATTCCAGTATGCAACCGCTTGTTCCCAATCTTCCGCTTTTGGCGCAAATGGACGATCTTTTACATATTCAATCGTTGTATTATCAACGCCGACAAGCCCAACACGAGCGCCGGCTTCGATTGCCATGTTACACATGGTCATTCTGCCTTCCATTGAAAGATTTCTCACAGCTTCGCCGCTAAACTCAATGGCATAACCTGTACCGCCGGCTGTACCGATCTCTCCGATAATCGCAAGGATTAGGTCTTTCGCCGTGACATTTGGCGCAAGTTTACCCACCACATCAATCTTCATGGTTTTTGATTTTTTCTGAACAAGACAACTCGTTGCCATCACATGTTCAACTTCACTTGTACCGATTCCGAAAGCAATCGCACCAAAAGCGCCGTGCGTTGCTGTATGAGAATCTCCACAAACAATGGTCATTCCCGGCAATGTTGCGCCTTGTTCAGGGCCGGCAACATGCACGATTCCACGGCGAGCATCGCCAATTGGGAAATATGCAAGGTTATGTTCTGTTGCATTTTTATGAAGCGTATCCACTTGAAGTCGTGCAATAGGATCGGCAATGTTGTCAATATCACTCGTTGTTGGTGTATTGTGATCTGCCATTGCGACGATTGAGTTTTTGCGCCAGAGTTTGCGTCCTGCTTTTTCAAGACCTTCAAATGCTTGTGCGCTAGTAACTTCGTGAATGATGTGACGATCAATATAAAGGAGCGCTGTGCCATCTTCTTCAGTACGGACAACGTGATCATTCCAAATCTTTTCGTAAAGTGTTTTTGCTATCATTTTTATATCCACTATCTTCTTATATTGGTGAGGGTTATTACTCTAGCGTAATGCTTGTAAACCTCAAATAAAGTTTAAGTTATATAAATATGAGAATGAAGAATATCTGCAAACGAGAACTATCAAGCAACCAAAAACGCTCGTTCGTGATGATTCACGAATATCGTTTTCATGGCTCAAGGAACCTGTGAACCTATTAAAAGAGATAAGTCTTATGGAAAGCGGTCTTTTATGAAGATAGTGCTTATAAATCTCTCTTTTGGGGAGATTTTAAACTGGTTATTTCTGGTAAGAAATCAGTATCAAATGGGCTTATCGTAGTGCAGAATTCGAACAATTTTTCATCATTTTTATAACTCTGATACAACATCTGTATACATTCTGATTATATTAACAGATAAAATTACCAAGGTGCTAGAATAGCGCAGAACATTTAGTATAAAACGAATTGATAACTGTAAGAGTGTTGATTATTTATGGCAAGAACGGCAGAAAGAAGTACGGAAAAGAGTACCGATAAAAGTACATGGGTCATTAAAATTGGTAGCGCAATGATCACAAATGATGGGCAAGGCGTGGATGAAGCACGCGTGAATCATTGGTGTGAGCAAATTCATGCGTTGCAAGAGCTCGGCATTGATGTGGTAATTGTGTCATCCGGCGCAGTTGCTGAAGGCATGAAGCTTTTAGAGTGGAATGAGAGGCCTCAATTCTTAAATGAACTTCAAGCTGCCGCTTCAGTCGGACAATCAGCGCTTGTGAATGCATGGAGCAGTGGGTTTTCTCCGTTTGGCTTAAATGTTGGGCAAATTTTATTAACCCATGAAGACGCATCTGATCGTCAGCGTTATCTCAATATTAAAAATACCATCAACACACTCCTTCAATATCGCGCAGTGCCGGTAATTAATGAAAATGACACCATTTCATTTTCAGAAATTAAATTTGGCGATAACGATACGCTCGGCGCATTAGTGGCAAGCTTGATTGAAGCAGATGTCTATGTGATTTTAACGGATCAGGAAGGTGTGTATGAAGCTGATCCTCGTAAAAATCCAGATGCGAAGATGATTACAGAAGCCGATGCGCATGATGAACGACTCCTTGGAATGGTGACAAGTGAAGGCGGCCGTTTTGGAACGGGTGGTATGTATACCAAGATCATGGCATCTCATATTGCCGCAACCTCTGGAACAACGACGTATATTGTGAAAGGCGATCGTGAAAATGCACTTCTCTCTATTGCGCAAGGTACGCAAGTGGGCACAAAGCTCAATGCCGATGGCTCACGTATTACGGCGAAAAAACGTTGGATTTTAGGGCAGAAGCAGATCAAAGGACGTATTACTATTGATGATGGAGCCGTAAAAGCGCTTTTGGAAGATGGGAAAAGTTTATTGCCAATCGGAGTGATTGCGGTGGATGGTGCATTTGATCGTGGCGATATCATTGTCTGTTTAGATGAATCTGGCCGTGAAATCGGTCGAGGACTTACCAATTATCATGCACTTGAAGTGGAAAGTATTTTGAAAACAGCATCCCATAATATTGCCGATAAATTAGGCTATATAATTGCCGATGAATTAATCCACCGCAATAATTGGGTTGAAACTCAATAATTTCTCCCCATATTGATAATTAGCCGTTAAGTTTACGAGCAAAATAATGTACTATAGTACGCTTATAAAATAATGGCTTATTGCGAAATAATACGAAATAATTTTAAAAAATAATAATTATTACAACTTTGAATTGGTTAAAGGTCTCAGATGATTAATAAATTGATCCGAAAAATCTTTGGTACACGTAACGATCGTATGATCAAAGAAGCGATGCGTTATGTCGTACAAATTAATGCATTAGAAGAAACAATGCGTGCGATGTCGGAAGAGGAATTAAAGGGACAAACCAATCTCTTTAAAGAGCGTCTAAAGAATGGAGAAACATTAGATGATCTATTGCCGGAAGCATTCGCAACGATGCGTGAAGCTTCAAGCAGAGTAATGGGTATGCGCCATTATGATGTGCAATTGATTGGTGGATATATGCTCCATAAAGGACGTATTGCCGAGATGAGAACAGGGGAAGGGAAAACCTTAGTTGCCACTCTCGCTGTATATCTCAATGCACTTGCTGGGAAAGGGGTTCATGTTGTAACGGTCAATGATTACTTAGCCAAGCGTGATGCTGAGTGGATGGGACGAGTTTATAATTATTTAGGATTATCAGTTGGGGTTGTGGCATCGAATCAATCTCTTCCTGAGAAAAAATCCGCGTATGAAGCAGATATCTCTTATGCCACAAACAACGAATTAGGCTTTGACTACCTTCGTGACAACATGGTGTTTGATCTGTCACAAAAAGTGCAAAGACCTCTTTATTTTGCCGTGATTGACGAAGTTGACTCCATCTTAATTGATGAAGCAAGAACGCCACTGATTATTTCAGGACCTGTAGAAGGCGGTGCAGAGCTCTATCATGCGGTGAATAAAATTATCCCAATGCTCACGAAACCGAATGCCGAAGGCGCGGTGGATTTTGAGATTAATGAAAAAGATAAGCAAGTAAACCTGACAGAAACAGGGCATTTGCATCTAGAGAAGTTACTTGCAGAAGCAGGTCTTCTGAATGAAGGCGATAGCCTTTACGATAGCCATAACTTAAAGCTTTATCATCATGTTGATAACTGCTTACGTGCGCACTATATCTTCCAGCGCGATGTAGATTATATTGTGGCAGATGGCGAAGTTGTGATTGTTGATGAACATACAGGAAGAACCCTTGCCGGTCGCCGTTGGTCAGATGGTTTACATCAAGCAATTGAAGTGAAAGAAAGCGTAGAAGTGAAGCCTGAGAACCAAACGCTTGCATCTATCACATTCCAAAATTACTTCCGTATTTATGACAAATTATCAGGAATGACGGGAACAGCAGATACTGAAGCACCGGAATTCTTAGAAATTTACGGTCTTGAAGTAGTTGTGATTCCAACAAATCGTCAGATTCAACGTAAGGATTTCGGAGATCTCATCTACTTAACGCAGAAAGAGAAATATGAAGCAATCGTTAAAGATATTTTAGATTGTCATGAGCGCAAGCAACCGGTATTGGTAGGAACGGCATCTGTTGAAGTATCTGAATTAATTGCAGAGCTTTTAAAAGCGCAAAATATTCCGCATGAAGTATTAAACGCAAAACAACATGAACGTGAAGCGTATATTGTGGGTCGTGCTGGTGTTCCGGGATCGATTACAATTGCTACGAACATGGCAGGACGTGGAACGGATATTGTACTTGGTGGAAACGTTGCGCTTGAAGAAGAAGCATTACTTGAAGCAAATCCAAATGCAACAGAAGCGGATCTGCAAGCATTGAGAGATCGCGCGAAAGAGCGTCAAGTAGAAGTTTTAGAATTAGGTGGATTGCATATTATTGGTACGGAAAGACACGAATCTCGCCGTATTGATAATCAGCTTCGTGGTCGTGCGGGACGTCAAGGAGATGTGGGTTCTTCACGTTTCTACCTCTCATTAGATGACCATTTAATGCGTATCTTCATGAATCCAAAAATGCGTGGCATTATGGAAAGCCTTGGAATGGGAAATGGCGAAGCGCTTGAGCATCGCATGATTACACGTTCCATTGAAAATGCACAGCGTAAAGTAGAAGGGCATAACTTTGATATGCGTAAAAACCTTCTTCAATATGATGATATTGCCAATGATCAACGTAAAATTGTCTATCAGCAACGTGATGATATTTTGAAAGCAAGTGATATTACAAATGCTGTCAAAATGATGCGTGAAGAAGTATTTGGTGATGTGGTTGCCAAATATGTACCGCCACAAAGCTATGCAGAACAGTGGGATTTAAAAGGCTTAACGGAAGTCTTGAGTACAGAATTCCGTATTGATCTTGATTTTGAAAAACAATTAGCAGAAGATCCAAATCTGACAGAAGAAGCTATTTATGATGCAGTTCTTGCAGAGAGTGAAAGACTGTATGCTGAAAAAGAAGAGCAGGCGGGTGTTGCGACCGATCCAACGCAATTTAGACGTTTTGAGAAATCGGTATTGCTTGAAGTGTTAGATGGACAGTGGAAAGAGCATTTAGCGGCAATGGATTACTTGCGTCAAGGAATTCAGCTTCGTGCATATGGTCAACGCCGTCCTGAACAAGAGTACAAGCGTGAATCATTTGCACTTTTTGAAGAGATGCTTAATCAAATCCATTACAAAACGATTCGTTTCTTAAGTAATGTTGTGATTCGTGTTGAATCTCCGGAAGAAGTCAAAGAAACTTTAGATGCACCTACTAAATATGAAGAGAAATTGATTGAAGGTTCAATCACAAACTTAGAAGATTTAGAGCGTTTAGCAGATGAGATCGGCAATATTAAAGAAGATGAATATGAAGAAGCGTGCCCTTGTGGTTCAGGCAAGCCATATTCAGCTTGTCATGGCGCGATTGTTCTAACAGAAGAAGAGCATGACTTATTCCATGTGGGTCGTAATGATGAATGCCCTTGTGGTTCAGGTGCGAAATTCAAAAACTGTCACGGGAAAATTTAAGCTCTATGTTTTAGGGGCTTAGTACTGAGATAAAGAGTTTAGATTCATTTGGGAAACCAAAAATAAAACCTCAATCTGTCATAGATTGAGGTTTTTTGTTGTATTTGAAATTATCGTGACAAACATTCATAAAGTAGTTTATAAGATTGTTTGTAGTATGTTCCTTAATACTATAGAGCTTTAATGTGAGAAGTGAGTTGAGCTCTTGCTTTATCAATACTCATTGAGCCTTTAAAGAACTCAAGATCCATGACTTCAATTTTGCTGTAAGGGATCTTATGCATTTTGAAGAGATGCTCTAAACGCATTGTTGTGAGTGCATACGTTTCATAATCTTGAACATAATCGCTCATCGCTTCATCATAAATAGATTGATGTGCTGTATAGAAAGCAACTTCATCAAGCTTCCAATACATGATATGACCACTACCAAGCGTATTCAGTTTTTCTGTCTGATCGAAAATCACTGCTTGTAGGATTTCCCAGAGCTCTTCTAATCCGATTTGAATTAATTGCGATGCAAATAAACCATTGAGATCGGCTAACGTCACGATCGACATATTCATGATATCTTGATCAAACGCGTTGTTGAAATCTTCAACAACCTTACCATTTAAATGCGCTTTCGTAATGAGTTCAGATTCAAGAAGTTTAATGAATTTCTCAGAATCTTCATTTTCCGGCATCACAATTGTGAAAGGAAGAACTTGCAACACATCTGCAAAGTCATTGGTTTCTTTATTGAAATGGGTGACATCAAATTGATCTTCTGTCCCAATACCGATAATGGATGGTTCAAAATGATTGGCTCTAAAACGAATTTTTGAGAGTTCAAATAATTGCGCATAAATGGGGAAGTTAGGGCGAATAATTTGATGAAGATGATAAATTGAACCAACACCAATCAGACCGTAATTTTGAATTTGGGGATAATATTGTGCAATATTTTGCCCAATTGTTTGTAATAATTCTGTTGCTTCATCTTTATTAAGATAGATAGGCTGATCTTCTTGTTTCGCTGCATGCTGAATTACAACTGCAAGATCAAGGGTTCGTAAATTATTTTCCATGAGTCTTTTGCTTTTGCCTTATATAATGAATGCTAAATTGAGAAAGTTTAGGAAGCATTATACGTTCTACTATGGCGAATTCCAATGATCACTGTAGTTCTAGTAATTTCATTTAAGATTAATTTAAGTAATACGTTTTAGACTGCTATTTTGACGAGATATAAACTTGAAGGTAAATAGAAAGCGTACTCAAAAATAATATTTAATGTTTATTGAGATGTATGGATAGAGTGGGAAGAAGTCGGCTGTACATCAGGAATGAAGCTTATGAATAACGAAAAAATTAGTAAAAAGAGCCGACTTCGGAGGTCGTAGTCGGCTTAAGTATTGATCGGTTATGGATTTAGAAGCCTAAAAGCGCACCTAAAGCAGTCATAAAACCGTATACTAAATCTAAAATGCCTTGAAACATAATATATTCCTTTTTAATAAATTGTAAATATGGAGGTTAATATATTAATTAATAATATATTGTCAAAAACTATATACCATTAATATTTATTATTCAATGAGTTAGTTTTTATTTAAGTGGTTTATAATGTCTTTTTTTAACTTTCATAGTGGGAGATGATGGGCTGATGGTAACTGTAAAGGATAATTTATGCGTATAAAAAAATATAAGAAAAGAATTCTATTTTTGATCTTACTCATCATTATAGGAGGATTATATTTTTCTTCATCGACGACTAAAAAAATCGATTATCTAACATCTCCAATTGCTAGAGAAGATATAGAAGTCAATATCTTAGCGTATGGAAAAATGGAGGCTTCTCAGCAAGTGGATGTGGGAGCTCAGGTTTCAGGGCAAGTGAAAAATATGTATGTTGCGCTAGGAGATTCGGTTGAAAAAGGAGAATTATTAGTTGAAATTGATGATTTACCTCAGCAGAACTCGGTCAAAGATAGTGATGCACGCTTAAAAAATGCCATTGCTTCTAAAGTTGCGAAAGAAGCGCAATTACTCAATGCTCGTATTCATTTGGAAAGACAACAAAAATTAATTCGAAATGGCGCTACAACTCGTTCAGAGGTGGATACG
The DNA here is from genome assembly GCF_054871845.1 of Ignatzschineria sp. LJL83. Lineage (NCBI taxonomy): Bacteria > Pseudomonadati > Pseudomonadota > Gammaproteobacteria > Cardiobacteriales > Ignatzschineriaceae > Ignatzschineria > Ignatzschineria sp. LJL83. The sequence continues at coordinate 143,909 of NZ_JBTXLY010000002.1, forward strand.
GCTGAAGCAAATTTGAAAGTATATGAAGCAGAATTAGATGCTCTCATCGCTCAAATTGCCCAATCACAAATTGCGCTCGATACCGCTGAAATTGATCTTACTTATACTAAAATTACATCGCCTATAGATGGCATTGTTGTAGCAACCGTTGTAAAAGAAGGGCAAACCGTAAACTCCACACAAACAGCTCCAACGATTGTCAAAGTGGCGGATTTATCCGTGATGACCATTAAAGCGCAAATTTCGGAAGCAGATGTGACGAAACTTACGGTAGGAATGCCGGCATATTTTTCCATCTTAGGGGAGCCGAATAAACGTTATGAAGCTGTCTTGAGACAGATTGAACCTGCAACGGAAACCTTTCAAACTACTATCGGAAATGCGGTTACCAATTTTACAGAAGCCGTTTACTATAATGGTCTGTTTGATGTGCAAAATCCGGATCAAAAATTTTATATTGGAATGTCTACCCAAGTGTATATCGTCTTGGAGGATCAAAAAGATGTCCTGACAATCCCCGTTTCAGCTTTAAGATATCAACCAAGTCATGTTGAAGAAAAGACAGTTTCGAAAGGTGATCATCGGCAAGTTTGGGTGCTCGATAATGAATTAACTGGCGAGATCTCTCCTCGGGAGATAGAAGTAGGAGTTTCTAATAATATTATGATAGAGGTATTATCAGGGCTTCAAGAAGGAGATAAAGTGATTACGGCGGAATCTTCGGGAACTATTGCGGCAATGCCAAGTAGTGGAGGTAGAAGACGATAATGGATCAGCCTCAAACACCTATCATTCAATTAACAGATCTTCAAAAGTCATTTCAGTCGGGAGATCTGGAAGTTGAAGTCCTTAAGGGGATTACTCTTACAATTGAAAAAGGCGAATTTATTGCGATTATGGGAGCTTCCGGATCAGGAAAATCGACTCTGATGAATATCATCGGCGGGTTAGATTATCTTACCGGCGGGAGTTATCACTTTAATGGTCGTGAAATTTCACAATATAGTGAAGATGAGCTTGCAGAACTTCGCCGTGAGAATTTTGGATTTATCTTTCAACGCTATCACCTTCTAAATAGTTTAACGGCGGAAGGAAATGTTGAAATGCCGGCAATCTATTCGGGAATGCCGGTACATTTGCGTCATCAGAGAGCTGTAGAACTGCTTCGCCGTTTAGGGCTTGAAGAGCGGGTAGAATATTACCCTACACAATTATCCGGTGGGCAACAGCAACGCGTAAGTATCGCAAGGGCGCTCATGAACGGTGGGGATATTATTTTGGCGGATGAGCCCACCGGAGCGTTAGATAGTGAAAGCGGGAAAGCGGTTCTTGAAATCTTAAAAGAGCTGAATGATGCTGGCCATACGATCATTATGGTCACACACGATCCTGATGTTGCCGCACATGCAAATCGCGTTATAGAGATTAAGGATGGGGAGATTCTTGCGGATAGAATCAACTCAGCAGAACCACCATTAAAAAAAGAGTATGTGAATGAAACGTTAGGATGGAAGAAGAGTTCAGGAATATCACAGATATCTCAACGGGTCTCTAATGCCTTTAAAATGGCGATTATTTCCATGAAAATGCAAAGAATGCGCACGTTTTTAACGATGCTTGGCATTATTATCGGAATATCTTCAGTGGTTCTAGTGATTGCTTTAGGCCGTGGATCGACAGATCAAATTATTGCAGATATTCGTTTGATGGGAACGAATACCTTAACGGTATATCCCGGTACAGGATTTGGGGATCGGCGATCTCAAAGCATTCAATCGCTTCAGCCCAGTGATGTTGAAATCTTAAAAGAGCAACCCTTTATTCATAGTGTCACACCTGTAATTTCAGCAGTAGTGGAAGCACGCTTTGGGAATATTTCAGCAGTGGGTACACAAGTGCAAGGCGTTGGCTCTCAATTTTTTGATGTGCAGGGTTATGATATTACCCAGGGAATTGCGTTTGATGAAGCTAGCGAGGACTCTTTAGCATTAGAAGCGGTTGTGGATGAAAATACCGTGAAAACGTTCTTTGGTAATGGAGAGAATCCTATTGGACAAGTCATTATTTTAGGACAATTACCTGTCAAGATTATCGGCGTTGCGGCATCGAAATCGCAAGGATTATTTAGTAGTGAGAATATGTCTATTTGGATTCCTTATTCTAGTGCCATGAAGCGAATGACCGGAGGAACCTCTTTTAGGAATATTACGATTCGTGTTAAAGATAATGTGGAAATCTCTTTAGCAGAAAAAAGCATTACAGATACATTAACAGTCTTACATGGCAAAAAAGATTTTTTTATTTACAATGCGGATGCCATAAAAGAGATGGTTGAATCAACTACTTTGATCCTTAGGGTTTTAATTACCTCGATTGCGCTCATATCTTTATTAGTTGGAGGTATTGGAGTGATGAATATTATGTTAGTATCAGTGGCTGAGCGAAGAAGAGAGATAGGGATGAGAATGGCTGTTGGCGCGAGAAAAAGCGATATTTCCCAGCAGTTCATTATAGAAGCAATCTTGGTCTGTTTGTTGGGAGGAGCAATAGGGGTATCTTTTGCATTAGCTGTGGGTCTTTTAATTCAGCAAGCAGGTGATTTTATTCCTCTGAGCTTTTCAATTCCTTCTATTGTATTTTCTTTTTTGGCTGCTTTTTTTATAGGAATATTATTTGGTTATTTCCCTGCGAAGAAGGCTGCAGACTTAGCGCCAATAGAGGCTCTTGAGCGCTCTTAGAGATGAAAGAGTAACAATTTGCTTAATATCTTACCGATTTGTAACAGGAAGATTGAAAAGTTTGTCATAAGTTGGCAAACTGATGCAACTTAGGTTTAATCTGTATGTAAATATTATTAATTATTGGAGTCCATCTATGAGTCAAAATAAACGGCCGATATCGCCATTTATGCTCGGTAGCGGCTATAAATTACAAATTACGTCAGTAATGAGTTTTTTACATCGTTTATCGGGAATTGCATTAGTTTTAGTATTATTTGTAATCGGAGCATGGTTTGCATCCTTAGCGGCAGGTCCAGCAGCATTCAAGACTATGACAAGCGTTTTAACAAACCCGCTTGTGATTATTCTTGTGATCGCTGGAACATTTGCTGCTTGTTACCATTTCTGTAATGGTATTCGTCATCTTTTCTGGGATGCAGGCAAAGGTGTTGATATTGAATCAGCGAAAAAGAGTGCAAAAATGGTGCAAATCGTAGCACCAGTTTTAGCAGTTTTGATTATTATCGTTGGTTTTTCATTCTAAGGGGTAATCATGAAAAGATATCAATCAGAATTAGGTCGTGTTAAAGGCTTAGGATCTACACATTCAGGATCACGCTCATGGTTAGCACAGAAAGTTTCAGCAGTGGTACTCGCTGTGTTTTTCCTTTGGTTTGCTTTTAGCTTTGCAGCACTTTATGGCAAAAGTTATGAAGAAGTAATGATGTGGGTTGGAACACCGATTAATACGGTTCTTTTAATTGTCTTCATTGTAGCGGCGTTTTATCACGCAATTCTTGGTCTTCAAGTTGTGATTGAAGATTACGTGAGTAAAACATGTCAGCGTATTGTTCTTTTAAGCGCAATGAAAGTGATTTTAACAATCATCGGTCTTGGCATTGTATGGGCGATTATTCGTGTTGGAGCAACTGTTTCAACATTTACCACAATGATGGGCTAGAACCTGTTTAATTAATAGAATAAAAATTCTCGGAGTTTTATTGATGAGTAACTTAAAAGAGTATAAAGATTATAAAATTCAAGAACACGTTTATGACGTTGTTGTTGTAGGTGCAGGTGGTGCAGGTCTTCGTGCAACACTCGGCATGGCAGAAAAAGGTTTAAAAACAGCTTGTGTGACTAAAGTTTTCCCAACACGTTCACATACAGTTGCAGCACAAGGTGGTGTTTCAGCGGCACTTGGTAACATGGGTGAAGATGATTGGCGCTGGCATATGTACGATACAGTTAAAGGTTCTGACTGGTTAGGCGACCAAGATGCAATCGAATATATGTGTCGTGAAGCAATTCCTGCAATTTTAGAACTTGAGCATTATGGCTTACCATTCTCACGTACTGAAGATGGTAAAATCTATCAGCGTCCATTTGGTGGAATGACCACTAACTTTGGTGAAGGTCAAGCACAAAGAACATGTGCGGCAGCAGATAGAACAGGTCATGCAATGTTGCATACTTTGTATCAGCAATCTTTAAAATATAAAGCAGAATTCTACATCGAATATTTCGCAGTTGACCTTTTAATGGACAATGGCGAGTGCCGTGGTGTGGTTGCTTGGGATCTAGCTGAAGGAACAATGCATGTATTCCGTTCACAAATGGTTGTATTAGCAACAGGTGGTTACGGTCGTGCTTACTTCTCAGCAACATCTGCACATACTTGTACAGGTGATGGTAACGGAATGGTTGCGCGTGCAGGCCTTCCACTTCAAGATATGGAATTCGTACAATTCCACCCAACAGGAATCTACGGTGCAGGTTGTTTAATCACTGAAGGTGTTCGTGGTGAAGGTGGTTATTTAACAAACTCTAATGGTGAGCGTTTCATGGAACGTTATGCACCAAATGCGAAAGACTTAGCATCACGTGACGTTGTTTCACGTTCAATGTTAATTGAAATTCGTGAAGGTCGAGGCGTTGGTCCTAAGAAAGATCATATCTACTTGCATCTTGAGCATTTAGGTCCTGAAGTGATCGAAGATCGTCTTCCAAGTATTGCGGAAAGCGCAAGAATCTTTGCGGACGTTGATGTACGTAAAGAACCAATTCCTGTAATTCCAACAGTTCACTACAACATGGGTGGGGTTCCTACGAACTATCACGGTGAAGTTGTGACACTTAAAGATGGTAATCCTGATTACATCGTTCCAGGTCTTATGGCAATTGGTGAAGCGGCGTGTGTATCTGTACATGGTGCGAACCGTTTAGGTTCTAACTCATTACTCGACTTAGTAGTATTCGGTCGTGCAGCAGCAAATCGTGCAGCAGAAATCTTAAAACCAAATGCAGATCATAAAGCAATGGATGATCAAAAAGTGATTGATATTTTAGATCGCTTTGACAAAATCCGTCATGCGGATGGAAATATCTCAACTGCGGATCTTCGCGATAAAATGCAACGTGCAATGCAGGAAGATGTTGCTGTATTCCGTATGCAAGAAACGCTCGAAGATGGTGTTAGACGTGTTGATGAAGCATTTGGATTATTCAATGATATTAAAGTTCATGATAGAAGCTTAATCTGGAACTCAGACTTAGTAGAAACACTTGAGCTTTCAAACCTTTTAGTTTGTGCAGTTGCAACAGTTAAATCAGCTGTAAACCGTACGGAATCTCGTGGTGCGCATGCTCGTGAAGATTATCCAAATCGTGATGATGTGAATTGGATGAAACATACATTTGCATGGATTGATGAAAATGGAGATGTCACTATCGATTATCGTCCTGTTCATACATATACATTGACGGATGAAGTTGCGTATATCGAACCTAAAGAACGTACTTACTAATTGGCGAATGCTGATGAGTAACAGGTTAAAATAAAAGGAAAATATTATGGCTGAATTTAAATTACCCGCAAATTCGGTTGTTAAAGAAGGAAAGTTCTTTAAAAACGAAAATGCGACTAACAAACGAGTATTCAAAGTTTATCGTTGGAATCCAGATACTGGTGAAAATCCACGTTATGATCGTTATGAAGTAGATCTTGATGCGTGTGGTCCTATGATTCTTGATGCATTATTGCTTATTAAGAACACAATGGATCCTACATTGACACTTCGCCGTTCATGCCGTGAAGGTGTGTGTGGTTCATGTGCGATGAATATTGATGGTACAAACACATTAGCATGTACTAAAGCGATTAGTGCAGTAACTGCAACAGAAGTATCGATTAATCCACTTCCACATATGCATGTGATTAAGGACTTAGTTCCGGATTTAACACACTTCTATGCGCAATATGCATCGATCAAACCATGGTTACAAGCAGATACTCCAACACCACCACGCGAGCGTTTACAATCTATTGAAGAGCGCCGTAAATTAGATGGTTACTACGAGTGTATTCTTTGTGCATCATGCTCAACATCATGCCCAAGCTACTGGTGGAATGCTGATAAGTACTTAGGTCCTGCGGTATTACTTCAAGCGTATCGTTTTATTTCTGATACACGTGATGAATATAAAGGTGAGCGTTTAGATGAACTTGAAGATCCATTCAAGCTTTATCGTTGCCACACAATCATGAACTGTACAAACACTTGTCCTAAAGGCTTAAATCCTGCTAAAGCAATTGCAGAGATTAAGAAATTAATGGTAGCAAGACACTAATATCTATTTTCTATATTGATGATAGATAAAGTACAAGAGCTAGTATTCACTAGCTCTTTTTTTATGCCCGTTTAGTTTATGGCGATTACATATTTATAGTGCTTGTTTTATGTCGTGAAATTGGATTAGCAAGATTTAGTTCAGAAAAATGGACTGCTATATGATGCCAGTGAAAGTCTATGTTTTTAAAATCGTATATTAGGAATGTTGTATTTTAGACTATTATAGTTATTTCGTTTTACTTAAAACTCTAAAAAGAATGAATTCTGCTGGCACGAGATTTGCAAAAGAATACAAGCATTCGACCTAGCGATGAATCAGCCTATACTTCACAAGGGAACTTTCTTAAATCAATTTCACTATGAACTGAGAATAATTAAACAGGAAGTAGACAGAAATTTTCTATAAAAACGATCTTCTAAAAATGATAGGGGAAACATCCATAAAAAAAGAGATCATAACGATCTCCTTTTTGCATACACTTATCTATTTTTAAACAAAGTACTCAGAGTAAAAGCAGATGCTACCTTTAAGTGGTCATAATTTACTGTGAAATCACTTGGTTCTGGCTATTGCGCATTTCGATACTCGTAAATGGCATGCTCCAACCTTCCTGTTGGGCACAACGTAAACATGCCTGCTGAACTAATCGTCCTGATTGGAAGTAATAAGCAGCAGAAGAACCTTTCATTGAAAGAATAACGGTATATACAAGAGATATTCCTTCATTAATTTTTCTAAACTCTACACTAATCGAATTGTATTGATCATGCAGATCTGTGTGAGATAAAAACTCAATGACATATGCTTTGAGTTTCGTGAATATCTCATCGACGGGCGTATTAAAGTGTTTATATGACAACCCAAAATCTGCAACAGTATAGTAGCCATATGAGAGATTCGTTGGGGCACCGGCAATAAAGTCCGCTGTTGGATAAATAATGGTGCTATTAAAAGAATTGAGATAAACAGATTCTGGCGTTTGTCGTTTCACTTCTCCAAAGGCGCCACTTGGTAAAATAAAACTATCTCCCACTTTTGCCGGGAACCAGATTTCATCGTTATTTAATGGACGAGAAATCAGATTTGCGATTTCAGGAAGCATTAAACGAATACGGCCATTATCAAGAGCAGGATTGTGAAGCGTTGCACTATAGAGCGTAATTCTTTCGATCATCCAAGGAATACCACGATAAATAACTCGCTCGCCTTGTCTTGCTGAACCGAGGTTTAAGAACAGACGAATTTCTGAAAAGTATTTGGGAACATAGTTTCTAAATGCAAAGATGAGTGCTAATAGAATGAGTATCGCAATTCCAAATAAGACCATATCTCCCATAGAATGCAGAACAATCAGAAATGCAATGACGGATGCGATAATCGAAATGACGCGATAAGTAAGGATAAATAATCTGCGTTTAAGATTAACTTTTTGCTGACCACGAGTTTTCTTTTGTGATCTTTGGATAAAAATATCCATCAGTTTAGTCAGGCTATAAAGCACTAGGATAAAGGTGGCAAATGAGGTAAATAGAATTAATCCTCGGCCTTTTACGAAATCAATCACGCCATCTTTGAGAGATTCCATAAATGACTTATCGGTTGTCATGGCACTTAGGAGATTAGTATAACGATCTCGATCTCGTAAAAGATCTCGTAAGAAGAGCTCCCAGCTATCCTCAATAGTTTCTAAGCGCAGTAGCGTTGTGTGATTAAGTTCTTCTCTAGGAATTGCCGCTAAGTAAGCAAGCCCACTTTTGAGGACTTCAATTTTTTCATTTGTTAATTGTAGATCGCGGTTTACAATCTCTTTTTCTCGAGTAGCTTTCGTTAAGCGTTGAATCTCCGAGAAAACGGGTTGCACAATTTGGAGTAATTCTGCTTGCCAATCGTAATTGAGATCTTCTTCATTATCGGATTTAGTGAGGAAGTTAATATCGATGCCACCCAATGCAAACTTTTCAAATTCATGGCGTGATTGGATCAGTCTTGCTTGTAATTGATTAATACGCTCTTCAATATCTATTTTTGTTTCTTGTGTGCCGGCATTTTTAAGCTCTATTTTTAATGCTGTGATTTTTGTTTGAATATCCTCAATAGACATTTCTGCAGATTCTAAGATATCACAACACTCAACGTTCGGTGGAATCACGGTATCGTCGATTTCTTGAGCATAAGAGAAGTATCCTAAAATCAGGAAAGCAATGATGCTAAATAGGGAAGGGAAAGATCTTTTGTGATTAATCATATATTCTCAGTTTGAAATTATTTTAGATAAATGTTTTAGGCAAAGACTATATATTGTAACAAAGAAGTTTTATAAAAACATAGGGATAGATTTTAAAGTAATGATGAAGTGCTGAGGAAGTGGCTGTTTGTTGGAAGTTTTGTATTAAAAATTCAAAAATATTTCTTGTATTATTACCTCTTAAATATACAACGGATATGCCGAAGGAGAATACTATGAAAGAGAATATAAAAAACGATCTCCCATTTTCTATATGAGAGATCGTTGTATTTATCATTGAAGTAATTTTACCATTGAAATGATGCTTCAGTAATCATTGTTAAAACAACTGTTAAACTTCCATTTTTTGCAAGGCAAAACCAATAGCATTGACCGCTTGGCGCATCTCTAACGCATCAATTGCGCCGATGGAACCTACACGGAAAGTATCCACTTCCGTAAGTTTGCCGGGATAGAGCATAAAGCCTTCTGCTTTTGTCACATCATAGAGGGTTTTGAAATCATATTTGTCGCTTTGTGGTGCTAAGAATGTGATGATAATTGCCGAAAGATCTGCTTCATTTAAGAAAGGCTCAATTCCTAAAGCACGCATGCCTTCGAGTAACACATTGGAATTTTCTTGATAACGGGCAAAACGGGCGGGTTGTCCGCCTTCTTCAAAGAATTGAATAACGGCTTCATGAAGCGCAACCACCACATGCGTTGGCGGCGTAAAGCGCCATTGACCTGTTTTCTCCATGTAATGATATTGATCATAAAGATCGAGCGAAAGAGAGGCGCTATTATCTTTGCAAGATTCGATAATCGCTTTACGAAGGAACACAAAACCCATTCCCGGAACGCCTTCTAAACATTTACCACTTGCGGCAATGAGCGCATCAAATTGCAAAGAGGTGACTTCAATGGGATATGCGCCGAATGAACTCATGGCATCCACGATTAATCCCACATTAGAAGCTTTACAAATATCGCTAATCTCTTGTAGCGGATTAATAATGCCGGTGCCGGTTTCACAGTGAATTAAACCGACATGAGTAATGGAAGGATCATTTTGTAAAGCTTCTTTGACTGCTTCAGGATTGACGCTTTCAGATTCTGGAAACGAGAGCAATGTAGTTTTTCGTCCAAGTCTTTCGCTAATGGTTGCCATTCTTTTGCAATATGCACCGTTATCGAGAACTAAAATGTGCCCTTCTTGCGGAATCACGGTACCAATTGCCGCCTCTACGGAGAATGTACCACTTCCTTGCATGGGAATAACCGTGTAATCGCCGGTGTTTTGAATGATTTTGAGAAGGGATTCACGCAGGTTAGCAGTGACTTTTTTGAAATCTTCATCCCAAGAACCCCAATCGTTTAACATCGCTAATTTCGTACGAAGTGTAGTGGTTAAAGGACCGGGTGTTAATAAGATTTTATCGCGACTCATGAAGTGCTCCTTGAATAAGCCTTAAATGGAAAGTATGGATTGAGAGAGTTGTCTGTTGCTATGAATGATGGGTTATATATTCGTGATAAAGGCTGATTTGCAGCGGGAGAGAATGTTTGCATGCTTTGAGCTATTTCTCGCCCGCAGTATTAATCCCTTTAAAGTCTTGTTAAAAAAGTGATGATCCGATTGGTTTTTACTTCCTAAGTGCTCGATTACTTTCTTGATATCTATTGAATGAAGTAATTCGTCAGTTTGGTTTGAAATTGAAAAGCATCAATATTGTTGGCGCGTGATCTTTATAAGAATGCAAGCATTCGCACCAACTACAAATCAGCTTATGTAAATCAGTTTCTGTATTGCCATTGAATCTGCTGAAACTGATGAGATGTTTGATCTGATATTGAATCATCATAATCACCTCAATTATGCCGATCGCCATTGCTGGGTTCTGTTGAAAACGATCTTTTCTACTAAAGAGAAGAAGAGAAGCGCAAGTACGGAGAGCGTTGTAATGATCACCGCCATTGCCGTAGCACCGCCAACATCTCCGGCATCATCAAGGTTTAAGATGGCAACTGCTGCAAGTTCTGTTTCTGGCGAGTAGATAAAGATCACTGCCGAAATCGTTGTCATCGCATTGATAAAGAGATATCTCGCAACGTCCACTAATGTTGGCAGAGAAATCGGTAATGTGACTGTCCAAAGCGTCCTTAAAACCGGCGTTTTGAGAGAATATGCCACTGATTCAAATTCGCTATCAATGCTTTTCAGCGCGCCACTTGTGGAGATAAAACTCGTGCTGAAGAAGTGGATAATGGTACAGATCACTAAAATCGTCATTGTGTGATATAAGCCATTTAGCGGATTATCCGGCATATTGAAAAAGAGAATATAACCAATGCCTAATACGAGTCCTGGAACTGCCATCGGCAACATGGCAAATAGACGAAGTAAGCCTTTAATTTTGGCAAAACCGGAAGTTTTCTCAATAAGCCAAGCGGCGATAAAGATCGTGATCACCCCAAAAATTGCCGTAAAGCTTGCGAGGGTTAAAGTATTCATGATTGTGTGCGCAAGATCAGATTCCACTAAGATAGAGCGATAATTTACAAGGCTCAATTCTAAGTTATAAGGCCAGAAGCTCACGAAAGATGCATAGATTGGCATGAGTAACATGGCTAGCATGAGCAGACTAATGATGGAACAGAAAGAGAACATTGCCATATCAAAGCGGCTCGATTTTTTCGGCACTAATAACACGGATTTTGCACTTAACGTTGCGGCATTTTTCCGGCGAATGATGAGATCAATAGAGAATGTGAAAATTGCCGGCAAGAGAAGGAGAAGGGCTACAAGTGCACCTTGCTGAAAATCTTGTTGACCGATCATTAAACGAAAGACATCCGTTGCCAAGACATCAAAGTTGCCGCCGACAATTTTTGGTACACCGAAATCTGTGATTGTGAGGGTGAATGCCACCATTGCCGCCGAGATAATACCGTATTTACAATCGGGTAATGTGATGGTGAAAAATTTTCGAGCGCTTGAAGTTCCCATCGTGTCCGCCGCTTCATAAAGACGCGCATCGGCAATGGTTAAGGTTGTGGTGAGAATCATCAAAACATGAGGGAAAATCGCAAAAAGTTCCGCTAAGACAATGCCGGACATGCCGTAAATGGATTCAAATCCTAAAAACTGCCAAAACTTTAGCGCAATCCCTTGATTCCCAAACCAGTAAATGAGGGAAATTGCCGATAACAAGGAAGGTGCTAAGAGCGGAATGAGCGAGATTGAGCGGTGCATTCCTTTAAAGGGCATGCAACTTCTCGTTAATCCGTAAGCGAAAATAAAGGCAATGGGGATAATGATGATGGTGACTAACAGCGCCACCGAAAGGCTATTTTTAAGGCTCGTTAAAAGAGAAGGCTGATGAAAATAAGCGAGCAATCTCTCAAGCACGGTGCTTTCAGCAAAAGCAGGATCGGTAATGAAGATGTTTTCAAAAACAGTGCTTAAAGGTGCCACCAAAAAGAGTAGAAAGAAGATGGTGATGATGAGCGTTAATGCGCCCACAATCATTCTATTTGGCGTGAATTTTGTTAAAAAATGGGCAGAAGAACTTGCCGGCGAAGATGTAGATGAAGATGAAGGTAAACGTGAAGAAGTCAGACTCATGGAGTTAAGCGCTCCTAAAAATATTCATTTTTGATTCAGGGAATCGGATTTTGAGAGATTTCCCAATACTAATTTGATGCTTTAAATTATCTTGTAACGAAAATAGTAGCGTCAGCGGTGTATCATTTTCCGGCGTATTAAAGGTGGCTAACGTGTGGCTTCCTAAAAATTCCAGATTTTCGATAATGCCGGTAAATCCTTCTGTTTGATTGCTCTGTTGATCTGCCACAATCTCATAATCTTCTGGGCGAATATATGCCATGACATTGTCGCCTTGCGGGATATTTTCAGGGTTTTCGTTATTTTCAGAATTATCTGGAAGAGAAACCGTCTGCTCTCCAAATTGAAATCGACGATTACCAAGGCTTTTGCCGGAAATTTGATTCACTCTGCCGACAAAGCTTGCCACAAACGGCGACACAGGATTGCTATAAATCTCAAAAGGCGTTCCCACTTGTTCGATTTTCCCGTGATTCATCACGACAATTCGATCGGCAATGGAGAGCGCTTCTTCCTGATCGTGAGTGACCATAATGGTGGTAATGCCGAGCTTTTTTTGTAGATGGCAAATCTCTTGGCGAAGATGCGTTCTAACGGTAGCATCGAGCGCTGATAATGGCTCATCTAATAGCAGTAAGTTTGGCGATGTTGCAAGCGCTCTTGCAAGGGCAATGCGTTGCTGTTGTCCGCCGGAAAGCTGTGCGGGATACTTATTTTCACTGCCGGAAAGCCCCACAGTTTCTAACAGTTCCGTCACACGTGCTTTAATCGCTTTCTTCGGCATTTTTTGATTCACTAAACCGTAAGCGATATTTTGATAAATCGTCAGATTTGGGAAAAGGGCATAAGATTGAAACACAATGCCGTAATCTCGCTTTTCGATAGGCGCGTGACTAATGTCACGCCCATCTTGATGAATCATCCCACTTGATTGAGTTTCAAGGCCGGCAATAATGCGTAAAAGCGTTGTTTTACCGCAACCAGAAGGACCTAAAAAGCAGATCAATTCTCCTCTGTTTAACGATAAATCGATTTCTTTGAGCGCTGTAAAATTCCCAAAGCGCTTATGAATACCACTCAATTGCAAGTAGGACTGATTCATGACTATTTTCCTTCTGATTTATTTGCGTAACGGCTGTTCCATTTTTCGAGAATTTCTCCACGATCAATCGCCGCTTGATCAAAATCGATCTCTACTAATAGATCTTCATAGTTATCAGGAATATTCTCTAAACGAGGTGCCACATTTGGCTCGCCGGTAATAGCAAAGTTTTTCGCATAGAGTTTCATTGCATCGGTGCTTGAAGCCCAATCTGCAAGCTTTTTCGCAGATTCGAGTTTGTCAGTACCTTTCATGATGGCAAATGCTTCCACATCCCAACCTAAACCTTCTTGTGGGAAGACAAGATTAATCGGCGCACCACGTTTTTTGTTGGAATGTCCACGATATTCAAAAGAGATACCAATAGGATATTCGCCCGTTGCCGCCATGTTGCATGGTTTTGAACCTGAATGGGTATATTGCGCAACATTTTCATGTAATCCATCCATATATTCCCAAGTCTGCTCTTCGCCAAACATGCTCATCCAGCCGATCACGTTGAGATATCCTGTGCCGGAAGAGCTAGGATTTGGCATCACGATTTGGTTTTTGTAAACAGGATTGAGGAGATCATTCCATGTTTTAGGTTCAGGAAGATTCTTTTTCGCCGCTTCTTGTGTGTTAAAGCAGATCACAGCGCCGGTGACATCTAAGCCCCACCAATTAGGTACTTCTTGGGAATCTTTAAATTTTGGATCAATCTTATCGATATTCGCAGGTGCATAAGGTTCTAATAACCCTTCAGCATTCAGCGCACCTAAGCCTGTAATCGCAACGCCCCAAACCACATCTGCTTGAGGATTATTCTTTTCCGCAAGGAGTTTCGCCGCAATGACGCCGGTTGAATCTCGCACAATGCGAAGATCAATTTCGGGATGTACTTTATTAAATTCACGTTGATACTCTTTCAGCTGATCGACTTCAAATGCCGTATAAACCGTGAGCGTTTCTTTTTGTGCATTTGCTAGCGTTAATCCTAGTGACATAAAAAGCGCTGTGGATAATGCTAATTTTTTACCTAGTTGTCTACGAATTTTCATGTGCGAATCCTCATTCTTATTAATCGAAAGATGGAAGGCAGTATAAAAAGGATATGTGACGAATTTATGACAACTGAAAATAAATTATAAAATTGTAAAGAGGTAATGTGACAGACATTTTATATGGGAAAATGGCCCTGAAAATGATTAATTTAAGATATTGAATCTTTCTGTTTATCATTCATAAAAAACAACAATTACAGATATTTTATGAGGTGTTTTATAGTAATCTCATCAGAGTTTTGTAGTCGTTTTATGGGGCGCGTGATAACGATTTTATAGAATAGATATATATAGGGGAAGTTTGTCGTGATAAGGAATGTTACAAAAGTGTTATGTAAGTTTTATATAAGCGTTACATAAGCTTTGTATAAGGTTTATAACATCTGTTGTCACGATGAAGTGATTGAAATTCTGTCTATCAATGAGAATATTTTACGCAATTTTTACAAATTTAGAATGCTGTTATCTTTTTGTCTTATTCGCCTGTGATACTACGCTTTGCTCCTTTTTAAGGAGCTGAACGGCGCCATCTGATCGGTATTTAGATAGATTGCAGAGAGATATTAAAACGGAAAAAGAGGCGCAAATAATTGGCGAAATATAAGGATAATATTTTATTTGATATAATTCGTGATTCTGCGGTAATAAACGTTAAATAAACTTATAAAGTTTTATGGGTAGGTAAATTATGAAAGTGATACAACTTTCAGATCCTCATGTTCGAGGTGATGGAAAACTCTCTTTTGGTGTGGTTGATACGCCGAAAATGCTTCGTGATTGTATTGATCATATCTGCAATTTAGATTGGACGCCGGATGCGATTGTCATCTCCGGAGATTTAGCAGATAGCGGTGCGCCGGATGCTTATGAGTTATTACAAGAAGAATTAAAAAGATTGCCGGCACCTCTTTTTGTGCTTCCGGGAAATCATGATAGACGAGAAGGGATTTTGAAATACCTTTCAGAGTATTGCCCAACTGAGTCAGAGATGGCGCCGTATATCTGTTATACCTATGAAGAATTGCCGATGCGTATTGTGGTATTTGATAGCACGCATCCGGGTTCCCATTCAGGGCATCTGCATCCGGAAGTGGCCGTTTGGTTAGAAAAAACCTTAGCGGAAAAACCCGATACGCCGACATTACTCTTTTCTCATCACGTCCCATTTTTAACAGGCTTTGGTGAAATGGATGAGCCTTATGAGAATAGCGAGCAGTTAAAAGAGATCTTAACGAAATACTCGAATGTTCGTTTCTGCTGTGGTCATATTCATCGCCCGATTACTTCCACATTTGGGAATAACGTGATGGTGACGGCACCGGCGGTTTCTATGCAAATTGCCATGGATTTAACGCCGGAAGGGGGCGATGCATTTAGAATGGAAACGCCGGGATATATGATTCATCACTGGCATGAAGGGCAGTGTAATTCTCATGTTTGCCAAATCCCTTCACAAGCCACATTTGCGGGCCCTTATAAATTTGTAGGCTCCGTCAATCCTGAATAAACCTGAATATCCTACTGATCTGAACATTCAGATCAGTGATATAGATAGCGATATAGATATAGATAGTAATAACAATAACTAGCGCTGTAATTGATGCTTTATTTTATTTTAAATTAGAAAGGTACAAAAATTATTTATGAGTAATCAACCTCCTAAAAACTCAATGCGTAAAGTCGCACTTGCGAGCTTACTAGGCGCAACGATTGAATGGTATGACTTCTTCCTTTACGGCGTTGTTGCCGGGATTGTCTTTAACCATCTCTTCTTCTCGCCTGATATTAGTAACTCAGCGGCAACGATTTTGGCATATTTAACCTTTGCCATTGGATATTTAGCAAGACCTTTCGGCGCATTTATCTTCGGACATTATGGCGATAAATATGGTCGTAAAAGTGTGTTAGTGATTACACTCTTAATTATGGGTGTGGCAACTGTTGGAATTGGCTTAATTCCAAGTTATGCAAGCATTGGTATCGCAGCACCTATTTTGTTGCAATTAATGCGTTTATTACAAGGCTTTGGTTTAGGCGGAGAGTGGGGCGGTGCTGTACTTTTAGCGTATGAGCATGCGGATGAGAAAGAGCGTTCATTCTATGCGGCATTCCCGCAAATGGGTTTAGCAATTGGTCTATTCTTAGCAACGGCAGTAGTAGCAGCGCTCTCTTACTTCTTAACAGATGAAGCGTTCATGGAATGGGGCTGGAGAATTGCATTCTTAGGAAGTATCGTACTTGTTGCGATTGCGATGTATATTCGCCTCAATATTCTTGAAACGCCGGACTTTGTGAAAGCGCAAGAGAAAAAAGAGGAAGAAGAAGTCAAACTTCCAATTATGGTTGTTTTGAAAAACTATCCAAAAAATATCCTTTTAGGCGTAGGTTGCCGTTGGATTGATGGGGTTTTCTTCAACGTTCTTGCGGTTTTCTCGATCAGCTATTTAACGCAAAGATTAGGCATGGATCGCACGAGCGCGATTATTCCTATTACGATTGCGGCATTAGTGATGGCGCCGGCAATTCTCTATTGCGGCAAGCTTGCAGATAGATTTGGTCGTGCGCGTGTTTATAGTACAGCAAGTTTATTAGCGGGAATTAGCGTATTCCCGGCATTCTATCTCATGGATATGAGTGTGGATAATCCGTGGTTATTATGGCCGGCATTTATCATTCCAATTGGACTACTTTATGCGGGAATTTTTGGACCACAAGCGCCACTTTATGCGGGACTCTTTAGACCAGAAGTACGTTACACAGGAATCTCTGTGGTATATCAATTCCCAAGCTTCTTAGTTGCCGGTATCGTGCCGATGCTTTCAGCAATTATGTTGACATGGAGTGATGGTTTCCCAATCTATATCTGTCTTTTTGTTCTATTCGTAGGCTGTGTGAGTGCGTATAGTGCCCATCGAATTCAGAAGAATTCTAAAGATGGTATTACAAACTATTAATTAGTTGCGATATACCGTAAGACGGATATTCGATATACAGTCGTCATGTAGAAAAATGACAATTCATAAAAAAGCTCATTCATTTGAGCTTTTTTTGTGCGTGATATTTGGCGCTATTTTGAAGCGTTTTCGTAGAAGTAATCTTGTCATTTTTCTCAAATAGGCTTTAGAAATCGTGAATTAGCGAAATTGATAGACAATTGATAGGCAAATTGATCAATATATGAAAATCTCTCTAAGATCATGGCATAATAACGAACATTAATTCGGAGATTGAAACGTTTGTAGAAAGGACAATGCTAGATCGTTTTAATCTTTGTGCTATCCAAGTTGTATATCGCTTATCTACTATTTCAAGAAGAAAATTTGTAAGACGATATGTAACGTACTAAATCAATTTGGAGTAAGGAATATCTCATCATGATGACTAAAGAAAAAGTTCAAGAATTAATTCAAGCAGGTTTAAAGTGTGATTTCATCGAGATTAAAGGCGAAGATGGGGTACATTTTGAAGGGGTTGTGGTAAGCCCTGAGTTTGAAGGTATTTCAATGTTAAAACAGCATAAACTCGTTTATGCAACACTTGGAAATCGTCTTGAAACTGAAGAGATTCATGCATTAGCGCTAAAAACCTATACTCCAGATGAATGGAGCAAATAATGGCTGATAAAGAACGACTATTAGTTGAGGGAAATGGACCTTTAAAAGGAACCGTTCGTGCAAGTGGCGCTAAAAATGCGGTATTGCCCATTTTAGCAGCAACGATTTTAGCAAGTGAACCGGTTGTTTTAAAGAATGTTCCCAAACTGCAAGATGTTCTCGTTTTGTGCCAAATTTTAGAAGATTTGGGTGCGAAAGTGGAAATCAAAGGGGATCAAGTGACGATTGATCCTTCCGGCATTCATAAAACACGTGCAAATCACGATTTAGTGAGCCAAATGCGCGCCTCTATTTTGGTTTTAGGACCAATATTAGCAAAATTTGGGGAAGCAGAAGTATCGCTTCCGGGCGGATGTGCCATTGGAAGCAGACCTGTCGATCAGCATCTTTTAGGAATGGAAGCATTAGGCGCTGATATTCGTGTTGAAAATGGTTACGTGCACGCAACCGTGAAGAATGGATCAAAACTCAAAGGCTGTCATCATGCATTTGATGTGGTCACTGTTACCGGCGTTGAAAATGTACTCATGGCTGCAGTATTAGCTGATGGCGTGACGATTCTTGATAACTGTGCGAAAGAACCTGAAGTGAGTGATCTTGCGCTGATGCTCAATCAGCTTGGTGCGAAAATCGAAGGAATTGGTACAGATCGCTTAACCATTACCGGCGTTGATAAACTCGGCGGCGGTGAATATAGCGTGATGCCAGATCGCATCGAAATTGGCACCTATATGGTTGCCGGTGCGATGACATTTGGCGATATCGTGATCGAAGATTGTATTCCGGAGCATTTAGAATCTGTAACGCATATGCTGAAACAAGCGGGCGTGAATGTGGAGGTTGGTACAGATACGATTCGTGTGTATCCAAACCTTCCAAAGCTCAAAGCACTTCGCATCAAAACAGCGCCATATCCGCTCTTTGCAACAGATATGCAAGCGCAATTTATGGCGATGGCGGCGATTTCAGAAGGTACGTCCACAATTATGGAAACTATCTTTGAAAATCGCTTTATGCATGCCAATGAACTCGTGAGAATGGGTGCGAATATCAAAATTGATAACCGTATCGCCTTTATTGAAGGCGTTCCAAAGCTTTCCGGCGCAAGTGTTACGGCAACAGATTTAAGAGCATCTGCGGCACTGATTCTCGCAGGATTAGTTGCCGATGGTACAACGACAATTGGCGCACTCCATCATTTAGATCGTGGTTATGATTCTATTGAACAGAAGCTTACGAATTTAGGTGCGAAAATCGAAAGAATTATTTTAGAGTAAATTAATCTTTCAACATCAAAAGTTTCAGAGATTTAAATCTTTCTGAAGAAGTATTAAAAGAAACGTATAAAAAGCCCTTTTTAAGGGCTTTTTTGTTTTCTGAGAATTTTTATTGAGAGAAAACTCTCATATCTTGACTAATTAAAACGCAAAACAGCGTATCGTATCTCACAGAATATTGGGAATAATTTCGAGTAGAAATCCCTTCTAAAAATATTGAAAGGTATGAAAGGAAGATATGAAACTTCAACACAAAATTGGTTACGGCATATTGGGTATTCTTGTCACTGTTGCTTGGTTATTCTTCGTAGGAAGAGATATTTTCTCGGGAAATGTCATCAGCACTTCCAAAGAGATCGAGCTCCATTTTGGAAAACAAGGTGTGAAGGATTTCAAGCGATATAACTACAATGCCGACAATCATCCTTCAGGAGTGGGCTTTATCAGTATCTATTTTTCCGAGAAGAATCTCGGGAATTTACGGATCATTGGTAAGAATGCCGAGATCGAAATTCCGAATGTGATGAGGGCAATGGGCGTTCAATACGGGGTATTTGCAGAAGATGGCATTATGGGGATCGATATTAATTCTAGATTACATGAAGCAGAATTTGTCACGCAAGAAGTCGCCTATGAAGCATATGTGGCATTGATGCAAGAGATTAATAAGAAAGGCTGGAAGCATGATTTAACGAGCGGAAGACCCCGTATAGATGTGAGGGATAACTTAAAACATATTCAAGAGCAGGTTGGTACAGTGATTGATCCTACTTATATTTTAACTTTTGAAGAGTGGAAAGATCAGAGAACGATGTTTTTTGATTTATGGAATAACGATTTACTTTTAGGAATAACAATTAATAGAAGGCCTAAAAATAATGTAGAAGAAATGGAGCAATATACGCTTCGTTATGCCTTTAATACGCAGAAGTATTACATGATGAATGGCATTACAGATTCTCATAAAATCAGTGAAGATGAGTTAAGAGAAGCATTTGAAAAAAAGAGACAATTTTTACTAAATGCGAGAAAAAAGGGAGAAACTAGATATCTGAAAGAAGGATATCGAATCGATGAGAGCCGAGAGCAATCCCATGATTTGTGGCAGTATTTGGTGGAGTAATTGTCTGAGAGCTTGCGGGATTTAAGTGTTATAAGGAGCGCAATGAAACGGTATTTGTTATTAGGATTAGGGGTTTTGGCGCTGCTTGCCGCCATTATTTTATATGAAGGAAAAAACCCTTTTTGCAAGCTATCGATGAAACAGGAAGGCTTTGTTGAATTGCATTTTGGACAAGAAGGCGTGAAGGATTTTCAGTGTTATAGCTACAATGCCGACAATCATCCTTCAGGAGTGGGCTTTATCAGTATCTATTTTTCCGAGAAGAATCCCGGGAATTTACGGATCATTGGTAAGAATGCCGAGATCGAAATTCCGAATGTGATGAGGGCAATGGGCGTTCAATATGGACGCTTTGCAGAAGATGGCATCATGGGGATCGATATTAACTCTAGATTACATGAAGCAGAATTTGTCACGCAAGAAGTCGCGTATGAAGCATATGTGGCATTGATGCAAGAGATTAACAGAAAGGGCTGGCAGCACGATTTAACGAGCGGAGGTTCTCGAATAGATGTACGGGATAACTTAAAACATATTCAAGAGCAGGTTGGAAATGTGATTGATCCTACTTATATATTAACTTTCGAGGAATGGCGTAGCAAAAGGCGACTTCTATTTAAATTATGGAATAATGATTTATTGCTATCTATAGATATGGGAAGAGACCCTCGAGAACATCCCGAAGGATTAGAGCAATATACGCTTCGTTATGCCTTTAATACACAGAAATACTCCATTATGAATAGCATTACAAACTCTTATAAGATGAGTGAAGATGAATTAAGTAAAGCTTTTAAAAGCTATCGTCAATTTATTCTAAACGCTCAAAGTAAAGGAGAGAAAATGGATATTAATCAAGGATATCGAATCGATGAGAGCCGAGAGCAATTCCATGATTTATGGCAGTATTTGGTGGAGTAAAATACAAAGTTAAAACATTCAAAAATTGGCAATAGGCAGATAAAGAATTTGGCAGATCTTGCGCCGATTTTTGGTGGTTATTATGAATATCCAATAATATCTAATAGGATTTTGAGTTTTTAATATTTTTGGAAATCACGTATTTTGATAAATGCCGGCATTTATTTGAGTGGCGTTATTTTTCTAATTTCATAGACATCCTAAAATATCTGACTGTTATCATTTTTATCAGTAAATTACAAGCTTAATCAGTTGCTTGATATGTCTTTTTGATGTAAGTTAGAACAGTAAATTGTTTAATTAATCAGTCCTTAAGGGTAATCAATATGATAAAAATGAAGAATATTATCGCAGTTGCATTAATGGGTTCCGTTTTAGCAGCTTGTGCAACCAAAGATTTAAATGAACATGAAAAAGTGATGGTTGGTAAAACTTGGGTGACTACTAACGCAATAGATCATAATATTCGTAGTATTGGCGCAAATGATTCACGTGTCAGTCAATATTATGGAACCGCGAATTATTACCGCAATGGTAAATTTGTAATGCATACACCAGAAGGAGTGCAAAAACTCCAAGGGGATTGGAGCATTAGTGAAGATGGTAAAACAAGAACATTAGTCGCTAAAGATAAAGATGGTAAAGTTCTATTTACTCGTGATGTAGAAAATACATCTGTCACACCAACGGATTATGTATACCGTTTATACCCATCTCAATATAATAAAAATCAATATATCGATATCTTGCATCAACCACAAAAAAGATAATCTGAATAATTTGCTAGTTCTAAAATTATAAAATAAAGTCTTAGATAGAGATGTCTAAGACTTTTTTATTGATGTTTCTCCGAAAATAAATCATACTTAACATGTTTTTTAGGTATGATTTATTGAAAGCATGATGACATGCATGGTGTTTGAAAATAAAAACAATAAGAGGAAGTTTAAATAATGAATAAAATCATGAAATTATTACTCGTATCTTGTGTCGGTATCGTATTAACGGCATGTGGTCAAGATGATGGTGGAGAAGAGCAGAAAAAATTAAGAGTTGGAATGCCACCCAGTGCGCATAATGTCTTGGTAGAACAAGTGGTCAAACCACAATTAGAAGCGCAGGGTTATGAAGTATCATTTTTGAATTTTAGTACACTTCGAGATGCAAATACGGCGTTAGTGGAAGGTGGTGTTGATTTTCATACGGCGCAACATCAGGCGTATTTGAATGTATATAACAGAGAAACAGGACAGGACTTAGTATCCATTGTGCATACGCCATCTATTCCGGCATTTATCTATTCCATCAAAGAAAAATCTATCGACGGTATTCAAAATGGGGAAACGGTTTTAATTCCTAACGATCCATCGAATGCCGCACGTTCTTATGCGCTATTGCAAAAGATTGGTTGGATTACGTTAAATCCAGATGTTGATCTCGCCGTGATTACAAAAAGAGATATTACAAGTAACCCTAAAAATCTTCAGTTTAAAGAGGTAGATTCAGCACTTATTCCTCGTTTATTAGATGAGATTGATTATGGAGTAATGCCTGGTGGTGTAGCGCTTTTAGCAGGTGTAGGTTCTGAATATGCATTGGCTTATGAAACATTTTTACCTGATCTTGAGCTCATGGTCACAGTTAAAAAAGCAGATGAGAATAAACCATGGACAGAAGATGTGAGAAAAGCATTCCAATCTGATGAGATGAGAGATTTTATTGAAAATGATCCTGAAACCAAAGGTTGGTTTATTTGGCCAGAGGGTTAATCTAATATTCTCTTCTTGAGTAGATATGAAAAGGTTACGATATTGAATCGTAACCTTTTTTATTTGGTACATTAAAATCAATCATGACACTATGATCATGCGGATGAATCACTCGATTATCCTCATTCAAAAGAGATTTGTGTATGAAGAGAGAATATTGCGGAAGTCAGTATCACTCAAGTGCATATCAAGTGTTTCAATAAGATATCTTTATAAATATCGTAATCATTTTTGAGGTCATTTTAGAAATTCGCATTTAAAAGATAGGATCTTTCCGTAAGTCTTGGTGCATATTTACGAATGCGATCCATTTCAGCAGGAATAGCGATAAATTGCTCCGTCATTTCAACAATACATTGATCTAATCCAGCATTTCCACTTCCGACTCTGACTGTGACACCGGTGGGATATTCAAAGATAATGAGCGTAATACTATGTCTTCGATTACTCTTTCGAATATATTTTTCGAAGCACTGATTTGATGCTAATGAGAGATTATATTCTAATCGGCGAATTTGGCTTCCGGCAGTATTGATAATATTCGTGCTTCTTTTGGCTTCAAGCAGTTCTTCTTGTTTTTTTGCTTCTTGCTCTAATGTTGCTTTTTCTTCTGGCGATAAAACATGATGGACAATCATCGTGACGGGTTGATCACTTCCAAAAATATCTTCTTCTGCAATTTCCGCTTCCGTAGGTGCCGGCGGTTCATCTTTTACAACCTCCTCTCTGTTGATCGGCTCATCCATATTGCTTTTGCGAATATGATCTAAAAACTCAGGAGAAAAATAGGTAGAATCTTCTACGCCAATCGGCTCCTGATTCCAATCTCCATCTAAAAATGGCGTATCTGCTAATAGCGCAATCGCCTCATCAACCATCTTTCCATAAGGATTTTTCTCTGTAGAAACAGTACGACTAAATCCACCATCTTCTCTAGGAGGAAGCAGGCTGTTTTTTAAAGATTCGCCTTCTTGAGAGAGATTTTGCTGATAACTAGGAGGTTTTACTTCTGGTTCTTGTTGTGTTTCTTCCTCCTGAACATCTTCTGGCTTTTCAGCTTCTTGTTCCTGTGTTTCCTCTTCAGCCTTTTGTTCCGAACTCTCTTCAGATGTTTCTTCGGCTTGAGGAGAGGTTTGCGCTTCTTTTGGAAGTTCTATATCAAATTCTTGTTCTTGCTCTTGTTCGGTTTTTTCTTGCTCAGTTTCAGCAATTATTTCTTCTGTAGAATCAGGAACCGTAGGAATCAGCGTAACGTTCGCAATGGTTTGGTGTTTTTTAATGCGATTTTTTTCATCCTGAATCATCAAAATTCCGGTACCAGAATGTAGCAGTAGTACTAAAAATACCGCTATGATAAAGATAATTTTATGATTCATGAAGTTACGTGTCACAGCAATAAAAATATTTCAATGATGGTTTTAAGGTATCCATTGTCAGGAGAATTTAAAAAAGCAACTTAGCATTCTACCTGAGTTTTTGCTTTTTCGATCAGATATATAAAGGGCGGCGTATTTTTCTGATTAATAAATTGCTGTTTAAAAACATGGAACTGAGATTGATCCAACGCTTGCAGATACGCTTCAAGAACAGATTTTTCCTCCTTGCCGGCATCATGCCCATGATAGACGGCGATCAGCATTTTACCATTTCCCGTTAGAAGCTCTAAGCCGGCAATCACGCTTTCAAGTGTGGTATCTGCCAAAGTCGTAATCTCTTTATCGCCTTTTGGAAGATATCCTAAGTTATAGATAATAAAATCAATCGGCTCTTGAATATGTGCTTTGAAATTCGCATGGCTATCTTGGATAAAGATTATTTCAGGGGAATGCTCGGCATTTTGAATCAATTCTGCTAATCGTTGTTGGCTCGTTTCAATAGCTAAAGCTTGAATATCAAACGCATAAATCTTGCCTTTATGATTCATTTTATGGGCAATTTTTAAAGTATCGTTGCCATTGCCGAGTGTTGCATCAATGACGACAGAATCAGGTTTGATAAAAAGATCTAAATATTGATCAATGAGCGGATGAATAGAGTTTAAGTATTGATAACGCATAACTGTTTTATAGATGACCGGTATATTCGTATTAATGGGAAATAAGAGATGGGGAAGAAAGATAAATTGTAGCAAATATTCATCGCCTATATCGCCTATAAAGAACATACATCACAATCGTGCGGTTAATCTTACTTGTTATTATCTTTATAAGTTCTAAGCTGAGTTTTCTTTCAATCTTTTTGGCTCTTTTTTATGCATATTTTCTCCTATTTCTATTCCTTGCTTTCCCTTATCAGGAGAGCGTTCATAGTGTATAATAACGATCCGTATTAATTGATAAAACTGATATAAAAATAGATTTATACGGAATCGATTAGAGATTAATCGTAGAAAAGGGAAGTATTGGGTAGCCATAATTATTGAGAATAATCGTTAGAAATCTATTTTCAATAATGAAAGCGCTAAAACTAACTGAATTTAGGGAATACGTATATGCAGAAAATTAGGGTCACAGACCTTCAAGCAATGAAACACTCGGGAGAGAAAATTTCAATGCTCACTTGTTACGATGCAAGTTTTATGAAGGAGATGAATCTAGCGGGTGTAGAAGTGGTCTTGGTGGGAGATTCATTAGGAATGGTTGTGCAAGGGCATTCAACAACATTGCCGGTATCATTGGAGGAGATGATTTACCATACGGAAAATGTGGTAAGGGCAAACCAATCAACGCTCATTATTGCTGATTTACCATTTGGAAGTTACGAAGCTTCAAAAGAGGAAGCATTTCATGCGGCAAGCCGTTTGATGAAAGCGGGTGCTGAAATGGTGAAGCTTGAAGGTGGTAAAGAGAGCGCTGAAATTACTCAATTCATAACAGAGAGAGGAATTCCTGTCTGTGCTCATATTGGTCTTTTACCACAATCTGTGCATATTAATGGCGGATATTCTGTAAAGGGAAGAGAATTACAGATGGCGGCAAAACTCATTGAAGATGGCAGAGCGCATCAAGTGGCAGGCGCACAATTAGTCGTGGTGGAATGTGTGCCAACAGAAGTGGGCGAAGCGCTTAGTGTTGCACTTTCTGTTCCTGTGATAGGGATTGGCGCTGGCGCACAAACAGATGGGCAAGTGCTCGTCATGCACGATATGCTCGGTATTAAAGGTACTGTTTCTCCGAAATTTGTGAAAAACTTTCTCGCAGAAAGTGCAAAACTTGGAAGCGCTTCGATTCAAGGCGCTTTTAGAACTTATGTGATTCAAGTAAAAGCCGGCATTTTCCCTTCAGAAGCGGAAAGCTTTTAAGTGAAGAAATTTTAAAGAAGGCGTTTGGAAAAGGGATTGAAAGATCCCTTTTTTGTGTCTTTAGAAAGCTAGAATCAGACGACATGATTCAAAATGACTAGATTAAAATGAACAGAATATTAAAAGGATTTAAAAAAGGTAATCATTGTGGAAATTTTAAAAACTGTTGAAGAAGTAAGAGCTTGGAGAGATGCGCAATCGGACGTGGCATTTGTGCCAACGATGGGAAACTTGCATGAAGGACATCTCTCCCTTGTGGCGAAAGCGCACAGTTGCGCACCAAGCGTGATTGTTTCTATTTTTGTCAATCCCCTTCAATTTGGGGAAGGCGAAGATCTAGAGAACTATCCTAGAACCATTGATGTCGATATTGAAAAGCTCACAAATGCCGGCGTTTCAGCGCTCTTTTTGCCAACTGCTGAGATTTTATATGGGGAAGATGAGCCGTTTATCATTGTGCCACCAAAATCTTTGATCGCAGATTTATGCGGAAAAGATAGACCCGGGCATTTTGAGGGCGTTGCAACGGTTGTGGCGAAGCTCTTTAATATTGTGAATCCGACAGTTGCTTGTTTTGGAAAGAAAGATTATCAGCAGCTTAAAGTGCTAGAAGCAATGGTGAAAGCCTTGAACTTCAATATTCAAATTGTACCGGTAGATATTGAGCGAAGTGCGGCTGGGTTAGCGCTTTCAAGTCGTAATGGCTATTTAAGCGATGCTGAGAAAAACCATGCTTTGCAATTATCACAAACCTTACAAGCGATGAAAGCGGAGATTGAAGCGATTCATCAGAATATTCATCAATCTCAAGATCAATCCACGGTAGAAATGGTGTCACAAAAGTATCAAGCGTTAGAAAATAAGATGTCACAATTGTTACAAACGAGTGGTTTTGAGGTGGATTATCTCACTATAAGGGAACAATCGTTATTAAAACTCGCAACAGAGAAAGATCGAAATCTTATTATCCTAGTTGCCGCAAAGGTGGGTAATACAAGGCTTCTCGATAATATTGAAATGGATCTTGCCTCATAAATTTTTAGATAAAATAGATTGATTCAATAAAATTATAGAATGTTTCTCCTTTGTTACATCATTGTCATAATCGGTTTATATACTAGCTTCAGTCACGGGAATGAGGGTACAACATTCAGCCCCGTCTCCTTAAATCATGAACTTTAAAACCATTTTAACTTTGTACACTTAGGAGCATTTCTATTATGAAAACTATCACGAGCAAAATCGTAAAATTAACTTCAGCAGTGACCCTTGGTTTAGCAATCAGCGGTACAGCAATGGCGCAAGATTCCGTATCTGTAACAGGTGCCGGAGCTTCATTCCCAGCGCCAGTATATGCAAAATGGGCAGCTGATTATGCGAAAGAAACAGGAAATCGCATTAACTACCAATCAATCGGTTCATCAGCAGGCGTGAAGCAAATTGATGCTCGTACAGTAGATTTCGGTGCATCCGATGCGCCTTTAACAGATGAGCAATTAGCAGAGAAAGGTCTTATCCAATTCCCAACACTCATCGGTGGCGTGGTATTAGCGGTGAATGTGGAAGGCATTAAAACGAATGAATTAGTGCTTGATGGTGAAACACTTGGTGATATCTACTTAGGTAAAGTTAAAAAGTGGAATGATCCTGCAATTGCAAAATTGAATCCAAACTTAGCGCTTCCTGATCAAGCAATCTCGGTAGTTCGTCGTGCAGACGGTTCAGGTACCTCATTTATCTTCACAGGTTATCTTGCAAAAGTGAATGATGAGTGGAGCAAAAATGTAGGAAGCGGTTCAACAGTGAACTGGCCAATCGGAATCGGTGGTAAAGGGAATGATGGCGTAACAGCATTCGTTCAACGTATCGAAGGATCAATCGGTTATGTTGAATATGCTTATGCAAAACAGAATAACCTTAGCTACACAAAATTAATCTCTAAAGATGGCGAAATCGTAAGCCCAGGGATTGATTCATTCAGTGCTGCTGCAAAAGAAGTGAAATGGACAGAATCTTTTGCGCAAGACTTAACAGATAAACCAGGTGTGAACGCATGGCCTTTAGCGGCAACAACTTTTATCTTGCTTCACAAAGAGCAAAATAAACCAGCAGTTGCGAACGAGATCGTAAACTTCTTCAACTGGGGCTTTGGTAAGCAAGGTCAAGAGATTGTAACAGGTCTTGATTACGCGCCATTACCAGAAAATGTTGTACAAATTATCCAATCGTCTTTGAAATCAGACCTTGAGATAAAATAGAATGATGCTCTGCAAAGCAAGAGCCATTTAGTCCCTAAACCCAATCGTTGAGCCAGTCACTCTCGGTTGGGTTTTCGGCATAAAATGAGGGTGACGATTTTTCAATATTTATCCGGAAATTCAGTCACCATCATTAAAAAATAGTAAGTGTTACTCAAGAAATATCACTTCAAAATCAGACTCTAAATTAGACTTTAAAAGAAGAGATTTAATGAAAAGTATTAAAAACCCACAATCTGCAATTCCCGATACGATCTTTGCGCTCAGCGTGAAATCTGCGGCAATTTTTGTTCTTATTCTCTTATCCGGCATTATGCTTTCGCTGATCATTGCGTCCTTGCCGAGTATTAAAGAATTTGGTCTACGTTTCCTTTGGGAGAAAGAGTGGGATGCGCCCATGGATCAATTTGGTGCGCTCGTTCCAATTTACGGCACCATTATTACATCTGTCATTGCACTTGTGATTGCGGTTCCTGTGAGTTTTGGGATCGCGATTTTCCTTACAGAACTGTCACCGCCTTGGCTTCGCCGCCCAATTGGGGTTGCCATAGAATTATTAGCGGCAATTCCAAGTATTGTTTACGGCATGTGGGGATTGTTTGTCTTTGCACCACTTTTTGCGAAATACTTCCAAAAACCGTTAATTGAATTTAGTCAGAATATTCCGATTCTTGATGAGCTCTTTTCAGGCTACGCTTTTGGAATCGGGATCTTAACTGCCGGCATTATTTTAGCCATTATGATTATTCCTTATATCGCTTCTGTGATGCGAGATGTGTTTGAAAGAACGCCGAGAATCATGAAGGAATCAGCGTACGGTTTAGGTGCAACCACTTGGGAAGTGATTTGGAAAGTGATTTTGCCATATACGAAAAAAGGGGTTTTCGGCGGCGTTATGCTTGGACTGGGCCGCGCGCTTGGGGAAACAATGGCAGTGACATTTGTGATTGGAAATACTTATCAATTTGATAGCTTCTCACTCTTTGCTCCGGGAAATAGTATTACTTCTTCACTTGCCAATGAATTTGCTGAAGCTTCTAGTGAGCTTCATACGGCAGCGTTAATGGAGCTTGGATTATTGCTCTTTATTATTACCTTTATCGTACTTGCGATCTCTAAAGTATTTATGAAACAGGGGCGTGCATAATGACGACTTCTAATATGACTCAATCTCAATCAACGATGAACGCTGAAAAAATGGCAATCATTGCCGGCAGAAGAAAGAAACAGCATCGCCGGAAGATGATTAACCAAGTGGCAATTTCGCTCTCACTTGCGGCAATGGCATTTGGACTTTTCTGGCTCATTTGGATTCTCTGGACAACGGCCACCAAAGGAATGGGCGGCATTTCTCTGCAATTCTTTACAGAAATGACACCGCCGCCAAATAGCGAAGGCGGTGGATTACTTAATGCGATTGTGGGAAGTGGAATTTTAATCCTCTGGGCAACGGTGATCGGAACGCCGCTCGGCATTCTTGCCGGCGTTTACTTAGCGGAATATAACGCTGCTGGAAAGCTCTCAGCGGTGATTCGTTTTATTAACGATATTCTCCTTTCAGCGCCATCGATTGTGATTGGTTTGTTCGTATATACCGTTGTGGTTGTGAGAATGGGGCATTACTCTGCAATTGCCGGCATTATTGCGCTAGCTCTCATTCAAATTCCGATTGTGATTCGTACCACAGAAAATATGCTTCTGCTTGTGCCAAACACTTTAAGGGAAGCGGCATATGCCCTTGGCACGCCAAAATGGAAGATCATTTTACGCATTACGTTAAAATCATCGCTTTCAGGCATCATGACAGGAATTTTATTAGCCGTTGCAAGGATTTCAGGGGAAACAGCACCATTACTCTTCACAACGCTTTCGAATCAATTCTGGAGCACGAATGTAATGGAACCCATGGCAAGCTTGCCGGTCACCATCTATAACTTCGCAATGACGCCGGACAGCAACTTACAAGCACTTGCTTGGGCAGGCGTATTCTTTATTACCATGGCGATTTTAGCGCTCAACATCATTGTTCGAGTATTCTTTAAATCCAATAGTAAGCATGATTAGTAACAAGGAATAATGCGAAGATAAGAAGGATAAGAAGATCATGAAAAGCGTAGAATAACGATAGATTTTCTGACCAATATCCTTCAATCTCCTTCCATATCGAAAAAGGAGATGACAATCCTAGAATCAGAACGTTAGAGCCTGAATTCCAGAACCTGAATCTTCGGTTTGTCATCTTCTTGTTACAAAGTTTTATTAAGCTATCACCAGATTTATTCCCTCATGTCGCGAGAGAATTTCTAAACTCAAGTAGGAATATAGAATGAATTTAGATAACACCCAAAATATCGAATCAAAAGATGCATTTGCACAAGTTGCCAATCGTCAGCCAGAAGTCAAAAAAACATATAACGCAAAAATTAGCGTAAAAGATTTAAACTTTTACTATCAAAAGTTCCATGCGCTACACAACATCACGCTCGATATTCCAGAGAATCAAGTGACGGCATTTATCGGTCCATCTGGTTGCGGTAAATCGACACTGCTTCGCACGTTTAATAAGATGTTTGAACTCTATCCTGAGCAACGTGCGGAAGGCGAGATCATCATCAACAATGAAAATATCCTTACTTCCAAGCAAGATGTGGCACTTCTTCGCGCGAATGTCGGCATGGTTTTCCAAAAACCAACGCCATTCCCCATGTCGATTTATGACAATATTGCTTTTGGCGTGAAGTTATTTGAAAACTTATCCCGCGCGGATATGGATGCAAGGGTAGAGTGGGCGCTCACAAAAGCGGCACTTTGGACGGAAACTCGCGATAAACTTCATGATCACGGCACAAATCTTTCCGGCGGTCAGCAACAACGTTTGAGTATTGCCAGAGCGATTGCGATTCGCCCTGAAATTCTGCTCATGGATGAACCATGTTCAGCACTTGACCCGATTTCTACCGGCAAAATTGAAGAGCTCATCTTCGAGCTCAAAGAAGATTACACCATCGTGATGGTCACGCATAATATGCAACAAGCAGCACGTTGTTCGGATAAGACGGCATTTATGTATTTAGGCGATCTGATTGAGTTTGATGACACCGATACGATCTTCACAAAGCCGAGCAATAAGCAGACTGAAGATTACATTACAGGGCGTTATGGTTAAGCTTCTTTAGATGATATTTTCAAAGAAATGCTCTCAAAGAAATATTCTAAAAACTATAAATGAATAATGATAAAAATAAAGGAATTCCTGGTATGAAAAAGCTAGATTTCAATAGTCATATTTCAGCACAATTTAATGCTGAGCTTGAAAGATCCATGAGTAAAGTGCTTGAAATGGGCGGTTTAACGGAACGTCAAATACGAGATTCGATTAAAGCGATGATGAACCAAGATGAAGTTCTAGCACGGGAAATTATCGAACGAGATGAAGTCATTAACGAGCTTGAAGTTGAGATTAATGAGCTTTGTATCATGATCATAGCCAAACGTCAGCCAACGGCGAGCGATTTGCGTCTTTTGGTGGTGATTATCAAAACAATTGCCGAGTTAGAGCGTATTGCGGATACCGCAAGAAACATTGCAAAAATGGCATTTACACCATTGCCGGAGAATCACTCTTCGATTTTGGTATCCCTTGAATCTCTTGCCAATCGTAGCTTGGTGTTCTTTGAAAAAGTGCTCGATTCCTTCGCAAGAATGGATTTAGAAGCAGTTCTGACGATCTATCCTGAAGATGACAAGATCGATAGCGAATATGACAACATTATTCGTCAGCTCATGACCTATATGATGGAAGATCCACGCACGATTCCGTCTATTTTAACGGCGATGAACTGTGCACGTTCTTTAGAGAGAATTGGCGATCGCTGTCAAAATATTTGTGAGTTTATTATCTACTTCGTCAAAGGCGTAGATATTCGCGTTCAAAAGAATGAAAAGCTTCAAGAGCTCTTAGAAAATAGAGATCGTAAAGCGCTCTAAAAGATTGTTCTCAATCTAAAAAACTTTAGAAAAAACGTATAAGACCAAAAAGTCCAAAGATCATCATAATCTTTGGACTTTTTTATTCTCGAGTTTTTATGAATTTTAGGCGTTGATGGATTCAACGGTTATTGCAATATGGGATATGATAGGTGCTTGATATTTTGATATGACCAGATTTATTTTTTGATACGTTTAGGAACCTTTCATGGAAAGAAATAGCAGTTTAGACCGCAATAAGTTCACAAAATCGCTCTCTCTTTGGTCTGTGGTTCTTTTTGGTCTGGCATTTATGGCGCTTACAACAGTTTTCAGTACTTTTGGAATCGCATCAAGTATTTCTCAAGGCATGATTGTCGGAGCTTATATTTTGGCGATGATTGTGATGCTATTTACGGCATATAGTTATAGTGTGCTAGCAAAGCGATATCCCATGACAGGTTCTGCGTATAGTTATGTTCAAAAGGTCATCCATCCTAACGCCGGATTTTTAGTGGGTTGGGCCGTTATGATGGATTATCTCTTTATTCCCATGGTCAATTTCATGCTGTTTGGTATCTTCTTTCACGATGCTTTTCCGGTAATCCCTCAATGGGTATTTATTATGACGTTATTAGTAATTGTGACGGTTATTAACTTGCGAGGCGTGAAGGTTGCCGTGACCGCAAACTTGATTATTGTCGTTGCCTCCATTTTATTTGCGATTCTCTTTACCGTGATGTCTATCAATTCCGTGCATTCCGGCGTTGGCACCGGCATTTTGGCGAATATGGATCCGATCATTCATTTTGAGGTCGAAAATCCTTGGAAATATATTATTGCCGGCGCATCACTTCTCTGTTTCTCTTTCTTAGGATTTGATTCTGTGACGGCATTTGCAGAAGAAGTGGAGAATCCCCAAAAAATGATTCCAAGAGCCATTTTCTTAGTAACGTTTATTGGTGGCGTGATCTTTATTGCGGTCTCTTATTTTGCGTATCAAGTCTGGCCAGATTACACAACATTTCCAGATTTAGATGCGGCTTCCGGCAGTGTGATTAAAGTAGTGGGCGGGAATCTGTTATATGCCATTTTCCTAACGATTTTTGCATTAGGAAATGTCGGATCTGCGCTGGCATCTCAAGCGAGTGGTTCTCGTATTCTTTTTGCAATGGGCAGAGATGGTCAGCTCCCCAATCGTATTTTCGGAATGTTACATCCAAAATATAAAACGCCCATTTTCAATATCCTATTAATAGGAATCATCTCTATTTCAGCAACATTTTTGAGTTTAGGATTAGTGGCATCTATCATTAATTTTGGGGCTTTTATTGCTTTCATTATGGTAAATATCTCTGTAATGGTGCTCTTTTTTAAAGAGAAAAACCGAAGTCTGAAAGCGATTTTTCTGCTATTTTTACTGCCACTGATCGGTGCTGTATTAGATATTTGGCTATTTATAAACCTTGATAGCTACTCGCTTTTATTAGGATTCATTTGGTTCTCAATAGGGATTATATACCTACTATTTCTCACAAAAGGATTTAAAAAAGTCGTGCCGACCATGCCGGCATTAGAAAGTATCTAGGAAATATCTAAATATCTAGATTAAGAGCTTTGAGTAAAGGACAATGATTAAAAAGTCATTATCCTTTTTAATCTTTTGAATATCTTTTTAATATCATCTGAATAAGTTGAAAACAGCTACACAGAACCTTCTTTTTCAATAACCAATACTCGAGCTTCGCCTTGAGGATGAGCAACATGCTCAGTACCAATGCTGGCATAAAAGATATCTCCCGTATTGAGAATGACCGTTTTAATTAAGCCGTCTTCTTTGTAATGCATTTCTACAATGCCATCCATGACCGCAAAAACCTCTTCGCCATCATTAACGTGCCACTTGTACGGCTTATCCGTCCAATGTAGCCTTACGGTTGTACCATTGAGATTTGCAATATTAAGAGCAGACCAGGCTTTGTCTGCTGTAAAATTTTTACTTGTAATAATTTTCATTTTTGATGTAGTTCTCCTTTGGGTATTGTGTGGCATGATTGTATAGGAATCGATTTAAGAAGCTGTAATTGCATATTTTAGGATTTATCTATTTATATCTCTATTTGATTAATGAAAATAACCATAATGGTTAATGAAGAATAAATACCCATATCCTTTAGAATAGTTTGTTTGTAAATTAATAACTGCTATTGTGTTTTTTTATACATTTTAGTATTTCTATGTATCGATAGGAGAATAAAGATGACACAAGTTTTTATTGCGAGTAAATTGCCACAAGAAGCGTTAGATCAGTTAACTCAAGCTGGCATCGAGTTTGATTATTGGGATTCTTTAACGGCACTTACAGATGCAGAACTGATTGAGCGTTTGCAAGAAAAAACAGTTCTTATTTGCGGGATTAATGTCACGATTAACGCCAATATTATTAATAATTCTCCAAGTTTGAAGCTCATTGCGAATGTCGGAGATGGTTATAGCAATATTGACCTACAAGCAGCAAAACTGAAAGGTTTACAAATCACAAATGCGCCGACCATTGATTCAATCGCTTCCACAGCCGAAGAAACGGTCACCTTGCTATTATCACTTTCTCGTCAAATATTGGCAGGAAATGAACTAATGCGAGCGCATGCTTTTAAAGGCTGGCAAGTAACGGGATATGTCGGTGGACATCAAGTATATGGCAAAAAGCTTGTGATCGTGGGAATGGGGCGCATCGGAAAAGTTGTAGCACAAATGCTTTCCGGCTTTAATATGGAAATGTATTATGTCGATCCTATTGCCGTATCTGATGAATTTGCAAAGCAATATAATCTTCAACGTGTGTCGTTAGAAGAAGGGCTAAAAATTGCAGATTACCTAACGGTAAATTGTGAATTAACCGCAGATAATCAGCATATGTTTACGCTTAAAGAGTTTAGCTTGATGAATCCCTCGGCGTATTTTATCAATTGTGCAAGAGGCCCTTTAGTGAAGGAAGCAGATTTAGTGACGGCTTTACAGCAGAAAAAAATTGCCGGAGCAGCGCTTGATGTCTATGAATTTGAACCAGAAGTAAGCCAAGCATTAGCAGAACTTCCCAATACTGTTTTAATGCCACATGCTGGCAATGCAACATATGAAGCTCGTATGGAAATGGCATTAGATGCGGTTAATGAAGCGATTCATTTCCTTCAAAATAAACCTTTAAAGTATCCAGTGAGTTATTAGTCAAAATTCTTCGATATCATGAAAGAAATAACAACGCCGATTTATTAAGAATCGGCGTTTTAAAATGGCTTTTCGGAAATTATTATCTATAAGCTCTCCATTTACATAGAATGCACGAAAAATTCGTCCATTTTATAAGCGGTCAGACGTGAAATCCATTGACTAAGTTTGATTTATATTCGCTTCTTAGAGATTCTTGAAATTTATTGATGTATCTGTGAGATAGGGGAATCACCAACTACACATTTCGAACATCAGCAATTGGATTACCACTTTCCATCAATGGAGAATGGAGATAATTCAAAATCATAGTGGCAGATTGATGCGGAGAGAGAAGCTGATCATTCTCTTTTAGCTCAATAAAGCGATCAATATTGGGGAAGCTTGTGGCATTACTGCTTCGAATTTCCACTTGCATATCAGTATCGATCACGCCGGGAGCAAGCGCTGTCACGAAGATCGGATAAGGTTTTGTCGATTGCTCAAGATGAAGCGCCTTAGAGAATTGATCAATCGCCGCTTTCGTTGTGCAGTAAACAGACCAACCGGAATACACACTTCTGCCGGCGCCGGAAGAGATATTGACAATATTTTTCCGAATAGGAAGTGCTTGCGTCAGCGCGACAAATGCATTGCTGAGCGTCATCGGGCTTGTGATATTAAGGGCAATCGCTTGTTGTAAATGCGCCGTATCAAGCTCGCCAATTTGTTCAATCGGCCCAATCATGCCGGCATTGTTAATCAGCGTAATCTCCGTTGCAATCGTCAAATACGGTTTCAACCAAGTGAGAATTTTCTGATTGGCGGATTTATCGGTTAAATCAAGCTCCATAAGGTTCGGAAGATGGCTCGGGTTACTTCTCGCAACACGAAGCACTTTATGACCTTCCGCTTCTAAAATCGTTGCTAGCGCATGACCAATTCCTTTTGATGCGCCGGTAACAATGAATACTTTCATCTGGTTTCTCCTTCCTGAAATAGTAGTGAGTTATTTTTCTAATAGAAGTTTCTAATAGAAATAATATATATATAAAGAGTGAGGTAATAGGTAATTTGTACAATGTTTATTGTAAGATTTTTTACGAAAATAGACAGTGCCATTCTTTGATTCACAATAAAATGAGGAAATCATGGTGATATTTTTGGAATATTGATGTCATTTTAAGGAAATTTAAACCTCATAAAATTTTGATCTGTTTTCATGTATAATGATTTTTTGCAAAATCGTCCGTTTATTAAAATTCAATAGGTGAATCGAGTTATGAAAGGTACAAAGCGCTTACTTACTACAGCACTATTTTTAGGTTTGTCATTCACGATGGCTGAGCAACTCTACGTAAGTGATGCATTACAAGCGCCGGTTCGTTCAGGATCTACCGATAATTATCGTATTATTAAGATGATTAATGCTGGCGAACCTATTGAGAAAATATCTGAACGTAATGGTTATATTCATATTCGTTACGAGGGAAATAAAGAGGGTTGGTTGCATAAAAATTATGTGATGAGTGAGCCAAGTGCTAGAAATTATATTGAAGAGGCAAAAACACGTTACGAACCTCTTTTAAATGAAAATCGTGCATTAGAAGCCGATATTGAGAAACTTAAAGCACAACAGAATCAAGTAAGAGAGCGTTTGAATGATGAAAAATCTGAACTCTCTTTTGAGCTAGAAGTATTAGTAGCTGAAAATGAAGCATTGAAAGCGGAAATCATCGAGCTTCGAACATTGAACGCTCATGAAATAGAGTTAGCTCAAGAAAATGATGAACTCAATAAACGTGATCATGTCCAAAAAGTAGAAATTACCACATTGAAACAAGAAAATGCACGTTTACAAGCTGTGAATCGTAGTAGCGAATGGACTGCCGGCGCGCTCATTTTACTTGGTGGTATTATTTTAGGTTCAGCGATTTTACCAAGACTTTTTGCGAAGACTCGCCGTAAGCGTAGTTGGGATTTCTAAAAAAGATTGACAATCTAACCTATAATCGTTTTAATTGACGTTGCCGATTTGAAACAGCTTGCGGGCACAACAGCTAAAGCGTGATATAGAGTAGAAGTTCTATCGTATAACGTGATATATCCTCACATTCTCTATACCAAAATCGTTAAAAGCCCGCACAGATGTTGCGGGCTTTTTCTTGTTTTGAATATCCCTTGGGTTTTAAATAGTTCAAAATTGAGGTCAAAAACACCTTAGTCAAATTCTAAATGCTAAATCTTGGATGAAGGATTGCCGGAAAAGATTGAAATCATTAAAACTCAGGGGCTAATCAAGATCAGATAAATCAGTTTAAAAACAGAATAAAGAGCATAAAAGATGAACGTTGAGGTTAGCGGAAATCAGTTAAATCGCTAAAATCAATCGATATATCAATTGAAAATATCAGTAAAAGAATCAATAAAAATATAAGGATGAATCATGAAAGTAGAAGTTAAAAAACGTCACACTCTTAAAAAACTCGCTCTTGCCGGCGCGGTACTTATGAGTGGTTTCGTACTATCAGGGTGTTTTAACGATGATAAAAAAGCAGAAGTGACAGAGAAAAAAGAGATTGTCTTTGGTACAACCGTTGGGGACTTTAGCACAATGGTCACAGAGAAAATCGGTCCAATGCTTGAAGATCAAGGTTATACCGTAAAACATGTGATTTTCTCAGATTACGTGCGCCCAAACTTAGCACTTGCGGAAGGTGCGTTAGATATTAATATCTTCCAACATAAACCGTATTTAGATAGCTTCAAAGCGCAACATAATCTCCCTATTGAAGGTGCGTTCCAAGTGCCGACAGCGCCTTATGGTTTATATGGCGGAAAAACAAAAACATTGGATGGCGCATATAAAGGCATGACGGTTTCAGCGCCGAATGATCCTTCAAACTATGCGCGTGTGTTAGTGATTTTAGATCATTTAGGTTGGATTAAACTGAAAGATAACGTGAATCCATTAACGGCATCACAAAATGATATTGCCGAAAACCCAATGGAAATTAAGATTATTACGTTAGAAGCGCCACAATTACCAAGATCTCTGCAAGATGTAGATTTCTCGGCAATCAATGGTAACTTTGCTATCAGCGCCGGTTTAGATCCGCAAAATGCGGCATTTAAAGAGCCAAATTTCACCTTTGTGAACTGGTCAGCGGTTCGAAGCGAAGATCGTGATAGCCAATGGTTAAAAGACGTGACAGATGCTTATAACTCAGATGAATTCAAAGCATATACCGATGAGCGTTTTGCCGGTTATCAATTACCGGAAGCTTGGGAAGCAACGAAGTAGCAAAATCACAATCATCCATCAGGAAGCGCAATGAATCTGCAACGAATCTAAGAAAACGTTAGATTCGTTGCGATCTAAAGATCTTACATTCATATTTTATATGGATGTTTTACATTTACGTTTTCATTTATTTTTCATTTACATTTTGAAATGAAACGGACATTCAACAAGGAAGGAAATAGACCATGAAAGGTGTTTTTAAAAAACTCGCATTTGTGTCATTACTGGGCGCAACAAGTATTTTAGCGGCTTGTAATTCAGATGATAAAAAAGCGGCGGATTCTGCCGATCTTAAAAAGATTCGTATCGGTACAACGGTGGGCGATTTTGCAGATATGGTAACGGATTCGATTCAGCCACAATTAGCAAAGAAAGGCTATGACGTGGAATTGGTGGTATTTACAGATTACGTGCTTCCAAATCGTGCATTAGCAGATGGCTCGCTTGAAATTAATACGTTCCAACATCTGCCATATTTAAATTCCTTTAAAACTTTAAATGAATTGGATTTAACAGAAGTATTCCAAATTCCGACAGGGCCACTTGGGATTTATAGCGGTAAAAAAGATGATCTGAGCAATATTGCGCAAGGCGCTAAATTTGCAATGCCGAATGATCCGAGTAACTTTTCTCGTTCATTAGCATTATTAGTAGATGCGAATATCATTACGTTAAAACCAGGAACAGATTCTCTTAAAGCTACCAAAAATGATATTGCCGAGAATCCTTACAACATCGAAATTGTGATGATTGAAGCGCCACAATTGCCACGAGTTCGTCCGGATGTGGATTTTGTGGTCATTCCTGGAAACTACGCAGCAAGCTCCAATATTCCATTTTCAGATGCGCTCTTTGCAGATCCAGGTTTTGTATTCATCAACTGGGCAGCGGTTAAAACAAGTGATCTGAATGCACCTTGGTTACAAGATGTCAAAGATGCTTATAACTCTGATGAATTCAAAGCATATGCTGCAGAACGTTTCGCAGGTTATAAATATCCACAAATTTGGGAAGAAGCGAAATAATATTGAGTATGAGGATATCTTGAAACAGATATATTAATATCTTTATAAATATTAAATAGATAGGTTATTCTCTTGAGAAGTAGGCAATCAGCGATGATTGCCTATTTTGTTATCATTTTATAAAAAAAGCTTATTTAGAGTTGTAATCATGAATGGATTGTAATATTGTACTACCACAGTAAGACAGAGAAGGTTTTACGAGTTACACAACAGCTGTTATTTCTTTACGTAAGAATTCCATCAATATTCATCAATCATATTCATCGATTCAGATCGATAACCACCTAAAACAGAATAAAGAAGACAATATGAAAGAGGCAGACACTATGAAAAACACTCGCTTAAAAATCGCAATTCAAAAATCAGGGCGTTTAAGTGAAGAGTCGCAAAAACTACTTGAAAAAAGTGGTTTAAAGATCAACATGACGAAAGACAAGTTGATTGCACATGTGGAAAATATGCCGATCGATATCTTGCGCGTTCGTGATGACGATATTCCGGGATTAGTATTTGATGGCGTTGTGGATTTAGGAATCGTTGGGCAAAACGTTTTGGAAGAAGTAGCTTTAGGGATCGAAAAATCTACAGATTCTCTCTATAAAACTCTTAAAACCTTGCCATTTGGTGGTTGCCGTTTATCTTTAGCACTTCCAAAAAGTGTGGATTATAAAGGCGTGAATGATTTTGAAGGATTAAGAGTTGCGACGTCTTTCCCAAATTTACTCAA
Organism: Ignatzschineria sp. LJL83; assembly: GCF_054871845.1. Classification (NCBI taxonomy): domain Bacteria; kingdom Pseudomonadati; phylum Pseudomonadota; class Gammaproteobacteria; order Cardiobacteriales; family Ignatzschineriaceae; genus Ignatzschineria; species Ignatzschineria sp. LJL83. The sequence continues at coordinate 184,751 of NZ_JBTXLY010000002.1, forward strand.
TCGTTTCTTTGTAGAAAAAGGGATTAACTTTAAAAGCTCTCTGTTACAAGGTTCCGTAGAAGTGGCACCAAGAGCAGGGCTTGCTGATGGGATTTGTGACTTAGTCTCTTCAGGCGCAACTTTAGATGCCAATGGTTTAAAAGAAGTAGAAGTGATCTTCCGCTCAAAAGCATGTTTAATTCAAACAGCAACCGAGTTAGATCCTGAGAAACAAGCATTGATTGCAAAAATCATGCCAAGAATTCAAAGTGTGATTCAAGCCAATGAATCCAAATACATCATGCTTCACGCACCTAAAGATCGTTTGCAAGAGATTAGTGCATTATTGCCGGGTGCTGAAAACCCAACGATTTTACCACTTGCCAATGACGAAACACGTGTTGCACTTCACGCTGTCAGCAGTGAAACACTCTTTTGGGAAACAATGGAAGCGTTGAAAGCAAAAGGCGCAAGCTCAATCTTAGTATTACCGATTGAAAAGATGATGGAATAATTAGGGCAGAATCAGAATATGGAAAAGATTATTTGGAAGTCGTTATCGAATGATGCGCAAAAGCAAGCATTGAAGCGCCCAGCGCAAGCAGTTGCCGGTAAAATTGAAGCGGCAGTAACAGCGATTCGTGAAGATGTTGAGAAAAATGGCGACAAAGCTGTCATTGCGCTCACAGAGAAGTTTGATAAAGTCACGGTGGATTCTCTCAAGCTTCCACAAAGTGAATTTGAACGCGTTGAAAACACGCTTTCAGAAGAGTTTAAAACCGCAATTCAACGTGCATATAACAATATCGCGAAATTTCATGAAGCGCAGATTCCGGCGCCGATTGAAGTAGAAACTGAGAAAGGTGTTGTATGTGAAGTGCTCACAAGACCGATTGAATCCGTAGGGCTTTATATTCCAGGTGGCACGGCGCCACTATTTTCAACGGTATTAATGCTTGCAGTGCCGGCAAAAATTGCGGGATGTAAAGAGATTGTGCTCGCAAGTCCTCCAAAGCTTGCCGATGAAATTATCTATGCAGCAAAATTATGCGGCATTGATACAATCTACCAAATGGGCGGTGCGCAGGCGATTTTCGCCTTAGGTTTAGGCACTGAATCTGTGAAAAAAGTGGATAAAATCTTTGGTCCCGGCAATAGCTTTGTCACAGAAGCGAAAAGACAAGTAAGCCAAATGGCAAACGGTGCGGCAATTGATATGCCGGCAGGACCTTCTGAAGTGCTAGTGATTGCAGATAAAGATGCAAATCCTGACTTTATCTCGGCAGATCTTCTCTCACAAGCAGAACATGGCGAAGATTCCCAAGTGATTTTAGTAACAGACTCAGAAAGCTTGATCGAAAAAGTGGAAGAATCTATCGCAGCACAATTGCAGATTTTAGGTAGAGCAGAAACGGCGAAAGTGGCATTAGGTCATAGCCGATCCATTTTAGTCAATGATTTAGATGAAGCGGTCATGGTAAGCAATCTCTATGCGCCGGAGCATTTAATCATTCAAACAGAAGCGCCAAGAGATTTATTAGAGCGTATTTCTCATGCAGGCTCTGTCTTTTTAGGCGAATATTCGCCAGAATCAATGGGGGATTACGCATCTGGTACGAATCACGTATTACCAACTTATGGTTATGCAAAAACATATTCTAGTTTAGGATTGGCAGATTTCTCAAAGAGAATGACCGTACAAACCTTAACGAAAGAGGGCTTCTTAAACTTAGGGCCAACGGTTGCGCTATTAGCGGAAAAAGAGTGGTTAGATGCGCATAAATTAGCGGTAGACGTTCGTTTAGCTGCGATTGAAAATGCGAACTAAGATGCATAATCCCTGTTACATCAGATGACTGATACATTGACACTATTCTGATATTACATTGACAACATTAAGAACATTGATAAAGGAACAAGCTATGTCTGCATCTATTGCTGAGAAACTCTGCCGTGAGGCAATTCGAAATTGTGAGCCGTATGTTGCGGAAGTTCGAGATGATCGTTTGCAAGAAATCTATCTTAATGCCAACGAAAACCCCTATTTTTTACCGATGACGATTGATATGCCGATGAATCGTTATCCTGAATCTCAGCCATTAACCGTGGTAAAGCGTTATGCCGAGTATTTGGGCGTCGATGAAGATGAAATCTTGGTCACATTAGGCGGCGATTCTTCCATTGAGCTCTTGATCAAAGCATTTTGTGAAGCGAAAGAAGATAAGCTTCTCTATTGTCCTCCGACATTTGGCATGTATCAGGTCACTTGCGATCTCTTAGAAGTGGAAACGGTACAAGTGCCACTTCTTGCGGATTTTGCATTAGATACGGATGGAATTTTACAAAATTTGGATGGCGTAAAAATGGTATTTTTATGCAGCCCCAATAACCCAACCGGCAATACAATTCCTATTAAAGAAGTTGAGCGCATCTTGGAAGCGACAAAAGATCGTGCCATTGTCGTATTAGATGAAGCGTATATTGAGTTTAGTGAAATCGAATCTTTGGCGAAAAGAGTAAAAGAATTTCCAAACTTAGCATTAGTGAGAACGCTTTCGAAAGCCTTTGCACTTGCCGGCATCCGCTTAGGTTTTACAGTCGCTTCAAAACCGATTATTGATGTTTTAAAGCGAGTCATTAATCCTTATCCGCTTGCAGTCACAACCATTGCCACTGCTGAAGTTGCACTATTGCCAGAAAATATTGCTTGGATGAAAGAGAAACGTCACATCATTTTACAAGATCGAAATGATCTGCAAGAAGCGTTAGCGAAATTTGCCTTTATCACGAAGATCTATCCAACAGAATCGAACTTCTTACTCGTAGAATGCACGGATGCTACAAAACTCTATGAGTATTTGAAGAGCGAAGGCATTTTTGTGAGAGCGCAAAGCTCGGCAAGATTACAAAACTGCTTAAGAATTTCTGTAGGATTGCCGGAAGAGCACGCAAGACTTATCGACGCATTGAAGCGTTTTGAAGCGTAAAGCAGATAAACAAGCAGATACACAGAAAAGAATAACGAATAAAATAAAAGCATTATAAAAACATAGAGGAAAAAGGGCATATCATGCAAAACATATTATTTATCGATCGTGACGGAACGTTGATTGATGAACCAAAAACAGATTTTCAGATTGATTCACTCGAAAAACTTATCTTTGAACCAAAAGTGATTCCGGCATTATTGGAACTGCAAAAAGCAGGTTACCGTTTTGTGATTGTTTCGAATCAAGATGGTTTAGGAACGCCGAGTAATCCGCAAGATCAGTTCGATATTCCCCAAAAACGCATGATGGAAACGTTTGAGTCACAAGGCGTTGTGTTTGATGATGTGCTACTTTGCCCACATTTCACGGAAGATAATTGCGAATGCCGTAAACCGAAAGTTGGGATGGTACAAACTTATTTAGATGAAAAACGCTTTAATCCTGCAAATAGCTATGTGATTGGCGATCGTGAAACGGATTTAGGTTTAGCGCAGAATATGGGAATCGAAGGCATTCTCTATGATCGCGATAACATGAACTGGGATCTGATTGTGGAGCGATTAATCAATAAAGGGATTGTTGTAGAAGGTAGAGAACCTCGTGTTGCCGTTGTTGAACGCAAAACGAAAGAGACCGATATTAAAATTGAACTGTTTCTTGATGAAACAGGCGCCAATAATATCGAAACCGGCATTCCATTTTTCAATCACATGCTCGATCAAATCGCAACGCATGGCGGTTTTAGAATGAATGTTGCGGTGGATGGCGATTTAGAAATTGATGATCATCACACCGTAGAAGATACCGGCATTGCGCTTGGTGAAGCGCTTCGCTCGGCATTAGGCGATAAACGTGGGATTGCCCGTTTTGGCTTTAATGAGTTTGAGTTCGTATTGCCGATGGATGAGTGCTGTGCGTTCTGTACTTTAGATCTTTCAGGGCGTGCGCATATTGATTTCAAAGCGACGTTTGACCGTGAAATGATCGGCACATTCAGCACAGAAATGGTGCCACATTTCTTTAGATCATTAGCATACGCAATGGCTTCCACGCTCCACTTGAGAGCCGAAGGTAAAAATACCCATCATAAAATCGAATCGCTCTTTAAAGTATTTGGCCGAACATTGCGCCAAGCGGTAAAAGTAGAAAGTGATGTATTACCAAGCTCAAAAGGCATGCTGTAGTTTTCCGTTTTAATTCTCTATTTAGTTCTGATAGATGCTTGAGAATTAGGAACCAATAATGATTGCGGGCGAGAGATTCATAAATGAATGCAAGCAGTCTCTCCCGCTATGAATCAGCCATATTTATTTGAAAATCTGCTGATACTTAAATATAAATTAACAAAAAACACCGATCTCGAAAGAAGGAATCTCCATGATTATCCCAGCTTTAGACCTGATTAACGGCGAAGTTGTTCGCCTACAGCAAGGCGATTATGCGCGCCAAACAACGTTTGATTACTCTCCGATTGCACAATTTAAAGAATATGTAGATGCCGGCGCAAAGTATCTGCATTTAGTGGATTTAGATGGCGCAAAAGACCCCAAAGCACGTCAGTTAAAAGTGATTGCCGAGATTGTAGAAACGGTGGGTGCACCCATTCAAGTAGGTGGTGGAATTCGTACGAGAGAAGATATTGTCAATCTTCTTAATATTGGTGTAGATCGTGTAGTTGTGGGTTCTACGGCAGTCAAACAGCCTTTAGAAGTGATCGAATGGTTTAAAGAGTTTGGTGGAGAAAAAATCGTTTTAGCACTCGATATTCGTATTGAAGATGGCGTTAAAAAAGTCGCATTAAGCGGTTGGCAAGAAACAAGCGAAACCTCTCTTGAAGATTTAATCGCACAATATCAGCCTTATGGCTTGAAGCACGTTCTCTGCACGGATATCTCTAAAGATGGCATGTTAACGGGTTCAAACGTTGCATTATATCGTGAGCTTTGCGAGAAATTCCCAGAAATTGATTTCCAATCTTCTGGCGGTATTGGTTCCATTCAAGATATCGAAGCGCTTGAGCCAACGAACGTTGCCGGCGTGATCGTTGGCAGGGCCTTACTTGAAGGGAAATTTAGTGCGAAGGAGGCAATCTCATGTTGGCAAAAATAATTGCATGTTTAGATGTGAAAGATGGCGAAGTTGTGAAAGGCACGCAATTTCGCAATCATGAAAATATGGGCGATGCACTAGAACTTGCCAAGCGTTACTCAAAAGAGGGCGCCGATGAATTAGTGATTTACGATATCACAGCATCGAGCAAAGGCACGGTGGTTGATAAAACATGGGTAAAAACCATTAAAGATGCGATCACGATTCCGCTCTGTGTTGCCGGCGGTATTAAAACCATTGAAGATGCGAAAGCGCTCTTTGATAATGGCGTTGATAAGATTTCCATCAATTCTCCGGCATTGGCAAACCCCCATTTTATTAATGAATTAGTGGCAACCTTCGGTAGTGAAAAAATCGTTGTCGGCATTGATTCTTACTATGATGAAGCGCTTGGCGATTACTTTGTCTATACGCTCACAGGCGATGAAGCGACGACAGCGAAAACGAAATGGCGCACGCTTGATTGGGTTGCAGAAGTTCAAAGCCGTGGTGCCGGAGAAATCGTACTCAATATGATGAATCAAGATGGTGTTCGTGATGGATATGATCTGGAGCAATTGAAAAAGGTCCGTGAAGTATGCACTGTGAAGTTAGTCGCTTCCGGCGGTGCCGGCAAAATGGAGCATTTCCGTGATGCTTATTTGATTGCGAATGTAGATGGCACTTTAGGCGCATCGGCATTTCATAAGCAGATTATAAATATTACGGCACTCAAAAATTATTTAAAAAATGAAGGAATAGAAGTTATGGTTTCAGAAGCGAGCATTACTGATGAAAACGACGCAAAAGATCCCAATACCATTATAAATGCCGTCAATTGGCAAAAAGTGGATCACTTATTGCCGGTCATCGTGCAAGATTATGTGACGGCAGAAGTGTTGATGCTCGGATTTATGGATGAAGAAGCGTTGAAAAAGACGATTTCGACTAATAAGGTAACGTTCTTCTCAAGAACCAAACAGCGTTTATGGACAAAAGGCGAAGAATCCGGAAACTTCTTAAATGTGGTAGATTACACATTAGATTGCGATCAAGATACGCTGTTAATCTTGGCAAAACCGATTGGACCAACCTGTCATTTAGGCACAACAAGCTGTTTTGAAGCCGCTTCAAAAACAGCGCCGTGGGTTTTCTTCTCTCGTTTAGAAAAGCTCCTCGAATCCCGTAAAAATGAAGATCCAAATACATCCTATACGGCATCTTTATACGCAAAAGGCACCAAACGCATTGCACAAAAAGTCGGAGAAGAGGGTGTTGAAGTTGCACTCGCGGCAACGGTTCATGATAAAGATGAAGTTGTATCTGAAATGGCAGATCTTCTCTATCATGCAACGGTATTACTCCACGATCAAGATCTCGCTTGGGAAGATGTGTTAGCAAAATTAAATGAGCGTCATTCGAAGTAATATGAAGTAATATTTCAAAATAGTTTCAACAAAATAGTGTTAAATAAACTGAAAAAATCGACATGCCTTCATGATATGTCTATTTTTTTTGATTTTTTAAACATGTTTTCTTGAATTCTCAATCGTGAGATTTAAAGCTGATTCACGGCGGGAAGTAATGTTTGCATGCTTTTTACAATTGAGCGCCCGCAAACTGAAATGTTAATCCTTCAAAATTCCTTTCTTTTTCGGTGGCTGAATGTTGACTAAGCCGTGAAGGACTTGATCTAATCCGCCAACGACGTTGAGATGTTCGATCTTTTCAGAGATTTTCTCTAAGGTTTCCATCTCTTTTAAGCGAAGGGCAACAGGATTGTTTTCCATTACTTTTGCCGTATTGAGAAGGGATCTTGTAGCGGATGTTTCTTCTCGGCGTTTGATGACATTGGCTTGTGCGGATTTTTCAGCTTCTACCACTCTTGCGAGAATCTCTTTCATCTCTCCCGGCAGAATAATATCTTTTACACCCACAGATACGATATTAAAGCCATATTGCGGAACACGATCTTTAATGTAATTTTGTACAAACTCATCAATGACCGTTTTGTTTTCTAATAATTCATCTAACGTTCTTGTACCAATGGCTTCACGAAGTCCAAATTGAAGCTCTTTATAGAGGAATTCTTGTGGGTTTTCTAAAGATTCAACGGCTTTTAAGGCATCTACATATTGCCAGTTCGCAACGAGATTAATACGAAGATTCACTTTATCTTTGGTCAAAATCTCTTGACCAGTAACTTCCATAGATTGCACACGCATATCGATAATATGTTGTTGCACTTTATTATCAAAGTTCCAGAAACCATAGGTGCCGGCATCTAAAACGTGCGCCGTTTTCCCATTAATTTCTAGCAGGATTTTGCTGTGCGCAACCGGTCTTGTAATAAATACCTTTTGGAAATTCATCACGGCAATATTTTTGGATTGTGATAATTCAATATCTTTAATCAACGCCGGATCAACTACACGATCTTCATTGAAAGATACGATTTTAATCTGCTGTTTCTTAATGTTTTTTAAGAATAGTTTATGAGTATTCGGCGGATAAATCCCCAATAGATTTCCATCTTCATAATGAAGCCCGATCTCGTCTTGATTAGTGCGTAAGCTGATGGCAAATTCGTGGATTTTATCCGGAAATGCATTCTCTAACTCCGCAGAAAGCGCAAATGTCATGGGGAACGTTTCAATATTAATAATCTCTAAACGCATTTTTTCAGAATTTGACGGCGTAATGTAATATTGATCTTCGGCAATGATATCGACCAACTTATTATGGAGATATAGAAGCCCCAAATAGCCTTTTTGAATATGCGCTAAATAGAAGTAAGAAGAATCAATGACAAATGTCGGATGATTAACGGCCGTAAAGATCTCTTTAGAATCTTCTTGTGATAACGCATCGAATTCATTGAGGGTTTTAATGGCAAATTGTTCTGTGAGAGAATCTGTCCAATAATATTTTTTACTATTTGGAAGAATCAATTCGCAAGGCAATCCATCTTTATAAAAGATGGCAACTTCATTACTTTTTGTTTCTAAAAGTGTGATCTGTTTTTCAACGATCTCTTGACGATAGCGCAGGAGATATTCCATCAAATCTGCATTCACTTCTACTCGGTTCGATAAATCGATCAGCTCATACTCTTTTTTGCCAAATGAGAAATGATTGCCGGCAGTTAAAATGGTTTGAAATTCCCCTTTTTTAAATTCCAGAGCGATTTCATTTTTTTTAACATAGATTTTTGAGAACATATTTTGATCCTTTTAATAAAAAAAACCGGGTTTTCGTTCCTGATTCGAAGTAATCAGCGCAAAAAATAGGTCAGAAATAGCTGTTTTAAGAAGATTACTCCACAAGCTAATCTTTATAAAAGGAGATATTTATGAGCTAAATTTCGGGCATCAAACTCAGTTTCAGTCATCCCAACCCAGTTCGCCTTTCGGCAGTGCAGTTTTTGTTTTTTAACACCAACTGTTTTTGGTAGGGATTTTCGCCCTTTTGGCAAAGCCATTATAGTGAGGATCCTTTTAAAGAGAGACCCGACTCTTACGAGGGTAACGTAGTTTGTTAGCAAGACTCGAACTTGCAACCGCATTCTTAAAAAGAATGTGCTCTATCCAATTAAGCAATAACAAGTGAGATAACCTTATTGTTATTCACCCATCTCAATCCAAAGCATACATTTTGAAAATAGAATCCGCCAAAGGCGTTCTATTCGCCATGCACTAGAACGATTTCATCCAAAGATGTATCTCAATCGTTGCAATATCTTCAATCAATAAGATTTAGACGAATAAGGTTCCCGCGGTGATTATAGCAAAGACACTGTAAAGGAGGATTCTGATAATGAGGTATTTTGTTGTAGATCAGTAATTGAATAGGATAACTTTTTAATATAACAGGTAACTTGCTGTATTATAGTTTACTTCACTGCTAGCTGGATTTAAGTTGGAGTTTTATGCATTTTCTAAAATATTGTAAATTGATTTCGAAAAAAGTATGGATACGGCTTTTTTTATTTCTAATTGTTCTAATCGCAGCTGTTTATTATATTTTTTCAGAAAAAATAGAAGAGGGAGCTTATGCTGTTATTAATCAAAATGATCGAGAGGATATTCGTTATTTAGAGATTTTGAGTTTAAGCGCAAACTATTATGATTTTCCCGAAACTAAAACTGCGAAAATAAATAGAAATTATGAGCTCTATTTTGATACAAATTTTTATCGAATTAAAAAAGGGAGTAACGGTACTTTGCAGTTTATAAAGAAAGATTTTAAAGATTGTATAGAAGCAACATGCCAGACGATTTTTGATCTCGTGAAGATTAAAAAATCTGATCCTGAATTTATAACGTATAAAGAAAGCTTCGATCGTCATCATGCGCAAATGGACAGAGAAAAAACACCTTTTCATCAAGAAGTTTTACGCCGGAAAACAAGTGATTTTTTAGGGGAAACGTTTCAATTTCATGATGTATATAGTATTAAGTTAATGCCATTACAAGCATTAACATTTACAGGATCGACTTCAGAACGTGATGTTGAATTTGCGAATTTAAAGCTTGCTAAGAGTACAGGCAAAGAGATCGGAGCGTATCGCTTTCGGGAATATAGACCAATCTACGGCAGTGTTGGAAATATTTTTTCCGAAGCTTGGCTCTATCTAGTACCCGCTAAAAAAGAAGATATTGATTTAACATTCATGACAGATTCCTTTTCTTCTATTTTTTATCAAGATGAAACGGTCATATTTGGGAATTACATCATTGGGGAAGGGTTTACTAAGCCTTATCTGTTCTATGCACAGTATGATGAGGCTCGTGAAATCTACATTGTGGGATATGCAAATGGTAATAACAGGCAACTTCTTGATTATTACAACGGCTTTAGATCTATTGCCGAGAATATTGAACTGGAAGAGGAAGTCTCTTTAGAAGATCTCGCGCTGACAAGTGCAGAGTTTAAAAGTAAATATGGGATTCAATATGAAGAATATATAGAAGAAGAAATGAAGATTGATTACCCTTTTAGAGAGAGAATCTTGAAGCTAACGGATCGCCCAGATATTTTCTACGATGAACGTTCAGCTGGAACGAAAGATGGATACATGCTGGCACACTTCTCTTCAGATCCTAGTAGATTACAAAGTGCTTATATTAAAATTAAACGCCATATTGGAAGCTTGGATGTGATTCAAGCTGATTTTTTATCGCAATCTCCGAAAGGAAAATGGATTAAAAATACTTTTATCCATGATGTAAATCCTAAATCTCGCTCAAGCCTCTCTTTTTTTAAAGAACTACAGGATGATCTCTATTTAGAAATTCTTTTTCCAGGAACAGGTCGATTTTCAGAGGTAACTAAAAGTAATTTTCTGAAGATGCTGTTCATTAAACAGTTAGAAGTTGCTGATTTTGGAGAAATTCCTCATATTCCAAACGAAGCTATTCCAAATATTGGAAAATATAGAAGTACATTTAAAACAAAGAGGGAATTTGATGGAGAAACCTATCAATTTGAAGAAGGTAAAACGGATCTGTTTGGAAATCTTTTAGAACAGTAGTTTTTATATTGATTTGTAATCATTTTGAAACTCGCAAAGCAAAAAGCCCATTCGATTGAATGGGCTTTTCGTGTTTTAGAATGGATGATTGGTTAATCAATAAAATCAAACCCAATATCTAAAGATTTAGAACTATGCGTTAACCAACCCATAGCGATGAAATCAACACCGGTTGCGGCAACGGCTTTTACTGTTTCAGGGGATATTCCACCGGAAGCTTCGGTTTGGCATTTTCCTTTGCAAAGTTCTACGGCTTCTTTTAAGGTTTCAGGTGGCATATTATCGAGAAGTACGAGATTAATCCCTTCTGCGAGTGCTAGTTTGAGCTGTTCAATCGTATCGACTTCTACTTCAACCGGAATTAGATGACCGGCGAACTTTTTAGCGCGCTGAATCGCGGTTCCAATATCGCCGGAGATCGCAATATGATTATCTTTAATTAAAATCGCATCATCTAATCCCATGCGATGATTTCTGCCGCCGCCGACTCTTACGGCATATTTTTGCAGAATGCGTAATCCCGGAATTGTTTTGCGTGTGCAAGTAATTTCTGCCGGATAATCGCTGATTTGCGCTTTGATTTTTGCCACTTCTGACGCAATACCACTTAAATGTGTCATGTAGTTTAACGCCGTTCTTTCAGCAGTTAAGAGTGATTGCGCATTGCCGGAAACTTCTGCTAATACCGTTCCCGCAGAAATCGGATCGCCATCTTTCACGAGCGCTTTAAACGTAATTTCTTGGCTGATGCTTGCAAATGCAAGGCGAGCTAAATCCATGCCGGCAATCACGCCTTCTTCACGAGAAACGATCGAGAGCGTTGCTGTTTTATCGACATCGATCAGCGCAATACTAGTGAGATCTCCTCGGCGACCTAAATCCTCACGAAGCGCTTCTTCAACGAAAGGGCGTAAGATAAGATCGGGCAAAGGCATTGTGACGTTCATGAGATTCCTTTTGGGGTTATTTAGGATCAAGATTGGGTTTATATACTCACTATGAGCATATATTTTTACAAAAAGTTTGGCAATACCGATTCGATTGCTAAACCATATTATTGAGCGATATTTCCGGCAACTATTTCATTTTATGATGGTTTATTTTATCGGGATTTTGTTGTTATTTTAGGAAATCGTGAAGAAAGATAAGATTTGATTGTTTTTTGTAAAATTGGCAGATATGCTCTTAATGAGTATAAAGAATTTAGTCATACATTTTAGTCACAAGATTTTAAAAATGATTTGAAGATGATTTAAATGTTATTCAGGCTTTTCTTTGTATTAATTAAACAGCAACGATTTAGTTAAAACGGTGAGTAATCGTGATCATTTCAAGGAGGAAATGAGTGGATATTCAAGCGAAAAATAGGGTTCAGAAAACTAATACGGAAAATGCCGAAAATGCGCAATTAGAAGTGATTACAGCGCATTCCCTTTCCGACATTAAGGCGCTATTAGAGAAAAATGATGCAACCTTAATTGCGCATTATTACACTGATCCTGAAATCCAAGCACTTGCAGAAGCGACAAACGGATGCGTGGCAGATTCTCTTGAAATGGCGCGTTTTGGTAGAGATTGTGATTCACAAACGTTAATCGTTGCCGGCGTGAAGTTCATGGGCGAAACCGCAAAGATCCTAAGCCCTGAAAAACGGGTATTACTGCTCGATTTGGAAGCGACTTGTTCATTGGATATTGGCTGTCCTGTTACGGAGTTTTCTCAGTTTTGTGATCAATATCCTGATCGAAAAGTAGTGGTCTACGCCAATACCAGCGCAGAAGTGAAAGCGCGAGCAGATTGGGTTGTGACTTCGGCAATCGGGATTGATATTGTTCGATACCTTCATGCGAAAGGGGAAAAGATCATTTGGGGGCCTGATCGCCATTTGGGAAATTATATCCAAGAGCAAACCGGTGCAGATATGATCATCTGGCAAGGGCATTGCATTGTGCATGATGAATTTAAAGCCGATAGTTTAACGGTTTTTCGTCAAAAACATCCCAATGCCGAAGTATTAGTCCATCCTGAATCGCCGGAAGCCGTGGTAAAACAAGCAGACTTTGTGGGTTCTACTTCTCAGCTGATTCAGTTTGCGAAAAATTCAGAAGCCGAGCAATTTATTGTGGCAACAGATCGTGGCATTTTCTATAAAATGCAACAAGCAGTTCCGGAGAAAATGCTCCTCATCGCCCCAACTGCCGGCGAAAGTGCCACTTGTAAAAGTTGTGCGCTCTGTCCATGGATGGCCATGAATACGGTGGATAAGCTTATTACTGTTCTTGAAACCGGCAATAATGAAATTGATGTGCCAGATTCTGTACGTGAACTTGCGAAAATCAGCATGAATCGCATGTTAGACTTTTCAGAAAATAGAGCCAAATACTTAGAAGAAACCATGATTCCAATGAGTGAAAATACGCTCACGGCATTTCAGAATATTGGGCCGGCGTAACGCTGATCGAAATATATAGGAATGTATCTAGATATGACGATATTTCAGGATTTTAATAGGTTCTATTGGATACTTTGAATACTACAATATCGTCATTCTATAAAGATTAAGCAATTCTTTTAATAATGATATTCAACCAACTTTCTTCTCTGTCCGGTCTGTTATCTGTTGTGATCCACTGTTTTATTTGTTGAATATTTTTAAATGAAGTGAAAATCTTATCTGCTTGCTGTTCGTTTAAATCTGTAAATGAACGACCATCTTTTATGCGATCTTGATTGCCATATTTAAATGAGAGATAACAAACCCCATTGATTTTTAAAGCTTGAATAATTTTTTGTATGACTTCTTCCAAACGGCTACGTTCACAATGGAGCAAAGAAGCGCATGCCCAAATTCCTTCATATTTTTCGATATCCTCTAAATCATAAAAACTGCGATGCTGAATATCTAAACCGGTTTTTTCTTTTGCTAATGCGACTAAGTTTTCAGAGTAATCAAATGCCTCAATATGAAAACCTAAGTCTTTAAAATAAAGCGAATCCCGACCAGAACCACAGCCAATATCTAGAATTCTTCCAGTGTGTGGAATCTCTTTTAAAAAAGGCTGATAGACATTTGTCATATCTACCTTAAATGTATTTTCAACAAATTCTAAAGCCTGCTCATTGTAGTAATTTTTGGTGTTTGTCATCTTTGATTATCCTGATTGATTAAAAGCTCGTGCCTAGAATCTCTTTTGGTTGCCATGAAGCTTTGCGAATTGTGCATGCGTAATCAAATCGTTTTTGTAGAAAATCTTTGCGTTGATTCGCTGTTTTTCCGGTTCTTCGGATAATATTTTCCTTTAAGGGATGTGCACTTTCTATCAAATATTCATTCCGTTTATATAATGATTGTATAAATTGATAGACCGGCATATTTCCTGCTTTCCCGCCTGATTCCCATCTATTACATGCTTTACAAGCGAGCACTAAATTCCATGCTTCATTTAATTGTAAATCGTAAGTGGAATGATATTGAATCGACATTGGAATAAGATGATCCACATCGCAGGTATTTTCTTGATTGGAAATGATAGAAATAGGGCAATGGCAATAAAAACATTTCCCTTTCTGATAGCCGTTTAGAGGCTTTCGCACAGAAGTTAAATCTGTTCGTAAATGCGAATGCATAAAAGATTGATTGGATACCGGCTTTAAATAAAACAATTTTTCGGTATCGACATCATATTGAATGACAATCTCGTTCTCTTCGCTCCAAGCAGATTCTACAAGGTTCCAACGACCTTCTATCTCCTCGCTTAAATTATCGATATTTTGAGATTCAAAGAGATGAAATAATTCATCGGTTAAGATTAATCCTTGTTGTTTATTTTCTAATCCTTTGTGAAAAAAAGGAGTTGCTTGTATTTTATTGGGTAAACGATGAAAAGCATCTAAGACATATTTAAACCCTTCTGCGCGTACAACATTTAGCATCTGATCTTCTGTAATTTGGCCATTATCGTAGAGCATCATCGAATTAAGAAGCTTGCCACTTCCTGAGCCACTGATTTGACGTTTTCCGCTTTTTACATGCTCTAATAAATAGCTCGCAAATTTCGGAGTTAAATCATCAAGGGATATGAAAGATTGAGCACTGTTTTGGTAGCTCAATAATGCTTGCGCTAACGAGAACTTATAGGTTGCCGTATTTGCACCGAGAAGATAGATAGACCGAAACTGTGTTTCTAACGTATTGTCATTCGAAAGAAATTTATTGCTCATACCAATAATTGCCAAAGAAAAAAATTAGGGCTTTCAGTATACCTATCTAAAATTTTTTGGGGAATGGATATCACATAAAGCTTGTGTCAATGTTTGAAGTTTTGGTTTTACCGTGAAATCGGTAACTTACTGCCGGAAAGAGATCGCTCAAGGAGAATATCTTCCTTGAATTGATAGAGCTTTGCCGGTCTTCCAGGCCCTGAATGATCCATTTTGTCAGTTTCTTCAATGAGTTCTTGTTGCGTAATAAAACGTCTGAAGTTCTGTTTATGAAGGGTAATGCCGGCAAGGGCTTCAATGCTCTGTTGCAGTTGTAGGAGCGTAAAAGTCGGTGGCATAAGCTCGAAAATCACAGGGCGATATTTAATCTTTGCCCGTAATCTCGCCATTGCCGATGCTAAAACACGGCGATGATCATGATTCATCGGTTTTCCGGCATGAAGATGGGCAGGTTTTGAAATATCGTGCGTAGATTCCGGCAAAATTCCCATTTCGTAAAGTAATTCATAGCGCTGTAACACATATTCTTCATTCCACGAAAAAGGCGCAACGCCCCAGCAGAGATTCACTCTCTGTTCTCGGGATTTCTGTTCAGCTGTGGTTTTTCCGGCATTGATCCAATCATGAAAGATCGGCATAAATTCTGTAGTAATAGATTCAGGATAGCCTTTTCGATGATCTTCCCATGGAAAATACTCATACCAATTTTGCCAAGTTGCCGTTAATTCAAGCGGTTTCGTTTCCTCTCGCACTAATCCCAAATAGCTAATATAAATAAGATAGTGACCCGATGCTGTTTGGCGATTGGTATCGACAAACGTGTAGAGCTGTTCCACATAGCCCATTGGCTGATGGGTTTGCGTTTCTACCCATTGACGAACGCCAGCTTGGAGCGAGCGATGAATCGGCGTTAAAGGACCATTAGGAAGCGTTTCGCCGTGATCAACCGTTAAAACTTTCGCTTCAGAATTTGTGACGGCAATGAGCACAGCCACAAGTTCTGTGGTGCCTTCTTCTTGCAATTGAGTGGGAGATTTGTCCATAAAGTCCATAAGGATGAATGATCAGGATTCCTAAATAAAGAGAAAACTTATTATAGGGGAAAGCGCCGTTAATAGATATTCATCAGAAGAAGATTTAACACTCATATTTTCTTGGCGGAATGCTTTCTGAACACTTGTTGAGCTCTCATCAGAATTCAATAAGCATTTTTCTGTCTATGTTAGGGAAATTAGGCTAATGAAAAGTTACTTTTTTGAATTTTTTAAATTGGGAGATAAATAAGCCCGATAAGACAAGGGCAATGCCGAGCCCTGACATCAATGTGATTTTTTCATGAAGAATAAGCACAGAGAAAACAACGGTAACCATCGGCACTAAGTTGATGTAAAGGCTTGCTTTAATCGCACCTAATGCACGAAGCGCTAAATTCCATGTGACAAAGCAGATGGCAGAAGCGCCTAAGCCAAGGAAAATGAGGTTTAAAATCACGGTTTGATTGAGGTAATGGCTGACTTGAAAATCGATATTGGAAAATGGCAACATCGGAAGCATGAAGAGTAAACCGTAGAAAAATGTACGTCTTGTGGTTTGAATCGTGTTGTAACCGAAGGTGCTAATTTTCTTTGAAAAGATCGAATAAAAGGACCAGATAATCGCCGCTAAGAGCGCGAGAAAATCGCCTTTTAGATTAATGGAAAATTCAGATGCATTACTAAAACTCATGAACCCAACGCCGGTAAAGGAGAGAATCATACCGATAAAAAATTGTGGGCGAATCACTTCCTCTTTTAGGAAAAATTTCGCAAGTAATACCGTAAAGAACGGCGAAGTGGAAGCAATTAGCGCCGCATTCGACGCAAATGTATAGATAAGCGCATTATTTTCAAAAAGGTAATAGAGCGTGATACCGCATAAGCCGGCAAGGGCAAAATATTTTTCTTGAGCGAGTGTTGTGCCGGTTAATCGCTTCGGGAAGAGCAATATTAAGAAGCAAAAACCCATTAAAAAACGCGAAAAGAGAATTTCTACCGGCGAGAGATCATGTTGCAGCAATACTTTGGTGGATACGAAAGTCGTTCCCCAGAGTAAAATTGTGGCAATGGCTAAAAGATGACCTCTGAATTCTTGCTGCATGGGATTCTCGCAAAATGGTGATATCAAAATGATGCTCTATTCTAACCGAGCAAAGAACGATTGCAAATAAAGCCTTTATGTTTAGTAAAGTTTTATTGAATCATTCATAAAATAGGCTAAAACCAACGTTAAAATAGAATGTTATGCTATTTTTTATTAATCTTTTGGAAATGAAACATCAGACAAAAGGGATATATCCTTTTGAATTATTTTATGTAAATTTTTTTCAGAAAATAAAAGCTCTCAGATCGTGAGAAAAAGTCGCATATTCTTTGCAAAAAGCTCGAAAAATCAATATCATTGTAGGGGAATTTGCAGATGAAAAGAGGGTTTTTAAGGGTAATCAGACTTTTTAAAACTTCTTTTCAAAACAGAGAACTCTGCAACAGTTTGATAATTTTACTATCTATATAAAAAGTGAGCTTGAGACCATTATGGAAGTTATTAAATATAGCAAATTAAATGAAGAGCCTTGGAAAAATGGATTAGGAACAACCCGTCAAATCGTGATTTGGCCGTTAGATTCTAATCTTTCAAATTTTGAGTGGAGAGTCAGTGCTGCCGCGATTATTTTTCCAGGAACGTTTTCTCATTATCCTGGGGTTTCAAGAAGCTTAAGCGTCCTTTCAGGAAAAAGCGCTGAGTTGAAATTAGGTTCAGAGCAAAAAACATTAGCATATCAAGGTCCTGTTGTGACATTTGACGGCGGCGATAATGCAGAAGTCATTAGCGCAGATGGCCCAGTATTAGATTACAACGTGATGAGCCGTGATAATGCCGTAAGTCATGAGTTATCATGCATTACTTTGAAAAAAGGCGAAGTCTATAACCGTAAAGGCGATTTCACATTAATCACGGTATTCGATGGTTGCCAAGTGATTTTTGAAGGCGATGTCGAAGTATTAGCGGAATATGATTCTGTACTTTTCAAAGAGCGTGATGGCGTAGATATCGTTGTAACCGGTCAAGAGAAAGAAACGACTACGATGCTAGTAACAGAAATCTTCAAGAACTAATATGAAGTCATTCTGAATCAGAATTGAGAAGCCTTGATCTATCATCAAGGCTTTTTTGTTACCGAGTTTTTGTTGAGTTATCTACTATTAAGACGATTTTGGAAAAGGGAGCGCATCCGATTTTGACCTAGCATTTGCCGGCTGAATGTTATGAATCATTTCGCCTAATCGTTTACGGTCGATTAAAATCACATCAAGTTTAATCGCCGCTTCAATAGCTGCTTTTGTAAAACCACTGTTGGTAATGACCATAATCCGATCTAAATCATAGAGATCTTTTGCCGTATAAATCTCTTGAACAGCGCCTAAAGTGACATTTTTCCCCCAGCGCTTACATTGTAAGCCGTAGCGCATCTTATCTTTTTCAGCGTAAACATCTAAGCCTTTATCATTGCTGTAGCTTGATACTCGGATTTTTTTGAAATCATAGTAAGAGAGCAGGTTCGCCACATAATGTTCAAACTCTTCGCCACTCATTTTATCAATATCCGCTAACTGATATTTCTGTGCTTGCCGATCTTTTTGGTAATCGCCTTTCATACTTCTCATGATGGGAGAAGAGATCAGTTTTCTCCCTAAATTCAGAACATAATCGCCGATCGCTTTAAAGGTCGGAATAATGGGCAACAGCGCCATGATGAAAGGATAAATTTGAGGTACAACATTAAAGAGCGATAGATAGAGCGTAAAACTGCCCCAAATCATCGTGATCATAAAAGCTTCAGAGGCTGATAAATAGAGCCATTTGCTAATATTGAAAAAGGGAATGACGAGCAAAATGATGAAATATAAAAAGCCTAATGATGAGAACCAAACATTTTCCGAGTGAATAAGCGACAGCCCCATTAGAGCAAGCGCTGAAATGGTAATCATTGGCGTAATAAAGTAGCCAAAGAAATATTTAGAAATCGTAAATGCGCAATTCATTATTTGTTATTTATCACATTTTTGTATTTATCTGCGCAAAGCTCGTTAAAATCAATCATTCGGAAGATTATAATAGCACTAATTTACAAATGGATGCGGGATTATTACATATTTGGGGGGATAATCCGTTACTTGATCACATGTTTGTAAAGTGCATGGCGTATTTCCTGAAGAGAAAACAGATGGAATACCATTATTAGAGGATAAATATAGTAGTGAAGAATTAGTGCAAAATCGGCAAGGGATTAGTAAGGAATTCGTAAAAGATTGGTAAGGAGTTAGTCAAAGATAGAGATAGATCTCTTAGCTAAAAATCATAGAAGTCATTGATATTAAGGTGGTGTTTAGATGGTATTTCGCTGATATTGAGCGGGTTTTGTTAGTGCGATATTTACAACAACATGATGCCATTGAATCCGGCACGTATTCCTAATACAAGCAAAATTAGTAAGATTAAACGTGTGACAAAGACTTTCGATACTTTCGCTCGAAAGTGAATTCCGATAAATAGAAAGATCAGCGATAGAAGCGTAATAATGACAAGCAGTATAATTTCTGCTTGTGGAAGCGCAAAAATGGCCGATTTTAGAACGCCAAATTGTACGATTTTGCCGGTAAGATAGGCAAGATTGCCGGCTTTGATAATCTCTTTCGTGCTTTTATCCGTTGAAAGTAGGTAAATCATCAAAAGTGGCGCCATCGCATTTGTCGCATTACCAATAATGCCGGCAAGCAGACCAAAGAGAAAGAGCGTGAAATGATTCACCGGCACACGCCAACGAATACCGAGCATGGTGGTAATCACATAAAATAGAATGATCGCAGATAAGAGAAAGTAGAGATAAATCACATCCAAAATCAGCAGTAACTGCACGCCGATATATCCGCCCACAATCGTTGCCACCACTAATAGCCAATATTGCGAGAAGTAATAGCGCATCTCTTGAAGAAATGGCCGATCATTTTGGCTGGCGAAAACAATGAGATTAATCAGTAAAGATGGCAATAGCGCCATAATAATCGCTTGTTCAAAGGAGTAGCTATTGGCTAAAACCGTTGTCGTAATCATGGGAAAGCCAATGCCGGTTAAACCATGAAGAAGAGCTGCAAAGGCAAAGAGAAGTGCGATGAAAATGGTGGAATAGGTCATTGTGGTAAGAATAGAAATGTTAGAAGTATGAAAAGACGTATTAGAAACGGTTTTGGAATCTTTCTGATAATTATTTTATTCATCCAGAAGCTTATGGCTTTTGACATGAAAATAATCCTGAAGCTAATTATGAAACAACCCTTGTCAATTTTGTTGAATCTGGTTGGATCCCGAAGAATCTTTCTAGTTATAGCAAGAAACAGTCGTTTGCGATATTTTTTAGACAAAAATTTAAAACTGTGTTGATATCAAGAGCACACAAATATTCCATAGATGAATGCTATCTGCGAATAATGCCGGCATATTGAGAATATGTGGATATTCGCTTAGGAGATGTAGATGACGCTTTATGAAAAGATCGCTAATCAGATTAATGAGATGATTTATAACGGGATTCTTGAGCCGAATGAAAAGCTTCCTTCTCTGCGAAAAGCGAGCCAAATGTACGGCGTAAGTCCGGCAACGGTACAACAAGCCTATTCTCTATTAGAAGCGCAAGGCGTGATCTATGCGAAAGAGCGTTCAGGGTTCTATATCAATCCAATTTTTAGCACGCATCAAAATGAACTCGATTTCAATGTTTCAAATAATGCAAATGAATCTGAGCATAAACTTGCACATGAACTTAGTTATCAAGATCAATCAGCAACAAAATTTTCACAGCAATCTATGGATTTCGTGGAAGAATTACTAAAAAATATGCCGGCAACAGAACAGCATTATGGCGCATTATCGGAAGCTTCTAGTGCGATTATTGCAAAGCCCATAAAAGAGCAGAATATTGCGGTCAGTGAATTTATCTTTTCGATTTTAGAAACCCATAAAGATCCGAGCAATATTCCTTTTGGCTCGGCATTTCCAAATCCAGAGCTATTTCCCATCGAGCATTTGGGCGATAGCATGATGAAATCTTTTACGGTACTTAAAGGTGGATCTCATGAACTTGTATCCGATCTTGCCGGCGGTTCTG
Organism: Ignatzschineria sp. LJL83; assembly: GCF_054871845.1. Classification (NCBI taxonomy): domain Bacteria; kingdom Pseudomonadati; phylum Pseudomonadota; class Gammaproteobacteria; order Cardiobacteriales; family Ignatzschineriaceae; genus Ignatzschineria; species Ignatzschineria sp. LJL83. Next base: position 205,761 of record NZ_JBTXLY010000002.1, read on the forward strand.
CGGAGTTAGTTCGGCAGATAGAACTTCGGTATCGTTTAAATGGTTTGAAGATTCGTCGAGAAGAGCTAGTTATTACAAATGGTGCCATGGAAGCGCTCAGCCTTTCTCTGCAAGCGGTAACAAATCCCGGGGATTCGGTTGCCATTGAATCGCCTTGTTTTTATGCCGTATTACAAATTTTAGAGCGTTTACAACTCAAAGCCGTTGAGATTCCGGTGCATTTCAGTAAAGGCATGAATGTGGAACATTTAGCAGATTCGCTCGAAAATTTCGATATTAAAGCGATTGTTCTGATGACAAAATATCAAAATCCCACCGGCAGTTCGCTTTCAAAAGCAGATTTAACGGCGATTTATGATCTTGTGGTTACGCATCAAGTACCGATTATTGTTGATGATGTCTATTCGGAAATCTATTTTGAAGCAGAATTGCCGGATTACTTAAAAACCCTCGATCAAGAAGGTTTAGTGCTTCATTGCGATTCTTTCTGTAAATCCCTTGCGCCGGGATTTCGAATCGGTTGGGTTGCCGCAGGGCGATATGCCGCAAAGATTGAGCGCTTAAAATTAATGTCCACGATTTCGCCTTCCATTCCGGCGCAATTAGCCATAAGTCATTACTTAAAACACCGGCATTATGATCGCCATTTAGCGAGATTGCGCGTGGAATTGCAAAAATCCCAAGCGAAAATGCTCACGGCAATTGAAGAATACTTTCCTGAAGATATTCGCGTAAAAAAACCTGCCGGCGGTTACTTTCTCTGGATTGAGCTTCCGCACGGCGTTGATGCGCTAGAGCTGTATCGCCGAGCGTTATTAGCGAAAATAAGCATTGCACCAGGACCCATTTTTTCGGCATCGCAAGCTTTCCGGCACTATATTCGCCTGAATTACGGTATGAAATGGAATGATGAATATCAAAATGCCATGAAGCAACTCGGCGAATTGATAGAAGAATTATGGGAAGAGAGCGATCTATTTCTGCTGAATTAAAAAAGATTCTGTTGTAAAACAGAGGCAGATTCATCGCTGGGTCGAATGCTTGCATACTTCTCAATATCCCGTGCCAGCAATGTTAGAACAATAGCCTATTGTTAAAATTCGAAGTACACAAGATATTTTGATTGCGGGCGCAAGATTATTAAAAGAGTGCACGCTTTCCCTCCCGCCACAAATCAGCTTTGCTTATCTCTCTAGATATATCGTAAATCAGTTTAAGCAAGGTATTTTGACTGCCGGCGCATGATTGCTAAAAGAGCGCAAATTTTCCCTTCTGCCACAAATCAGTTTTCTTATCTACTGTCATATTTCTGTTATCTAAAATCTGTACTAGTTTAATCTCCGTAACTGCTCCTGTTTTTGTATCAAGTGCATTGTTAGAGTATGACGCATCGCTTGTTACCTATTGAGGAGCTTTCCATGTTTGGGATTGAAGCGCTGGATTTGGCGCGTATACAGTTTGCTTTTACGATTTCGTTTCATATTATTTTCCCGGCAATTACGATTGGGTTGGCGTCCTATTTATCTGTGATTCATTTCTTTTGGCTGAAAACAGGAAAAGAGAAATATCGCAATATCTTCTATTTTTGGAGAAATATCTTTGCCGTAAACTTTGGAATGGGCGTTGTTTCCGGCGTTGTCATGGCATTTCAATTTGGGACACATTGGAGCGAATTTTCACGCTTTGCCGGTGGCATTACAGGACCACTTTTAACGTATGAAGTCGTTACGGCATTCTTTTTAGAAGCAGGATTCTTAGGCGTAATGCTCTTTGGCGAGAATCGAGTTGGGAAGAAAACGCACTTCTTCGCAACTTGTATGGTGGCTTTAGGGACGTTTTTATCGATGTTTTGGATTCTGTCATCCAATAGTTGGATGCAAACGCCGGCGGGATATGAAGTGATTGATTCTGTGGTTGTGCCGATAGATTGGTTTGCCGTCGTCTTTAATCCTTCGTTTCTCTACCGTTTGGTGCATATGGGCTTGGCGGTATTTGTCACAACGGCACTCTTTGTTGGATCAGTTGCGGCGTGGCATCTGCGTAAAGGCGACCAAGCGCCGGAGTATCGTAAAATGTTTTCCATGTCCATGTGGTTTTTAGTGATTACGATACCGATGCAGATATTTGCCGGCGATCTTCATGGCTTAAATACCTTAAAGCATCAACCGATGAAAATCGCAGCAATGGAAGGGCATTGGACGAATGACGGAATGGGTGCAACACCGCTTGTTCTCTTTGCAATTCCGGATCAAGATGCGGAAAAAAACCGTTTTGAAATCTCGATTCCTGTATTGGGAAGCTTGATTTTAACTCATAGTTTGACACAGCAAGTGCCGGCATTAGATGAAGTTTCGAAGGCAGATCGCCCGAATGTTCCTGTCGTATTTTGGTCATTCAGAATTATGGTTGCCATTGGCGGATTGATGTTATTAGCGGCAATTATTAGTTTATATCAACGGAAAAAAGGCACGTTTTACAGCAATAAAAGATGGCTTTCCTTCATTATCTGCATGGGACCGATGGGATTAGTGGCGATTTTAGCGGGTTGGTTCGTCACGGAAGTAGGAAGACAGCCTTGGGTTGTGAACGGTTTACTTCGCACCGCAGATGCCGTTTCTCCTCATTCAATATTGCATATGAGCGTGAGTTTGATCAGTTTTGTCATTGTGTATGGTTGCGTTTTTATCACAGGATATCTCTATATGATGCGATTAATGCGAAAGGGCATTGATGTTCAGAATATAAAATCGGTAGAAAAATAGTATTGAAAACATAGAAGAACGGGCAGATAGCGAACAAGAAAATGAGCAAGGCTTGTAATGAATAAGGAAACAGAAAAATATGAATCTTGATTTAACACTTCTTTGGGCAATCATTATTTTGATTGGCATTACGATCTATATCGTGACGGATGGATTTGATTTGGGCGTTGGGATTTTGTTGCCATTCATTCCAAAAGAATCGCTACAAGATGAATTTATCGATACGATTGCACCGGTTTGGGATGGCAATGAAACATGGCTGATTCTCGGTGGAGCGGCATTAATGGGCGCATTTCCCTTAGCGTATGCCATTATTTTAGAGGCATTTACCATTCCCATTGTCATTATGCTATTTGCTTTGATCTTTCGCGGCGTTGCTTTTGAATTTCGTGTTCATTCGCCGGCAAAACATAAAACGATTTGGACACTGGCGTTTATCATCGGTTCATATGGCGCAGCGCTCATGCAAGGAATGATGGCGGGTGCATATTTGGAAGGATTTGTTCTCAAAAACATGAACGGCATCTATTCATTTGCCGGCGATCAGTTTGATTGGGTTTCTCCATTTTCTATCGCAACGGGCATTGGTTTACTCTTCATGTATGCGCTCATTGGGCTATTTTGGGGAAGATTAAAAGGGAAAACGCTATTAGCCAATATTCTCACAAGTTTTGAACGAAAAACGATTGCGGGATTATTAGTGATCTTTACCATTATGGCAGTTGTAATGAGTTTCTCTAACGCTATTCCGCTTTTTGAAAGCAATATTCGATTATTAACGGCATCCGTTTCGATTTTACTGATTTACATCACGCTCTTTAGATTTTGGATAAAACCTATTACGGCAAAAATGGGGTTTTTCCTAACGATTTTTATAATGGTAAGCGGCATGATTGGGTATATCTCACTCTTTCTCCCGTACGTCATCCCGACCAACATCACGCTAGAAATAGCCTCCTCAGACGCTTCTAGTCAGATGTTTGGATTAGTGGGAACGCTCATCATGCTGCCTATCATTATAATTTATCTCACTTGGACCTATTTCGTTTTCAGAGGAAAAGTCATTGCCGGAGAAGGTTACTAGAAATGATATTCAAAGGCTTATATTTTACGAATATCTTCAAAATCACTTTTTAAAGTCAGAGGAAAATCTCAATATGATGAAATCAGGATGGAAGCAATTAGGGTGGTTAATCCTACTTTGGAGTTCAGGCGTCATATCTTTAACGATATTAGCATCGATTATTCGCGTATTTATGACGATGGCAGGTTTGAAAAGCTGATTTTAAGAATCTGTAACTATCTGTTTTAAGCTTAGGAAAATGCATATTTTCGAGCATTCGCTCAATAGATAAGCAAATGGAAATCTAGTGTTGACAGTGAGCGTGTTACACTATAAAATTCTCTGCACTTAGTAAGGACATATAGCTCAGTTGGTTAGAGCACAGCACTCATAATGCTGGGGTCGGTAGTTCGAATCTACCTATGTCCACCATATACAAGCTTAAAATTGCTTTGAAAATTTTACGGACATATAGCTCAGTTGGTTAGAGCACAGCACTCATAATGCTGGGGTCGGTAGTTCGAATCTACCTATGTCCACCATATATAAGTTTAAAATTGCTTTGAAAATTTTACGGACATATAGCTCAGTTGGTTAGAGCACAGCACTCATAATGCTGGGGTCGGTAGTTCGAATCTACCTATGTCCACCATATATAAGCTTGAAATTGCTTTGAAAATTTTACGGACATATAGCTCAGTTGGTTAGAGCACAGCACTCATAATGCTGGGGTCGGTAGTTCGAATCTACCTATGTCCACCATAGAAAACTACTAAACCCTTGCAATGCAAGGGTTTTTGTTGCTTAAAGCTTGCTTATCCCCATTTGTTTTTTACTTCTGAAAACTACGCAAGAATTGAATGAGCTATAGAAAAATAATGATAAAAAATTTAACTAGCTCATTCATCGCAATGTAATAAATTTTTGCTCATGCAAGACTTACCAATCAGTCATTTGAGGATATTAAATTAATTAAAAAAGTTACTGAAAAGCTAGCAAGTCATCAGTTTATCGTCGCCAAAATGATTCGTAGTTTAATCGCATCAAGGCGGATGCATTGATTCTGTATTTAAAAATGAAGTATTTGGCGTTGTATCAGGAGTGGGTCAGTACATCATTCAGAAAGGGAGATAATCAAGTAAATTTAGACAATATAGTGGTACTTGTTAAAAAGTATTTGAAATCAGTGGTTGGCAGAGCATGTCTAATTAGGTTTTTAAATATATGTGCGGTATGTACTGAAAAATATAATTAGGGCTGTTAGTATATTGTGTTTTCATTCCCTTTTATAAAATAATATTATGTTATCTGTCCAACAAAAGCTTTATTTTTCATGGTTTTTAACAAAACAGTCAGCTCATAATTCAGTTGAATCATTGTCATCAATATTAGTTGATGCACGTGTTGATCTCAATCCTCATCAGGTTGATGCTGCTTTATTCGCGTTTAAAAATCCATTATCTCAAGGAGTATTACTCGCAGATGAAGTAGGTTTAGGAAAAACAATTGAAGCAGGTTTAGTGATTGCTCAGACTTGGGCTGAAAGAAAAAAACGTATTTTGATTATTACACCAGCCAATCTTCGCAAACAATGGTATCAAGAACTTTATGATAAGTTCGGTTTAAAGGCTGTGATTTTTGAAGCAAAGATTTATAATCAGCTTAAAAAAGAAGGTGGTATTAATCCTTTTATTCAAGATGACATTATTATCTGTTCTTACCAATTTGCAAAATCGAAAGCCAATGATATTAAAAACATTGCTTGGGATTTAGTAGTAATAGATGAGGCGCATCGTTTAAGAAATGTATATAAAAAACAAAATGTTACTGCTAATATTATAAAGCATTCTTTAGAGCATGTTCACAATAAAGTATTACTGACAGCAACACCGTTACAAAATTCATTATTAGAGCTTTATGGTCTAGTTAGTATCTTAGATGAGCGAATTTTTGGTGATTTAGAAAGCTTTAAAAGTCAATTTATTACGGGCGATAAGGATGTAACACTTCCTCAACTTCGAGCTAGGTTGGCTGCAGTGTGCAAACGAACCCTGAGACAGCAGGTTCAACCTTTTGTTTCGTATACAGCACGACGTGCAATTGTACAGGACTTTACCCCATCAAGAGAAGAGAAGCAGCTAAGAGAATTGATTGCTGAATATTTACGTCGACCAACTTTGCAGGCGTTGCCAGTAGGGCAAAGACAGTTGATTTCTCTTGTATTGTGGAAGTTACTTGCGTCGTCAACTCAAGCTATTGCTGGTGCTTTATCAACAATGATTGCTCGTTTAGAAAATAAGCTGCTAGATCAAGACTCTAATATTCTAGATGAGTTAGATGATGATTATGAAGCTTTGATAGAATCAGGAGATGACTATGATGAGCTTGTTGAAGAAGATGAGATTTTATCAGTTCAAGAAAAGCAAGTAATTGAACTTGAAATATCAGAGCTTAAAGAGTTTCAAACTTTAGCTATAAATATTAAACAACAGTCTAAAGGACAGGCTTTACTTACAGCTTTGGAAACTTCATTTGAAGGTTTGCAAGAATTAGGGGCTGAAAAAAAAGCAATCATTTTTACGGAATCTAGACGAACCCAAGAATATCTCACTGATTTGTTAAAAGACACAGCTTATTTTGAAGGCTTAGTTTTATTTAATGGTGCCAATAATGATGCTAAAGCGAAGAAAATATATAAAGAATGGGTCGAGCGTCATAAAGGGACAGATCGTGTGACAGGTGCAAAGACTGCTGATATACGTGCTGCATTAGTTGATTATTTTAAAGAACAAGGTTCTGTGATGATTGCTACAGAAGCAGGCGCGGAAGGGATTAATCTACAGTTTTGTTCCTTGATCATTAATTATGATTTGCCTTGGAATCCACAACGTATTGAACAACGTATTGGGCGTTGTCATCGGTATGGACAAAAGCATGATGTTGTGGTTGTGAATTTTGTGGATCGTAGTAATGAAGCTGATTCTCGTGTTTATGAATTATTGTCTGAAAAGTTTCAACTTTTTGATGGAGTATTTGGGGCAAGTGATGAAATTCTAGGCACTATTGGTTCTGGGGTGGACTTTGAAAAACGCATCGCGGAAATTTATCAGGAGTGTCGTGAACCTGTAGAAATAGCACAAAGCTTTGAGAATTTGCAAAATGAACTTTCAGCTGAAATTAATGAAGCGATGCTAAATACCCGTAATTTATTGATGAATCATTTTGATGAAAATGTTCTTTATAGAATTAAATCTGATGCTATTCAAATTCGACAAAAATATGAACAATATTTATTAGCACTTCTTAATGATGAGTTTAATCGTAATGAGGCAAATGTTGTATTTGATGAAAGTGGATTTTGGCTAAATGATGAAATTACTATACATGGAACTCTATTTAATGCTGGTAGATATGATTTAGCAAAATCAAATACACATGAGCATGTTATACGTTTAAATCATCCTTTTGTACAAACGTTATTGGATAGCTATAAAACTCAGATTCTAACACCTACGAAACTTGTATTTGACTATGAGTCTTATGGTTTTCAGGTATCGAGTTTAAAGTCATTCATTGGTCAATCTGGCATTTTAATTGCTGAGTTGTTGGAAGTATCAAGCCTTGGATGTTTTGAACAACATCTTGTGTTGAGTGCTATAACTGATTCAGGTGAGATTTTGACAGATGATGATCCGGAAAAATTATTGAAATTGCCAATAGCATCTCAAGCTGATATTAAGAAAATTATTTTGTCTTCACAAATTTGTTTAGAACAGGAAGATCGTAAAACTAAAATTCTTGAAGATGTGAATATAAGAAACCTTGGTTTTTTTGATCAGGAAATTATCAAGCTTGATGGTTGGGCAGATGATTTAAAAAATGGACTTGAAGTTGAGATTAAGGAAACGGATAAAGCGATTAAAGAAGCAAGAAAGTCAGCGACGATTGCAGCTTCATTACAAGATAAGCTAAATTGGCAAAAGGCACAGCGTGAATTAGAGATGAAACGTACCAAATTGCGTCGGGAATTATTTGATCGCCAAGATGAAATTGATATGGAACGTAATGAGTTAATTGGTCAATTAGAGGGACAACTTGAACAGCAAGTTCAAGTGAAAAAGTTATTTGAAATTGAATGGGAAATTATTTAAATGAGCCAACCACATGAACTTAAGTTGTTATGTAATGAGTTAGAGTCGAAGTTTCAAGGGGAAATCATTGGAGAAGGTACTAATGAAGGTGCCAAAAAAAGTAATTTTTTGACTAAGGCATTGTGTGCATATTTTTTACATGCATATGCTGATGCTGATATTCATCAAGCAGCCAAGAGCATTGTAGATGGTCGTGAAGATAATGGAATTGATGCGATTTTTATAGACTCAGATAATATAATTTGGTTACTACAATCAAAATACATAAAAAATGGTAATCAAGAACCAGATTTGGGTGATGTCACTAAATTTACAAAAAATGGTGTGATTGACTTACTTGATATGAGGTTTGAGCGTTTTGCTACAATTTCATCTCAATTAAGAAGCCAAATTGAACATGCATTAGATCAACCAGACGTGCAAGTTAAAGGCGTATTGGTACATACAGGGAATGTATTACATGAAGATAGAACAAGACAATTTGCAGATATTGAAAAAGATTACAATGATGATACCCGCCCTGAATATATAAAATTCCATGATTTTGGATTGCAAAAAATGATTAATTTATTTTTGCAGCAGAGGAATCAAGTTGAAATTAACGAGTCTAATATTGTGTTAGAGAATTTTGGGAAAAAGACACAACCTTATATTGCCTATTATGGAGTGATGGATGCAAAGGATTTATGTGTGGTAGGTCGAAGATATGGTGAACAATTAGTTGATCGAAATATTCGTGTATATAAGGGGTCAACGAAAGTAAATAAAGAGATTGAATATACTTTATTGAATGACACAAATAATTTCTTTTATTTCAATAATGGTATCACTTTTTTATGTACTGACATTAGAGAAAAACCACCTGTTAGTAGAAATAGGAAAAAAGGAGTTTTTGATGTTAAAGGACTTTCTGTGATTAATGGTGCCCAAACTGTTGGTACAATAGCTTCAAAGAAAGAGTCATATTATCAAGGGAAGAATATAAAAGTTTTGGTAACATTTATTAAGTTAGACGATTTAAATTCATCTGTTTCACAAAAAATTACTGAGTACCGTAATTTACAAAATAATGTTGATTTAAAGGATTTTTCATCATTGGATGAGAAACAACAACGATGGTCAGAAATTTTAAATATTTCAGGATTGAACTACATCATTAAAAGTTCTTCAGAGAATATTGCATTAACAGATACGGTTTTAACTTTAAAAGAAGTAGCTCGTTATTTAGCGTGTTTCTATACAGGTGGAAACTTCCCAAATTTTATTATTGCTGCAAATAGTAGTGTTGATAAGTTATTGAAAAGCCCGTTATCAAAAAAACGTAGGCGAGAAGATGACCCATTAAAAAATGCCTATGACGACTTATTTCATGATAGCTTGAGATCGAGTGAGTTGTGGAAGTTAGGGCAGGTTGGGCAAATTACATTAAAAATTATAAAAGACAGAGCCTTAACTGAGAATAATCTGATTGATAATCAAGAATTATCATCTAGATCTATATTGGAAGAGGGGAAATTTATGATTTTGCATCTTGTGTATATTCAAATTAAGTCACAGCTTAATTTAGCTACCCCATTCTTATCTTCGGATGAACAGACGAAAATTTCTCAGCAAATTGACGTTATTGCGGAGAAATTAGTGCAAGTGATTAATACTGAAACTTGGGATAAACGAGCATCGAGTATTTTTACTAATCTCAGTGATTGTCGTAGAATTAAGGGATTAATGATGGCTGCGTTGGTGGCTACTGAAACTACTTTGGAAGGTGTATAAATGACCAAAACAAAACTTGAACTCACTTGGATTGGTAAAGACAAACGACCACGTTTAGAACCACGAATTTTATTGGAAGATCCTGCTAAATCTTACCATGCAGAAACTAAAATATCTGAAAATGATATCTTTGATAATAAATTAATTTTTGGTGACAACTTGCTCGCACTTAAGGCCTTAGAGCGTGAATATGCAGGTAAAGTCAAATGCGTTTTTATTGATCCTCCTTATAACACTGGTAGTGCATTTGAATATTATGATGATGGGCTTGAGCATTCGATTTGGTTAGGTTTAATGAGAGATCGCATTGAAATTATCTATAATTTATTAAGTGAGGATGGAAGTTTATGGGTAACACTTGATGATAATGAAATTCATTATTTTAAAATAATGTGTGATGAAATTTTTGGTAGAAATAATTTCTCTTGTTCGATTATTTGGGAAAAAAGAAAAAGTAGAGAGAATAGGCGGGCCTTTTCCTTTAAGCATGATTATGTTTTAGTATTTGCTAAAAATAAATTTATTTTTGACAAAACTCGTAATCCTATTGGTTTAACCGAGGAAGTATTAAAAAGATATAAAAATCCCGATGAAGATTCTAGAGGCGTATGGCAATCAGTTGCTATTACTGCCCAAGCTGGGCATGGTACTGCATCACAGTTTTATCAAATAATTACGCCTAGTGGAAGAGTTATAGATCCTCCAGCAGGAAATTGTTGGCGATTTACCCAAAAGAAGCTAGCAGAGTTAATCAGTGACAATAGAATTTATTTTGGACTTAATGGCAGTAATGTTCCAAGACAAAAGAAATTTTTAAGTGAGAGTGGTGATACTGGTTTGACGCCTGAAACGATTTGGTATGCTGATGATGTATCAACTAATGACCAAGCAAAAAGGCATTCCAATATCTTATTTGATGGGAAAGGATTTGATAGCCCTAAACCTGAAGAGCTGTTAGAAAGAATTATTCATATTGCAACAAACAAAGGCGATTTAGTATTAGATTCCTTTGCTGGTTCTGGAACAACTGGTGCTGTGGCACATAAAATGGGTCGTCGTTGGATTATGGTTGAGCTAGGCGATCATTGTCATACCCATGTAATTCCACGTTTGAAAAAAGTTATTGATGGTGAAGACAAAGGTGGTGTTACCGAATCTACAGGCTGGCAAGGTGGAGGTGGTTTTCGTTATTACAAGCTTGCACCAAGTCTCATGAAAAAAGATCAATGGGATAACTGGGTGATTAATCCTGAATATAATCAGGAAATGCTTGTTGAAGCAATGTGCAAACTTGAAGGTTATGCCTATATACCATCAGAAACTGAGTACTGGAATCATGGTCACGGCAGTGAAACTGATTTTATTTATGTGACGACACAAACTTTGACAGATCAACAGTTGCAGGCTATTTCTGAGGAAGTTGGGGATGCTCGCACTTTACTGATCATAGCTAGTGCATGGCGTTCTAAAAATATCGATAGATTTAGTAATTTAACATTAAAGAAAATACCAAATAGTATTATTAAGGCTTGTGAATGGGGGCATGATGATTATAGTTTGAATGTTCAGAATTTACCGATGTCAAAGCCTGATATTGAAGGTATTAAAATGGTTAAGAAATCAAAAAATATAAAAGAAACAGATCAGCTAACAGGTGATTTATTTGGAGATCAAATATGACTGTATCAATTCAACATTCTCAGCGTAATCCTGTTGCTCAAGTTGTTAAAGATTTAAAGGCACGCTTATCTTTACGTGCACCTCAAGCTGAAAGTTTAGAGAAGCTTGATTTAGCCATTCAAAATGCTAAAGAGTTGCTGACTAAACAGGGACGAGATGCGGAAATTAATGAGCAAACATTAGTAAAATTACAAACGGTATTTCCTACGTTAGTTGATTTTGAGAGAGATTTTCCAAGTATCTGTTTTAGTTTAGCTACAGGTGTAGGAAAAACACGTTTGATGGGGGCTTTTATTGCCTATTTGCATTTAGCTTATGGGATTAATAATTTTTTTGTCTTGGCACCAAACTTAACAATTTATGAAAAATTAATCACAGATTTTACTCCGAATACGCCTAAGTATGTTTTTGCAAATTTAGTACAGTTTAACTTTCAATCTCCGATGATTATTACAGGTGACAACTACGATAGTCGTGATACTGCAACTGCGAGTTTATTAGGACAGGTAAGGATTAATATATTTAATATTTCAAAAATTAATAGTGAAGTTCGTGGTGGTAAAGAACCTCGTATCAAGCGTATGCGTGAAGTGCTAGGCGAAAGCTATTTTAATCATTTAGCTGGTTTAGATGATTTAGTACTTTTAATGGATGAATCACATCGCTACCGTGCGAGTGCAGGGATTAAAGCAATTAATGAGCTTAATCCATTGATAGGGTTAGAATTAACAGCGACACCATTTGTTGAATCAACTAAAGGCCCTATTGCATTTCAGAATGTAGTGATGGATTATCCATTAGCTCGAGCAATGGAGGATGGCTTTGTCAAAGAGCCTGCGGTGGTTACCCAGCGAAACTTTGATCCCAAAGGCTTAACCACAGAACAAATTGAAGAAATTAAGCTTAAAGATGGCATTCGCTTACATCAAATGACTAAGGTACATTTAATTAACTACGCACAAAATACGGGGCAAGCAAGAGTTAAACCGTTTGTACTTATCATTGCACGTGATACTATCCATGCAGCTCAGTTAAAAGAGCGTATTGAATCTGATGAGTTCTTTAAAGGTCAATATAAAGATAAAGTTATTCAGGTTGATAGTAGCACGAAAGAAGAAGAGACCACGCAACGCTTACTATCTGTTGAAGATCCAAATGAACCGACAGAAATTGTTATTCATGTAAATATGTTAAAAGAAGGATGGGATGTAACAAATCTTTATACAATTATTCCTTTACGCGCTGCCAATGCACGTACTTTAGTAGAACAATCTATTGGGCGTGGTTTGCGTTTGCCTTATGGGAAACGTACAGGGATAGAAGAAGTGGATCGCCTGAGTATTGTTGCACATGATCGATTCCAAGAAATTGTAGATGAGGCGAATCGAGAAGATTCTATTCTTAAATTAAAGACATATATTCTTGAACCTGAAAATGAAGAGCAAGAAGTTATTAGTGTGACTAGCACATCTCGTTTAGATGCGCTGTTAGGTACTGGGTATAGTCAGAAAACCGATACTCAAGAAACTGTTGTTATTTCACAAGAACTTGAGTTAATTGATGAAAATGTCGATGCAAAAAAACCGAGTAAGGGGTTGGATTTGGCAGATCCAAATGTAATTCAGACAATTCAGCAAGTGAAGAAAGAAATTCAAGCTCAATCTAAAAATATTGGCATAGTGAAACATAGTGAAGATTTAACTCGTTATGAAGTTCAAACTCAAATGGCGGCAAATGTATTTAAGGCAATGAAGGAACGTGCTTCAAGCATGGTACAAGAGTTAGACTTTTGTGAAGAGCAAAGTAACAAAAAACTTCTATCTGAAGAAGAAGTACTAAAAATCATTCAGCAGGTTACTGAAGTATATATTAAAAATACGATTGATATTCCTCGTATTTCAGTTACACCCTCTGAAGATGTGACAACAGGTTTTAATCTATTTCAGTTAGACATGCAAGGTCTACATCTTCAACCGCAAGAACGTGAGTTAATAGGTCAAAATTTAAGTGACAATAAAATTTTTAGTATTAAAGCCGATGAAGTCTTAAATGAAAAGAGTCCTCAGGATAGGATTGTTTATGCTTTGATTGATTTCGATGATATTGATTACTTTACTCAATCGGAATTGTTATATGACTTGTCTAATCAAATGGTAGATTATTTTAAAACTTATTTGACTGATGATGAGGTCATGCAGGTTGTCGAACAAAATTATCAAAACATAGCGAATAATATTCATGGTCAGATGCAAAGCCATCATTGGGAAAAAGCATCGAGCTATGATGTCGTGATTAATCGAAGTTTTGTTGAGTTAAAGCATCCTAGTTTTACGGCCTTGAAAGATATACCTCCTCAAAATATTCGCGTAACGCCAACGAAAGACATATCTATTAAAAAAATGCTATTTACGGAATTTTCTAAATGTCTTATGGTATTTCAGAAATTTGATTCTGACCCAGAAAGGCGTTTCGCAATTATTTTAGAAAGAGATAGTGAGAAATGGTTTAAGCCAGCAAAAGGTCAGTTTCAAATTTATTATAATTTTCAGGGGGATCAATCGGAATATGTTCCAGATTTTGTGGTTGAAACTGACAAGTATTATTTGCTTGCTGAAGTAAAAGCAGAAAATGAGATGGCCTCAGAAGATGTAATAATCAAAGCACAAGTTGGGAGTGAATGGTGTAAAAATGCTTCGGCAGTATCAACTAAACCTTGGCATTATTTATTGATCCCACACAATGAGGTACTCGAAAGTAAAAAACTAGATGACTATTTAAGATTTACTTACTGAGTATAAAAACTGTCCCCATTTTGTCCCCATCGCTTGAAATTTAATATCTAGGTATATCGAGTGAAGTGTATATAAATCAAATAGATAATATAGTATATAGTGGTGTAAGTAGCTGAGATTTACCACCTATGTCCACCAATCAGGAAAAGCCTACTTTTTAGTAGGCTTTTTTATTACCTATTTTTTAGGTTGGAAATCATTTATCGCTATACTTTTATCTATTAAATTTCTATTTTTTAAAATTTGGTTTGTCATAGATGTTTGAATCTAGGAGAATAAATGCTGAATTCAACCATAATTTATTTGTAAGAAGGATTAGATATTTCAAGTAGTAGATTTTATCTGATAGGCATATATGAAAATATTCTATACTTTGCTACTTTATTTTGAATTCATGATTCAATGACTTTCTGGTAACTCTAGTGATAGAGCATTACCTATTAATTGGAATATTCATAATGCTGTTAAATAAACATTCACTTGCTTCTCAAGGTGCAACTTCTAGTTTTATCCTGCTATGGGGCTCAGCGGCGATCTTCACAAAATGGGGATTAGATAATGCCTCTCCCATGTCTTTACTGATACTTCGATTTGGCATAGCGCTAACGGTTTTGCTTTTAATCGCTTTATTTAGAAGAAAATTATTACCTCAGCAAGGAACAAGTAAACAGGTTATTTTGACCGGATTTTTAATGATAGCAGGCTATTCAATCTGTTATTTCAAGGCTATGTCCCATGGTGTTACTCCGGGTTTAATTGCCACTATCATGGGAATCCAGCCAATCTTAACGCTCTGTATTATTGAGCGAAAAATGCAGAAAATGAGAGTTTTTGGCTTGCTTCTAGCTTTAGGTGGCTTAATTCTATTGGTATGGAAAAGCTTATCAATCTCTTTTATTGCACCTATGGGTATTGTTTTTGCATTGGCTGCTTTGTTATGTATGACTTTTGGGGCAATTATGCAAAAAAATGACAAGCAAGCTCCGATTGATGTTTTGCCACTCCAATATGCAATTAGCTTGTTAGTGTGCGTTATGCTTCTGCCTTTTGAAAATTTTGAAATCCGTATAAATATGCAACTTATTATTTCAGCTCTGTTTTTAGGGCTATTGATCTCAGTAGTTGCGCAGCTGTTGCTCTATAAATTATTAAATAAAGGAAATATCGTAAATGTAACCAGTCTTTTTTATTTAGTACCGATTGTGACAGCTATACTCGATTATGTACTACTAGGTAATAAATTACCTTTTGCGGGGTTGATAGGGATGGGTGCAATCTTATTAGGCTTAATAGTAGTGTTTAAAAATAAATAATGACTGCTAAATATAGCGCTCATAGTGACCAATAGTCTCATAGAGTCTCATAGAGTCTCATAGGTTAAAATATGATTAAAATTCAATCAGCTACTCCATCGGAATATGATGCTCTTATTATAATTTGGGAATCCTCTGCACGTGCAACACATGATTTTTTACCAGAATCGGATATTGAACGTTTAAAACCACTGATTAAAGAGCAATATATGCCGGATGTAAACCTATTGGTGGCTATGGATGATAATGATATCCTTCTTGGCTTTAAATGAACTACAAATTGATGAAGTAGATGTGAATGAGCAGAATCCGCAAGCCATCGGTTTCTATCAATCTATGGGCTTTAGTATCGTTGGGCGTTCAGAAACTGATGGAGAAGGAAATCCGTATCCTATTTTGACGATGAGATATGGTCAATAAGCCAAAAATTATCTTATAAATAATATGTATTCATTGTCTTTGAGTAAAGAGAAAAGGATGTTTTAAAGAGCGACTGAAGTATGTGTAAATGATTGTAATATAGGTTTTATTGATTGCTTAGTATTTGTATGATCATTGACTACTCAATTAATTTATATACTTATTAGTAGGTGGAATATGAATGCAGTCAAATTTTTATTGCAACAAAACTATATTGAAACTCAAATAAATAAACAGCTAGATTTGGCTTTAAGCGTGCATGGCGTGAGCTTTACTGAATTTATAGTACTGCATTATCTGAGAGAAGCCTCTGAAAATAAACTTAGTCGTATCGCATTAGGCAATAAAGTCGGGCTAAGTCCGTCGGGTATTACTCGTTTATTATTGCCTTTAGAAAAAACTGGAATAGTTAAAAGGGATATAAATCCACGAGATGCAAGACAAAGTTTGATTGTTTTAACAGAAAATGGCGAAGAGCTAACAAAAGAAGCAACAAAGACTATTGAGCATGTTTCAGGAGAGATTTTTGCATTTCTGACAGATGAAGAGATTTCAACGTTATCTTCTTTGTTGGGCAAACTTAAACTTTAGGGAGGAGGGTTTAAGTAGGTTTTGTTGAAATATTCTTAATTATTAGGATTGATGCATATACCGACATGATGTTATCGAAAGGAGCTTTTATGCTTAATTTTTTTAAAGCCTTTATTTTGTTATTGTTTATTTCCTTTTTTGGAATTGTCATTTTTATGCTGATAGACAACGGCTCTGCAATGTCTAGAGAGCCTAAAGAAAATACTGCTCAAAATATTGATGTGGGAAATATACTTGTTAGGCGTAATATTTTAAGGCAATTTAAACAAGTAACTCCTCTAGAAGTTGATGAATTTACTACTCTGCTAGATGCAAAAATTAGAGATAATCATTTAGTGCTAATTTATAAAATCATGGATACAACTAAAGATGAGCTTTCTGGTGAAGTAGGAGAGCAAATGAGAGAGGAAGCTAAATTTTCTCTCTGTGAAGAAGATGCAGCTGATTTAACTAAAGATTATTTTAAGGGTTATATCTATAGCTATCAGGATGAAAATGGAGAACTTTTGCATTCATTTCGAATTCAGTTTTCTGAATGTGATTATTCTAATTTAGAAGTGAATTCTGATGAGTTATGAAAGGAAGTAGGCATATAAAAACGAAATAATCCATTGAATAATAGAGATAGAAAATAGCATTAGTGGTTTTACTTCTAACTTATCGATATCAAATGTAAGCAAATGCAAATATAAAAAGTTATAGTTGGGTCTGTTGAACATTCATAATTTCAACCAAATATAAGCACAGGCTAAAGCAACATTACTGATATAGCTATTTTTCAACTTATCATATCGTGTTGCTAAACCTCTGAAATGCTTTAAAGTTGCAAAC
>NZ_JBTXLY010000003.1:0-166804 GCF_054871845.1 Ignatzschineria sp. LJL83
AAAATCAACGTTTAGATAACCTTGATCCGCAAGCAGTTCAATATGTGGAAGATCTACTAAATAATAGACCTCGAAAGGTGTTAGGATATTTAACACCTTATGAGTATTTGGTCAAAAACGTACTTGTTGCGCTTCGTATTTGAATCTGCCTATCTAATTTTCGGTTAATATCTGATTCTCAAAATAATCTACAGTAGCTCGATCAATTCCGGCATTTGATTGATGATGTAAGTAGGATTTTCTTCTGAAATCGGGCTTCCGAAATTATAGCCATAAGTAAGCGCCACGCTTGCAACGCCGGCATTTTTTGCAGATTGAATATCATTACGAGAATCGCCCACAAACAGAAGCTCCTGTGGATATAAACCAAATGCTCCTAACGTTTGAAAGATCGGTGCGGGATGTGGCTTTCTTGCCGAAACATCATCCGCGCCCAATATAAGATTGAAAAATTGTGCTATTTGCAGATCTTTCAGTAATGCCGGCAAAAAGTGAGATGGCTTATTAGTAATAAGCGCCAGTTGATAGCCTTTCAGTTTCAGATAGACCAACGTTTCCATGACGCCTGGATAGAGCTCATTCCCACTTTTTAAAATCTCGGCATAGAGCTCATTAAAGAGTGCAAATCCTTCTTCAAATTTTGAAAGCGCCGTATCGCTGGCATCTTTCAGAGCGGTTTCCACTAAATTAACCGCGCCATTACCAATCCAAGTCGATACTTTGGCAAAACCGGCAATCGGATATCCTAAGCGTTCCAACATTAAATCGATCGCTTCTGATAAGCCTTTCGCGCTATTAATTAACGTTCCATCTAAATCAAAAGCCACTGCTTTTACGGTAATATCCACTTGAGATGTCATAAATCCGTCCTTTATTGATCGTTGTTCATCATGTTTCGTCATGCTCTACAAGAATTCATCGGTAAAATGATTCTTCAGCATTTATCCTGATTAATGATACATCTTAAATTGAAATCCTTTTATGAAATCCCTTTAATGTGAGAGATATTCTCATCATGACGGCATCTACGATCAAAATCACGAAAGCAGATTCTTAAATAATATATCAACGATATACCATTAATATTTTTGATATTCATATCAATAAATTGTTAACCACTCGATTTTTAACCCATTTTTAGGTATATTGCCCCTTTACCGATCCTTCGGTACTCTTTCAACCTTGCATGGAGATCGCGTAACAATGCATAATTTACCGCCTTGCCCACAATGTGGAATGGAACATACCTACACGGATACAGAATTTTTCTTTTGCCCAGATTGCGGCAATGAATGGTCCACAACAGAAACTGCGGAAGTAGAAGAAGGCCTTACAGCTCGTGATGCTCACGGTACGCCGTTAGTGGATGGCGATTCTGTCACTGTCATCAAAGATCTTAAAGTTCGCGGATCATCAATGGTGATCAAACAAGGTACGATGATTAAAGGCATTCGTATTATTGAAGGCGATCATGATATTGATTGTAAAGTGAACGGCACAAGCCTTCAGTTAAAATCAGAGTTTATGAAGAAAGCTTAAACCTTTCATCATGTAAAATGATCACAACAAAAAGCTCCAAAACGATTCGTTTGGAGCTTTTTATTTGCTTAGTTTAGGATTCTTATCCAAATTTTTTAAATATCTCTTTTGCGAATGTTGATCTAACCGAATCACTTCTTTCGCAAGATTCGTAGGCTATTCATAATCACGAGTAAGCTTGCGCCGACATCTGCAAATACGGCAGCCCACATGCTTTCATAGCCAAAAAGAATCGCTAAGAAAAACACAGATTTAATCCCTAATGCGATAATAATATTTTGTTTAATAAGCCCTACTGTTTTTCGTGAAATATCGATGAAATATGGGATTTTTTCCAAATCATCATCCATAATCGCTACATTTGCCGTTTCAATCGAAATATCACTGCCGATCGCGCCCATGGCAAATCCGACATCTGCTTTCGCTAATGCCGGCGCATCATTAATCCCATCGCCGATCATGCCAATCGCTTGTTGATTGATTTGATAACTTGAAAGAATTGCCAGCTTCTCTTCCGGCAACAGTGCGCCGTGCGCCGTTGCGATACCGAGTTCACCGGCAACATGATTCACAGCGCCTTTATGATCGCCTGAAAGCAGAATCGGTTGAATTCCTTGATGTTGCAGTGCCGATAACGCTTCCGGCGCATTGGTTTTTATGGGATCGGCAACTGTGAAAATTGCCCGAACAATCCCTTGATACGCAAAGATCGTTAAGCTCGCACCTTGTGCTTCAATGCGACCAAGTTCCGATTCCACCGCCATTAACGAAATATTATGGCTTTGCATCATTTTACGATTCCCAAGCAATACGATATTGCCGGCAATCTCGCCTTTCGTGCCATTGCCGGCAATGGCTTCAAAGTTTTCCACCTCTTTAAACGGAATGGTTTTCCCTTGAATAATCGCCTTTGAAATCGGATGATCGGATTTCGCCGCTAAACTAAATGCGAATTCCAAAAGCGCTCGATCTTCTTCCGAAAAGCTACTATCTACTAGCTGATCGCCCTTTTCCGTGAAAAAGAGCGTTTCACTTAATACCGGTTTTCCGAGCGTTAAAGTGCCGGTTTTATCAAATGAGAGATGCGTTAAGTGCGCCCCTTTTTCAATAAATTCACCACCTTTCACTAAAATCCCGTGTCTTGCTAAGGTCGTTAAAGCACTGACAATCGCTACCGGCGTTGAGATCACAAGCGCACAAGGACAAGCAATAATAAGGATCACTAAAGCTTTATAGATCGAATCAAACCATGAAACGCCAAACATTGGAGAAATCACGGCAATGAGAATCGCCACAATAAACACAATCGGCGTATAAATCGCCGCAAAGCGATCAATAAACCGTTGTACCGGCGCTTTTTTCACCTGCGCTTCTTCAATCGTTCTCACAATTTTCGCTAACGTGGAGTTTTCTGAAGTGGAAGTTGTCTGATAATCCACTTCGCCTTGCTGATTAATACTGCCGGCATACACAGTTTCACCCACAGACTTATCCACAGGCATACTTTCGCCGGTAATTGCCGATTCATCAAAGCTCGAAGTTCCCCGGATAATCACACCATCAAGAGGCAATCTTCCGCCGGGAATCACTCGTACTACAGAGTTTAAGGCAATGTCATCTACCTTTTTTTCTTCAACGCCATTTTCCGTAACAACGCTCGCCACATCCGGCGCAAGCTTCAATAACTTTTCCACAGCATTTTGTGCTTTTGTGAGAGATTTCGCTTCAATAATTTCAGCAAGCGTAAAGAGCACAATCACCATCGCCGCTTCCGGAAATATCCCCAGAAAAATTGCGCCGGTAACGGCAACGCTCATGAGCGCATTAATATTTAACGTGCGGTTTTTAAGGGCAACCCAGCCTTTTTTATAAGTCGTTAATCCTACTAAACCAATGGCCATAAAGGCAAATAATGCACTCCAAACCATGCCGAGATCCGCAAACTCACACACTTCAGAGATCGCCGCAAAAATACCGGCAAAGATTAAACGAGGCGTTTCATATTTCTCATAAAAAGACGTTTTATGAACGATTTCTTCGCCAGAAGTGATGAGTTGCGCGGTCATATCCACAGATTTGATGCGCGCCATGATCTTTGCAATATCGCCTCGATGAACAACATAAGCTTCTCGCTTGAGATAATTAAAATTGAGCGCATGAATATCCGTATTATTCGCTAAAGCTTTCTCGATCAGCACTGATTCCATCGGACAATCCATCTCTTGAATATAGAGAATATCTTGCATATATCCTTTTGGAATATCGCTATCTTGAATTGTGGCATTGTGTTCCGAACCGCCACAACAAGAGCCACGATCGTGAGGAGTTTGGCACTTTGTCATATCTGTTTCTTCTATTTTATTCATAATCTTCTACTGCGCTATTTCAGCGCATTCCTATTCTAAAGTTGATCTTGAATAGCGGATTGAAATATTCAATATCTCAATCCTAGATTCTATATTTGCTTTTAGGATATTAAACAGCCTATAGTTACTTCAGGGTCAAGCTTTCAATTAAAGGAGCGTTTATGAATATCGAAACAGTACCGGCAGAAAAAACTCAAACGGGAGCAAATAGTTATCGAATCGGGGAACTGGCAAGCATCAGTAAAGTGCCGGTAGAAACCATTCGTTATTACGAAAAAGAAGCCCTCATTGATGCGCCTGAGAGAACTGCAAATAACTACCGAATGTATCAAAATAAGCATCTCAAAAGATTGTTACTTATTCGTAATTGCCGAGCATTTGATATGAGTTTAGAAGAGATTCGGCAGATCATTTTCGCCACTGAAAACAACCATAATTGCTTGCCGATTAATGAGATTATTCAAGATCATCTTGTGCATATTGATCATCGAATCCAAGAACTTACGGCACTGAAAAAAGAGCTGAGTGATATTCAGGCTCGCTGTGAGCAGAATCATCAAGCCGATAATTGCTCGATTATTGATGAAATTAATCAATTAGAACCTGAGCTCAAACCCGCTTCTTCGCATCTCTCATAATTCTATTATTTTTATATATTTGGTTCTGCTTACGAAATAGGCTGATTCATGGCGGGAGCGAATGTTTGCATGCTTATAGGAATCATGCGCCCGCAATGAACCTCAATCCCTTTTCTACTCATAAAAGATTTTAAATCGAAAACTGACAAACTGAACAGAGAGATTGTGCGATTTCATCGGCATCAGCACGATCTTTTGCCCAATATAATCCTTCTCGTTTTTTAGGAGAAAGTTTGGCTTTTCCTAAAACTGCTTTCGTTTCATTATTTAATCCCGATAACACTACGATAATATTTTTCTTCGCTAAACGATCGAGCATGGTTTTAAAGGCGATGAGCCCTGTTAAATCAATCATCGGTACTTTATCAAGATGGATGATCATCACTTCAATATTGTGATTGAGATACGGCAAGCGATCTAAAGATTCGATGGTTTTTCTCGCAGGTCCAAAGAAGAAAGGCCCTCGAATCTCATAATGCAAAATCAGCGGTGCGGATTCTGCAAGCTCTTCCTGAAGCTCATCTTCAATACCTTTGCCATCCGCATCCATCTCCGGCGTTTCAATCAAAAACTCGGTTTCTGTATAAGTAGACATTCGTGCCATAAAGAGAAAGCTCGACAACACCATTCCCACCGCAACGGCAACCACCATGTCAAAAACGACCGTAAGAATCAGACAGAGAAATAGCACCGCAAGATCTTCTCTCGGCGCCATTTTCACAGTTTCCCGGAAGTAAGGAACATCCGCCATGCTCCAAGCAACCATCAACAATAATGCACCTAAGCTCGCCATCGGTAAATAACCTAGTAAATTGGCGAAAAAGAGTAACGTCAGCAATACAAACAGTGCATGAATCATGCCGGCAACAGGTGTATTGCCACCGGCACGAATATTCGCAGCCGTTCTCGCAAGCGCTGCCGTTGCCGCAAATCCGCCAAAACAGGGCGCAATAATATTCCCAACGCCTTGCCCAATGAGTTCTGCATTGGGATTATGCCGAGTATTCTTCATACCATCGGCAACTACCGAACAGAGAAGTGATTCTATTGCTCCCAATAATGCAATGACAAAGGCACTTGGCAGAAGATCTCGCACAAGCTGAAAGGTCAAAATACTTTCTCCATTTTCAGCAATCCATGGCAGGCTAAACTCCGGCAAAAAGTTGGGAATACCGTGAAAGATTTCGCCTTGATATTCATAACTAAACACGGATTGAATGGTTCGAAATTCCAAACCATAATGCGCCAAAAGCAATCCTAATAGCGCACTTGCTCCCAAAATAATCAAATGTGGCGGAAATTTACTGAAAATTTTCGGCAATAAAATCAGCCCCAAAAGCGTGAAAATGCCAAGGCTAACATCTGTCCAAGAAAACCTCGTTGCCATTTCGCCAATCGCCATAATTCTTTCAATAAAGTTATCGGCTTGAATCGGATCATTAATCCCAAGTAGATCCGGTATTTGAGTCATCGCAATAACAATCGCAATGCCGGCACTAAATCCTGCGGTCACTTGATATGGCACATAATGGATCATTTTCCCGATCTTCAAAATACCCATCAATAACAAAATCACGCCCGCCATGCTTGTGGCAAGAATCAATCCTGTTAACCCATATTGACTAGTAATCGGTTGCAAAATAACAATAAAAGCCGCCGTTGGCCCTGAAATATTAAACCGTGCGCCGCCACACATTGCGATAAAAAAACCGGCAACAATGGAAGTATATAAACCATATTGCGGTGCAACACCGGTATTAATCGCAAGCGCCATCGACAACGGCACAGCAATCATTCCCACCGTTAAACCACCAATGACATCATGCTGAAATTTGGAAAAATTATATCCTTGCAGCATTTGAATCAGAGGAATATTCCACAGCCATGAAAAATATCTCATCTCCACCTCAATTCCGGTTTTATCGTTAATCTTGAATTTTGCTTTAAAATTACTTCGGAAATTCTCATTAATCTTTACCTTATGATACTTAACGGAAAGTTAAGAAAATTTATAAGTAATTAGAAACATGAAGATCATTCTAACATATGGTGTTTTATCGAAAAGATATTCAAATTCCCTGATGAAGAAGGAATGCATTCAATATAAGAACGGTTTATTCACGGCGGGAGGGAATGTTTGCACTCTTGTCAGAATCTCGCGCCCGCAAATGAAGAGCTTGCTCCGAGATAAATGAATCATTAAATTTACGAAACACAAAAAAGACCTCGAAAGCGAAGCTTTGAAGTCTTTCTTATTAAAACTTGGATTTTATCTATTTCTTAGCTATTAATTGACGATCGAAATACCTAATTTCTTCAAATCTCTTTCTGAAGCAATGCCGGTTGCCGGCAATCCTGCTCGTTTTTGGAAGTTGTAAAGGGCTTCTGCTGTATAGCCATTAAAGAATCCTTTATCGATAAAGTCTTCATTTAAATCGCCGGCATTCATTAAGGCTTCTTGCAATAATCGCACGTTGATTCCTGTAGATCCTTGCTGTAATTTTGTCGCCATATCGCCATGTGCAATTTTCGCAAGATCATTCACATGCGCTAATAGATAACGATATTCCGTTCCCACTTCTAATGGCGATGGCATTGCCGATTGCCCTGATAAAATGCGGAAGGTTTGATACCATCCTGTTGGCATATTTGGAGGAACATGATCGCCTTCTACCACTTGGCAACCTGCGGAAGAGAAGCTGATGTTGGTCGGTTTTGTGGTAGATTGCGCACTATGAATATGATCATTCACAATGGATAAAGTCGGAGTGCCATTTGCGAGCTCATAATCATGATTCGGCTTATAAAAACGCCATGCGAGTACCGGTTGCAAACGACTTAAACGAAAAGCACCTTCTTCAAAAGGGCGATTATTCGGTTCATGTGCGCCAATAATATAGCCATAAGCACCCGTTCCTAAACAGTTTGCGATCTGCTTTGAAGGATCTTCTATCTGTTTTTGTTGCCAATAGAGATTTGGAACAGTGGATGCCGGAAAAAGTGCAATTTTATAAGTTTGTAAATTCCAAAGCCCAAGCAAACAGTGAAGGTTTTCACCATCTAACGTATTTTCGCGAATCACAGCATCCGTAAGCCACATGCCATATTCGCCCTTTTCAAGTTTGCCGGCACGAATGCCAAACAAGACGATATCGCCGATTAAAGAATAATGATGATTCTCCACTAATCTCGCCAAAGTGGCGCTACTTAACGTGAAAGCTTCAGAAGCTGTGGAAGGATTTGGAACATAATTCATTATAAAAATCTCTTAACGTTATCAATGAAAAATTCAGGCTACAACGGCATTTACTGCAAAATACTCTAACATATTCCCATAAAAACTACGATGTGCCGTGATATCTATCTCATTTACAAGAACGGAACTTCTTACGAAAGCGTGAATCTTTAGTAGAATAGATTTTGCCGGCACATTTACGGCAATCTAGGATTCTTATTTATTGATTCACGAAGAGCGCTTAATTATGTTAAAGATTCAGAATATTCCCTATTATTTGCAACTCATGCGAGTAGAAAAACCGATCGGAAGTTATCTATTAATGTGGCCAACGCTGTGGGGAATTTGGATTGCAAGCGATGGTGCGCCATCTGCCAAAGTGCTCATCATCTTTATGCTCGGCGTTTTTTTAATGCGCTCGGCGGGTTGCGTGATTAATGATATTGCCGATCGAGATATTGATAAATTTGTAGAACGTACGAAAGATCGTCCGCTCACTTCCGGCAAAGTTACGACCAAAGAAGCGGTTTATCTATTGATTCTGTTAGTTGCAATGTCGGGATTTCTCGCACTGTTTCTCTCATTTAAGACGATTCTGCTCAGTATTCCGGCACTTTTGATTGCGCTCTCTTATCCGTTTATGAAACGCTTTCACTCCTTGCCTCAAGCGCATTTAGGAGTAGCATTTGCCTTTGGAATCCCGATGGCATTTATGGAAATTCAAGGAACTCTGCCATTAACGGCGTACTTGCTCTTCTTTACCAATATTATTTGGACGCTGATTTACGATACGGAATATGCCATGAGCGATCGGGAAGATGATAAATCCATCAATATTAAATCTTCTGCCCTGCTCTTTGAATCTTGGCTTGGGGATAAAGATTATTACATCATTATTGGCTTACAAATTGCGATGACAACTTTGCTTCTTTCCATTGCAATGATCGAAGGTCTCAGCAGTTATTTTCTCGTTTCTATCTTTATTGTCATCAATCTGTTTTATTATCAGATTATACTCATCAAGAATCACGATAGAATGAATTGTTTCAAAGCTTTCTTGCATAATAATTGGGTAGGATTAGTGCTATTTATTGGGCTATTCTTAAACTACTTATCATAAACATTAAAATTCATAATCGTTAGGAGGTTTCATGGGAAATCGTTTATCAAAGATCGTCACAAAAACAGGCGATACAGGTACAACTGGCATTGCCGGCAATATCCGTTTAGAAAAATATCATCCACGTATTGAAACTATTGGTTTGATCGATGAACTTAATTCTCTCATTGGAATTGGCATTGCAGAGATTCAATCAACCTTACACGATTATCCAGAATCAACGCAAGAAGCGCTGAAAATCCTCATGAATGAGTGGTTTGATATTCAGCATGAATTATTTAATCTTGGCGGTGAGCTCTCCATGCCCGGCAATGATTTAGTGACTGAAAATGCCGTCAATACCATCGAAGAACAGCTCATTATCTATAATGAATTGCTACCTGCTCTAAAGGAATTTATTCTTCCTGGGGGATCTCCACTTGTAGCGAAAACTCACTATGTTCGCGCGCTCAGTCGAAAAGTAGAACGTGCATTATGGGCACTTAATAGTAATGATCCTGTGAATCCTCATTCATTAAAATATCTCAATCGCTTATCCGATTACTTCTTCATTACGGCAAGAATGATTGCAAAAATCACAGATACACCGGAAATTTTCTGGAATCATCATAGAAAATGAATCCTGTTTACGCCGTTGTATTAGAAATTAATGATGAGAATATTCAGTGGGCAAAAACGCATTACCCGCAGTTTTGGAATATTGATCTAGGCAATAAAAAACGCACGAGTTATTTATTAAGTCGTGCGCTTTTGCTTCATACATTACAATCTTATTTTCAAATTCATCAGTTGCCGGAAATCAGTTATAACGATCATCAAAAGCCGATCTTTACGAACTGTGATATCTCCTTTAATCTGACGCATTCCAATGATTATGTTGGACTGATTATCTCATCAGGATCGATTCCTTTAGGGATTGATATCGAAGCGATTCAGCCTCGACGCAATTTTTCTGGCTTGCTTAATAGAACATTCCAGCCTGAAGAAATCGAATGGATTTTAGAAAGAAAATGGGATATTTCGACGAATCCTAATTTAGATCTAACTCCCGATGAAATAACCCGTTTTTTCCTCTTATGGTCTGCAAAAGAGGCTTACCTAAAGGCTGATGGACGAGGATTGCAAGGGCTTCATTCAATTGTTCTGAATCCAATGCAATCCACCATGAAAGGTGATTTGAATCATGGTGCTTTACTACTTTCAACACTATCCTTCGCTGAAACTGCAAAAAAACCTAATTCTCTCGCCCTATATTTACCTTCAGAAAGATCGAGTCATTTTTCTCTTCAAATATTGTCTATCTCTTCACTGCTTCAATCAAATTACTTACCCATTCCAATTACATGGCAAGTGACAATGCTTGAAGAGGAATATTAAAATTTAGATAATCATATTGAAATATATTTATTTATATTTTTAATAATAGTGATATACAAAATTTATAAGTTACTTCAAATATTCAAAGATATTTAATTACTCTGCTGATTCTTCTGCTAATAAGAAATCTTCTTTTTTAGCGCCTGCTTCAACTTTCTCTTTCATCCATAAAGGCATTTTTCCACGGCCACTCCAGAGTTGCTCTGGGTTTTCTGGATTGCCATATTTCATTGGTACTTTACGGCCTTTACGACCTACTTTGTCTTTAAATACATCATGGAAAGAAAGACCAGAATGATCAAGAAGCTTCTCGATTTCTTTACGAACTTGCTCTGCTTCAGCAGCGCGACGGCTTTCGATCTCTTGGCTTAATTCTGTAATAAGATTTTCCATTTTATCAATTGTTAATACGTTTAAATTTAACTCTTTCATCACTTTTTGTCTCCATTCAATAAATGATTTTTAAATATTCAGATCATTAATAAACTCCAATTTATTAATGACCACTTCCTAGCAAACTCATTATATACATAATAATAATAATAATAAATATTTTATTTGTGTTTTATTGAAAAACATTGTCTGATTTTGGGATTGCGCTTAAAGTCTTCTGGTAAAGTTGCACTAGAAATATCTTTAATATCAAACAAATTTAACAACTCAGAATCGATCTTAAAACCTCTCAGATTCGTTGAAAACACTAGCTCACCATCTCTCACTAACAGCTTCATTGCATCTGTGATTAATTGTGAATGATCACGCTGAATATCAAGAATTCCTTCCATCCTTTTTGAGTTAGAAAAAGAGGGTGGATCCATGAAAATAAGCTCAAATTTATCTTCATTTCTTCTTAATAATGGCTTGTTTTGCATATTTTCTACACGAATTTTCAGCCATTCCATCACATCAGCTTGAACCAATTCATGACCTTCAAAATGTCCATTGAGCGCCAGATTTTGATCTGCCCAACTCAAATAGGTTTTTGATAAATCAACAGACAATGTTTCAGACGCACCACCATTTGCAGCATGCACTGAAGCACTTCCTGTATAACAGAACAAGTTTAAGAAACGTTTACGTTTTGCATCTTGTCCAATTCTCAAGCGAACATCACGGTGATCTAAAAATAGACCTGTATCTAGATAATCCGTAAGATTCACGAGCAACTTCGCATTGCCCTCTGTAATCTGGAAAAGATTTCCATCTTCCTCAGAATGTCTCTCATATTGCGTTTTACCACGTTGTCTTGAACGTTGTTTAATATGAATATTCGCAACTGACACATCATCAAATAGATGTTGAACAATCTGTACAATTTTATTAAAACGCATCTCTGCCACTTGACGTGTTACAGACGATGGCGCTTCATACTCATAAATCACAATATGATCTTTATAGAGATCAATCGCTACATTAAACTCTGGAATATCGGCATCATATACACGATACGCTTCAATACCTTGTCTATTTGCCCACTTTCCAAGATGTTTCGCATTCTTTGTTAAGCGGTTCATGAATGCTTCACCACCATCAGCGAGTAGTTCATCTAACACTAATCTCTGATCATTGGCATTTGCTTTTTCACGATTCACAAAAAATTGTGGTTCAATATTAAATTGTAAATACACACAATCTAATGCACCGTTCCAAAATTTATTGACCTTTTTCGCTCTGATACCCATCACGCGGCCAAGATCTGGATCTGAAGTAATCACACCTGCTTCAAATCCTTCATAATTTCTCAGAAAATCCCCAAGCTCCATATAAGTGCTCATTAACTGAGATTTATCACCTAAACGCTCACCATAAGGAGGATTCGTAACAATTAAGCCTGTTTTGAAGTTTTCATCACGTGCGTAGTCTTGGAAGCTCATATGTTTGAAAACCATATTTTTTAAGACTTTCGCTCTATCGGCATTCGCTTTCGTAATCCCGATCATCATAGAACTTCGCTCAACGCCCACTAACGTTCCTTGATAACGTGCTTCACCTTCTGCTGCTCTCTTTTTCGCAGATGCGTAGCATTCATCCCACTCAGCTTTCTTGAAAAGTCTCCAGCGCATAAAACCAAAGTCATTACGATATAATCCCGGCGCAATATCACGCGCCATGAGTGCGGCTTCAATTAAAATTGTTCCGGCACCACAAAGTGGATCAATAAAGTTTTGATGCTCTGCAGCTTTTTCTAACCATTTAGAACGATATAAAAGCGCTGCCGCTAAGTTTTCTTTAATCGGCGCAGCACCTTGTTCACTTCTAAAACCACGTTTATGAAGCGGTTCACCACTCATATCTAAATAGAGCGTATAACGATCTTCAAAAATGTGAACATAAAAACGTACATCGGGATCTTCTACATCTACATTTGGGCGAGTTCCCATAAGATCGTTGAAATAATCAACAATCGCATCTTTTACTCTTAGCGCCGCAAAGTGTGTATGGATGTTTCCTGCTCTTTTTGCCGTTACTTTTGTTGAAAAAGTGTCGGTTTCACGCATATGCGCTGACCATGAAAATAGCGCAAGTTCATTATGAAGTTGATCTAAAGATTCAAACTTCCCTTCTTTTAATTCTAAAAGTACACGTGATCCGCAGCGAATCCAAAGACATGCATTGTAAGCATCTTTAAACTCACCGTTGAAAGTGACACCTGTCCCACTTTCTTTGGCATCGATCCCAAGCGCTTCTAGCTCCTCTTTAACATATGGAGCAAGCCCTTGGGCACAGGTTACATAAAATTTTGACATAAAATCTCTCTAAAAACATTTAGTAATTACAATTATTATTCTCTCGTAACTCTAAACGATTTCTTGTGTCATTCCGTAATAATATAAGCATTGATTTTCTTAATAAGGTCGAAAGTATACTATAAAAATTAATCACTAACATATATTAACAATGGAAAATCTTCATTAAAAAAATATACTTAATAAAATCAGTCAAATAGAAAATGTAAATTTCAAATAATTGTCAACTTTATTCAAGAAAGTTGATATTATTCATTGTGTTAATAAGATCTATTTTCTCATTCATCAATAACTTTATCACTTGAAGTATTCCATATTATCTGTCTATATTAGAAGGAATCTGAATTTCGTCGCCTAGAGATAAAATAGCTCTCTAAAATAGAGGCATCGCCTAGATATGACAAGTAATTTTATAAATAAATATAGATAATTCACAATAAAAGGTAGATATATTATGAGCACAGACTTAAATAAAAAAATTCGCCATGAAGCGTATCTAGATAAAATCGTCTCTGCCGAGGAAGCGGCTTCTTGGATTGAAGATGGAATGACCTTAGGAATGAGCGGTTTTACACTTTTCGGTGAACCAAAAGTATTCCCAAGAGCATTAGCAGAACGTGGAAAAAATGAGAAATTCAAAGTAAATCTCTATACCGGTGCATCTTTAGGTCCTGATGCTGACCAAGCAATGGCTGAAGCAGATATCATTAATCTTCGCGTTCCTTATCAAGGAAATGCAGTGATGCGTAAGAAAATTAATAGCGGTGATATTAAATATATCGACCAACATCTTTCACACACAGCAGAAACACTTCGCCAAGGCAATCTTGGAAAAATCGATTACGCAATTATTGAAGCTGCGGCAATTACAGAAGATGGTTTAATCATTCCAACAGGCTCTGTAGGTAACTCGCCAATTTTCCTTGAGAAGGCAGATCATGTAATCATCGAACTCAACACAAGTACACCAGATAGCTATGAAGGCATTCATGATATCTACGTTCCTAGAGATCAAGGTGACAATCGTGAAGCGATTCCTGTATATGATGATCTCAGCAAACGTATCGGTACAATCGGTATTAAAGTAGATCCTGCAAAAGTTCGTGGCGTGATTCTTTCAGATCGCCCTGATATTCCTTCACCACTTTTTGAACCAAATGAAGAGACGCAAGCAATTGCTGATAACTTATTAGACTTCCTTGGTAATGAAGTAGAAACAGGTCGTTTAGGTCCAAACCTTGCACCACTTCAGTCAGGTGTAGGTTCTGTTGCGAATGCCGTTTTAAGTGGTATGGCAAAATCCGATCGTTTCAAAAATCTCACCGTTTCCTCAGAAGTATTACAAGATGGAATCTTTGACTTAATCGATGCCGGCGTTGTCGATTTCGCGGTTGCAACAGCGTTCTCACTTTCGAAAAAACGTGTCGATAACCTTGCAGCCGACCTTGAGAAATATAAAGATAAAATCCTTTTCCGTCCGCAAGAAATTACAAACCATCCTGAAGTGATTCGCCGTATTGGTGTGATTGCATTCAATACTGCGCTTGAAGTGGATATCTACGGCAACGTCAACTCAACGCATGTAAGCGGTACCCATGCAATGAATGGTATTGGTGGTTCTGCGGACTTTGCTCGTA
This sequence comes from Ignatzschineria sp. LJL83, assembly GCF_054871845.1. Taxonomy (NCBI): domain Bacteria; kingdom Pseudomonadati; phylum Pseudomonadota; class Gammaproteobacteria; order Cardiobacteriales; family Ignatzschineriaceae; genus Ignatzschineria; species Ignatzschineria sp. LJL83. The sequence continues at coordinate 14,660 of NZ_JBTXLY010000003.1, forward strand.
ATGCTCGCATTACAATCTTCGTCACACAATCTACGGCAAAAGATGGCAATATCTCGGCAATCGTTCCTTTTGTAACCCATGTAGATCATACAAACCATGAAGTTGATGTGATCGTTACAGAGCAAGGTTATGCGGATATTCGCGGTCTTTGCCCAACAGATGCGGCAGAGAAAATCATCGAAAACTGTATGCATCCTAAATATAAAGCGCAAGCTCGTAAATACTTTGAAGATGCAAAAGCGCAACGTGGCGGAAATACTCCACATCTTTTAGACAGAGCATTCTCATGGCATACAAACCTTGCAGAGAAAGGCACTATGCTTTTAGATGAAGCGTAATCTGCGTTTAGAGCGAAGCTTTAATAACTAAGTTCTAACAAATAACAACGTAGATCCAAATATGAATCATGACAAGCCGGCATTTATCATTGCCGGCTTTTTTATGCATGCTTTTCTATATGTTTTTCTTCGTGTTTTCTTCGTGTCTTCTTCGCATTTCAGGTTCATATTGCCCTATATAAAAGGTTTTTTTATAAAACAAATCTAATTTCATATCTTTTATATCTGGCAAAAATCTTTCAAAGACTCTGCTAATAATCATCAAGTACGACATACAACAAAGCCCTAATATTTTTATCATGATTCATAATGATCATTTTGTGCAGTGCAAGAGATATTTCTTTTATAAAAACAGTTCTTTCTCCTAAAAACTATGTTAATAATGTTAACAATTCATTTTTTTATCGTCATTTAACTTAAATTTTAGCCCCAGATCGTAAAGATAGAGTTTAATAATTTCAATAATGCTCAACATTCTATCGCTAAATATAATAAGCGAGTGGTAAGCTATTTTTTTTATAAAAGTCAGGAGGATTTATGGCTCGTGAGAATTGGAGCAACAAACTCATTTATATCTCAACCGTTGCCGGTGCAACTATTGGTTTTGGTGCAACTTGGCGTTTCCCATATCTTGTAGGGGAAAATGGCGGAGGCGCATACCTTTTTGTCTTCTTCATCGCCATGCTCGTTCTTGGTGTTCCGATGCTCGTTGCAGAACATCTGATCGGTCGCCGTTTACATACCAACGTTGTCGATTCCTTCAGTGGCAAAGGATTAGATCATCCCATCTCCAAACTTTGGAAAGGCGTAGGGATTCTTGCCATTCTCGGCGCCTTTGGAATCCTCGCTTACTATATGGTTCTCGGCGGTTGGGTCATGAGCTATATTGGCGGAATTTCTCTCGGTGAGATTGACCTCTCCACACCTTTAAGCGCAGAAACCGCGAAAAACTTCTTTGAAACATCCACAAGCAACCCTTGGAAAATGACAATCTATACCTTCATTTTCGTTGCCGTCAACTACTACATTTTAGTAAAAGGCATCATTGATGGCATTGAAAAAGTGATCCGTTGGGTCATGCCGATCTTCTTGGTTTTAGTATTTGCACTCATGATTCGTGCGCTTTTCCTTCCGGGCGCAATGGAAGGGGTGAAATTCTACATCATTCCTGATTTCAGCAAGATAAACTCTCAAGTAATTCTGCTCGCATTAGGACAAGTATTCTTCGCGCTTAGTATTGGTTTCGGGGTGATGGTCACGCTTTCTTCTTACTTAAGTAAGAAAGAGAACATCGTTGGAATCAGTATCAGTGCCGGCATTATTAATACATTAATTCCGCTCGCAATTGGTTTCATTATCTTCCCTGCGCTCTTCTCAGCGGGCATTGAACCAGCTTCAGGTCCTTCCTTAGTATTCCAAGCATTGCCGGCAGTATTCTCCACTATTCCATTTGGGGCATTCTTCGCAGTACTTTTCTTCTTATTGCTTCTCCTTGCGGCATTAACAACGTCATTAACGATCTATGAAGTATCCATCACAACACTCATTGAGAAGTTTAAAATGTCACGCCCTATGGCAACATTTATTACGCTTGGCACGATCTTCATCTTAGGAAACGTGCCGAGTATTTTGGCAGAAAGCACATGGAGCAATGTGACGATCTTTGGTAAAAACATCTTTGATGCGTTTGACTACATCAGTGCGAACATTCTCTTTATCACTACAAGTTTGCTCTCTGCAATCTTCATCGGTTTTGTATTGAAGAAAAAAGTGGTATTAGATGAGATCACGAATAATGGTTCGATTAATCAGAAAGTCGCTCCACTTCTTTTCTATCATATTAAATATGTGATTCCGGCATTAATCCTCATCATTTTCGCATTCTCATTTGGTTAATGATTGACGAGAACCCTTATTACCGATCATCAATGATCTAAAACAAAAGGCTTCCTGTAGTGGAAGCCTTTCTTTTTTCTGCGTAGTTTTATAGTTAAAATGGTTTTCGATAGTTTAATTGTAAAACAGAGGCTGAATCATCGCTGGTTCGAACGCTTGCATACTTCTCAAAATCCCGCGCCAGCAAAACCAAGCCTTATTCCCAATTGTTATCCTTCCTTGCTTTTATTACCTAACTTCGCTCGATTGAGCGTTAAAGAGTTAATCAATACGCTCACAGAGCTAAATGCCATTGCGCCACCGGCGAGGATTGGGCTAAGCAGACCAAATGCTGCAAAGGGAATGCCGACCGTATTGTAAATAAAGGCCCAGAAGAGATTCTGTTTGATCTTTCGCATCGTGAGTTCTGATAAGCGAATCATTTTCGAAAGATTCATAAGATCGCCATTCATAATAGTGACATCTGCCGATTCCATAGCAATATCTGTGCCCGTTCCCATGGCAATGCCGGCATCAGCTTGTGCAAGTGCCGGCGCATCATTCATACCATCGCCCACCATTGCGATAATTCTGCCCTTTGCTTGTAACTCTTGCACCACGCTCGCTTTATCTTCCGGCTTTAATTCCGCCACAATCTCTTCCGGCGTTAAGCCCACATCTGCACCAATTTTTGCCGCTGTTCTCGCATTATCGCCGGTAAGCATAATCACCTTAATGCCGAGCGCTTTAAGATTCGAAATAGCTTCTTTCGAGCTTGCTTTAATAGGATCTGCCATCGTAATCATCGCTAAGACTTCTTCTGAATTACTCAGCATCACCACCGTTTCACCTAAAGATTCATGCTGAATCACCGTATCTTTCAATGCCGAGAAATCAATATTAAGATCATCCATCAACCGAGGAGAACCGACAAAATAACGAATGCCGGCAATATCGCCTTGTAATCCCGCACCAATCAACGCTTGAAAATTTTCCACAACAGGAAGCGTTAAGGATTTATCCACACCATATTCCACAATCGCCTTTGCCAAAGGATGTTCAGAATGATTCTCTAACGCCACTAAAATAGCAAGCCTTTTGGCGGATTCAATATCCTGATTATCTGAAATTCCGCTCATTGCAAAATATTGCACGCTTGGCGAACCTTCCGTAATCGTGCCGGTTTTATCTAAAACAATGGTATTGATTTTAGAAGCTCGCTCTAAGGATTCACCATTCTTAATCAAAATCCCATTTTTTGCACCTAATCCTGTTCCCACCATAATCGCCGTGGGTGTTGCTAAACCGAGCGCACAAGGACACGCAATCACTAATACCGCAACCGCATGCATAATCGCCGTGCCCATATCTTGCGTCACAAAATAGCTCATCATGAGCGTTAAAATCGCAATGATAATCACCGCCGGCACAAAAATTGCCGAAACCCGATCTGCTACTTTTTGAATCGGTGCTTTACTGCCTTGCGCATCATTCACCATTTCGATAATGCGCGCTAAGGTACTATCGCTGTCGAGCTTGGTGGAAGTCATAATTAATGCACCGGATTGATTGAGCGTACCGCTAAAGAGTTCATCGCCGGTAGTTTTATCAATGGGTAAACTTTCGCCCGTTAACATGCTTTCATCAATGGTAGAATTTCCGGAAACCACAATGCCATCTACCGGAATGGTGTTGCCGGGATGTACTAATAATTTATCGCCGATAACCACTGATTCTATCGGCACTTCTACATAGCTTTCCGTAATTTTGCCGTCAAAATTTTGCACTTCTTCAATACGAATCGCGGTCTTTACCTGCAATGCCATTAAGCTTCGAATGGCGGCGCCGGTCTGCTGTTTTGCTCGCTCTTCCATATATTTTCCGAGCAGAATTAAGGTAATAATCACGGCACTTGTTTCAAAATAGAGATGCGCCGGATCGCCACCTAAAAAGCCGTTATACACACTATAAAAGAATGCCGCTAACGTTCCGAGGGATACTAATACATCCATACTCGGCGCTTTCGCTCGCAAAGATGCCCATGCCGCTTTGTAAAAGCGTAATCCAATTCCAAATTGAATCGGCGTCGTTAACACCAACTGCACCCAAGGTTCATGTAAAAAATGCACCCAAGGTGCATTCACGCCGAGAACCATTGCAATCATGCCAATCACTAATGGCGCACTTAAAATGGCACTTGTGATCAATAGCCATCGCATTTTTCGAGCATTTTTTGCTTCTTGTTCAAGTAACTCAAGCTGATGATCTTCATCATCAATCATTGCCCCAAAACCTGTTTTCTCGATTGAGGCAATGATTTCTGCTTCTGTAATCTTTTCGGGATCAAATTCAAACATCCCTTTTTTACTCGCAAGATTCACATTCGCACGATAAATACCGGCTTTTTTCCCGAGAACTCGCTCAATCCTGCCGGAGCAGTTCGCACATGTCATGCCGGTAATCGCTAATCGCGAAAACTCCCGATTCGTTAGCGATGCCTTCGTCTCTTCTCGATGAGTTTCCATCTGCTGATCTCCTACTATTTCTGAATATGACAGATACATTGCCCTTTAAAACAGTCACAAGGGATGTCATCTACGCAATCTAATTTTGCTCTTTCAATACTCGCTTCTAAAATGGCAATATCCTCACGAGAAAGCTCTCTTGCGGTAATTAATCCTGCCAATTTTTTCGCCCGATCTTTCGCACAAATAAACCCAAAAAGATCATTGGCCGTAGAATTCCATGCTTCACTTTCAAAAATCGTCGGGCAATAGATATATTTATTGCCGGAGCTTTTCGCTTCCACATACTCTTTCGCTACTAACCGTGACAATAATGTTTTGGTCGTTGTCGGTTTCCAATCTCGTTTTTTCTGTAAGACTTTCACAATCTCACTACTACCAAGATCTCCGTTTGCCCAAAGTACGCGCATCACTTCCCATTCTGATGGGGTAATTTCAATTTTTTTCATCTCTCCACCCTTTATCTACAAATATAGACGACTACAAATATAGATTTAAATCTCTTATTTGTCTACTTATTTATCTACTTTTTTCATAAGAACCATCTCCCAAAATCGGTATGCTTTATATCAAAGTGGCATCGATACCCATTCATTCGAGATTCTAAATTCCAAGCCCTCAAAAAACCTAAAACTTAGTCATTCCCAGCTCTGAGAATACGTCCTTTTTTATCTTCTTTTTTATCCAAATAACCTGTCTATTAATCTACATATCGTCTACAAAATCAAACATAAAATGATCTTTAAAATCAGTCATTGGAAATAACTAACAGATAAGTGATATATAACAATCTATGATGAAATTAATTGAAAATTAATACAATATTCAAGAACACAATCAACCTTTAAAAACCCTGATTTTCATCTGTTAGAAATATATAAGAGCAAGCAGATTAAACAATCCTTTTACATAAGTACATCTAACAAATAATCCATAAATACTCGTACTTTTGCCGGCATATAATGGCTTGTGGGATACACCAGATGCACTGGTTTCCCTTTCGGTCTAAGCTCCGGAAAAATCTCAATCACTCTGCCGGAAGCAAGATCTTCATCGACGGCATAATCAAAAAATTGCATGATCCCAAATCCATTCTTGACCGTTTCATATGCGCCAATGGAATCACTATGAATCATGCTCGGTCTAAAATGAAAAGGCGCATCTAAACCGGCAAAATGCCAAGGAATCACTTCCCGATTATGAGAAAAACGCAAACCAATACATTGATGATGCTGTAAATCATCCAAAGATGCCGGCATACCATATTTGGCAATATACCGAGGCGATGCAACTAATATCGGAATCGCATCATTCACATATTTGGCCACTAAACGATCATCCACCAAATCACCTACGCGCACCGCTAAATCAAACTCATCTTTTGTAAAATTAATATAACTATTACTAAACGATACTTCGATTAAGAGATTTTTTTGGTGCTTTTCCAAGAAGTCATTAATGAGCGGTAACAATTTCTTCACGCCATAACTATTAGGTACACTAATGCGCACAACGCCACTCGGCTCGATGCTATTGGAGATTTGAAGCTCAATATCTCGTATATTATCAACCGCTTCCGTACAGACTAAATAGTAACTTTTTCCCTCTTCCGTGAGTCGCATGGACCTTGTTGATCTATGAAAAAGCTTAATATTCAATTTTTTCTCAAGCCTTGATACCGCCTTACTCACCGCCGAAGGCGTTACGCCAATAGCGATAGATGCTTCCGTAAAGCTTTTACTTTCCGCCGCCCTACAGAAAATTTGAATGTCATTTAAATCGATATCTTGTATCAATTGCATAAATACCTCGCATTAATGCCTGTCAGGCATTAAAGAATTTCTGAGATAATATAGCAAACATCCTGTAAAAAACTTATGATTATTCCCGTTATTTCATAAAAAGTATTCGCCGATCTTCCTAGACGATGACTTCATTCCCGAAGATTTGTAATATTTTTAATGATTGAAAATTTATAAGAATTACAATGAATCATTCGTTCCAAATATTCATTTCAATCGTTTTATTTCAACAAATTTTAAAAACTTTAATTATAGGAATTTAAATCATGAGCACATTCATTTCATTAGCTGAAAAACGCCGTTCTATTTACCATCTTGGCAATAAACTTCCACAATCAAAAGAAGTGATTAATGACATCGTTCTTGAAGCGGCAAAACAAGCACCTTCTTCTTTCAACTCACAAAGTTCAAGAGTTGTGGTACTTCACGGCGATGCGCATCAAAAATTATGGGATATCACAAAAGCGGCATTACAAGCAATCGTACCTGCAGACGCATTTGCGGCAACAGAGGCAAAAATAAACTCTTTCGCAGCAGGCGCAGGAACTGTTGTGTACTTTGAAGATGAGCAAGTTGTAGAAGACTTACAAGCGCAATTCCCAGCATATGCAGCGAACTTCCCAAAATGGTCTGATCAAGCGCACGGCATCACAGCTTACGGCATTTGGCTTGCACTTGCAGAAGTGAACATCGGTGCTTCATTACAGCATTACAATGAACTTATCGAAGCTGCGGTAAAAGCTGAGTGGAATATTCCGGCAAAATGGTCTTTAAAAGCGCAAATGCCTTTCGGTTCAATCGAAACGCCGGCAGATCCTAAATCGTATATCGAAACGGATGCTCGTTTTAAAACCTTCGGTTAATGCGATTTAACCAACACAATTCATCATATTTTAGAGCGCCATCTACTACTTTATATGTATAGCGCTCCAATAATTTTTTAAATAAAATGTGATCGAACGCTACAAGAATCGTGACAACGTATTACCTGTCACGATTCACAAAAAACCCCAATAACTCTCTGCTAGGAACTATTATTGGGGTTTTTCTTTTCTATCATTCTAGCGATTTACTGCTCTATTTCACTTCGGCGCTGAATGCTCATCAAATCTCGAAAAGATCCCCTTTTCTCTCTGTTTATGTGTACTATTAATGAATCTATAAAACATTAAACTGATCTATATATATATCATCTTGGTACATTTAAATGATTATCAAGAATCAGCGAATACTATTTTCAATATTAAAATAAATAGGAGAATCCCATGCTTACGCTTTATTACACGAAAGGCTCTTGTGCGGAAGTTGTTTTAACAATGGCAAATGCTTTAGAGATTGAACTCAACGTTGTAAACGTCAATATCTCTCAGCCGGTTCCAAAACTCGAAGATGGCACGAACTTCTACAGAATTAACCCCAAAGGTTATGTGCCGGCATTACAGCTTGAAAATGGCGAAATCATCACTGAAGTTGTCGCAATCTGCGCCTATCTTTCAGAGCTTAAACCCGGCAATACACTCTTTCCACTCAGCGGAAAAGGGCTCATTGACCAAATCCAATGGTTCAACTTCATCGCAACTGAAATCCACAAAAACTTCATGCCATTTTTCTTCCGCTTATTCGGCAAAGAAACCGGCGATGAATGGATCAAAGTTTCCAGCTCAATCCTAAGCGCGCGCTATGAATATCTCGATAATCTCTTAGCAAATCAGCCATTTCTCACCGGCAACACAATGACCAGCGCCGATATCTACCTCAATCTCACATTAACATGGGCAAAAGTCGTGAGCGTTGATCTCAGAGAGTTCACGCATTTAACGCAATATCGAGCGAGAATGAAAGAAGCGTTGTAATACTAAATAGTTAGTTAAATCCTTATAAAATCAGATAGAGAAAATATATGATTTCAATATTGAATTCTAAGTTCGACACAGAATTAGATAAGATCCTTTTTTATCAAAAATATCCAGTAATGAAACCTTTTATTGGTTCAAAATATGGTGTGGAGTTCCCCAAGACTTTATTATTAGCTGAAAGTCATTATTTACCTAAAATTAATAGCGGTATTCACCTATGCCCTACAACATGGTATGAACTAAACCAATCTCATTTATCAGCAAATAAAAATATAGATAATGAGACAGAGTTATCGTGGATTAATACTCGTAATATTCTAAATAAACCCCGCCTTTCTTCCTCCAAAGGTCATGCTATTTATCGCAATATCCATCAAGCAATTAATGAGTTTTTTCCTAATACAAGGAGCGATAATAACTTCACACACTTTGCATTCATGAATACATTTCTCCGCCCAGCTGAACTTTCAGGAAAAAGTATAAAAATACAAGAAATAGATAAACAAAAATCTAGGGAAACAATTCAACAAGTCATCGACATCATTGATCCCGAAAAAGTAATTTTTATTTCTTCAAAATCCTTCAATGCGATAGCAAAAAATATAAATGCAAAAGCAATATATAAAACACCACATCCTGCTTGTATTTGGTGGAACAGAAAATCCAAAAAAGGCACTGGAAAACAACAACTTATTAATGCTCTTCTAGATAACAAATAATACTTAAACTAAATTTTTACCAATCTAATAATACCCGCACCAATAATATTTGGTACGGGTTCTTGAATGATCTTTATTTAATCTACGCTTTCTTCATGCTCACTAAAATTTTAGCTTCTGATTTATCGTTGAGTAACTTCTCAAAGCCATCTTCTACAATATTTTCTAACTGCGTTTTATTCGTAATCACTTGTTTGACATTAATGCGACCGGAAGCGATGAGATCGATGACTTGTGGGAATTCGTTTACGTACGCTAATGTGGGTTTGATCGTGATTTCTTTGGCTAATGCTTCGAACATATTCACGGCAACAGGTTCCATAAAGAGCGCTAATACTAAGATGCAACCTTTGCGTTTTGTTGCCGAGATCGTTGTGGCTAAAGTTGCTTTCACGCCGGCAGCTTCAAAGGATACATCTACGCCGTTGCCGTTAGTTTCTGCTAATACCGTTTGCACAACATCGACATTTAAAGGGTTTAACGTATGCGTTGCACCCATTTTTTTCGCTAATGCTAAACGCTCTTCTGAAACATCTGTCACAAAGATTTTGGTAGCGCCGGCAGCAAGTGCGCATTGTACGGTTAATAATCCGATCGGTCCTGCGCCGGTTACTAATACCGTTTGTCCTAACTGTAATCCGCTTTCAATAATGCCGTGATAAGCAACCGCCGTTGGCTCGATTAATGCGCCTTCTTCCATCGAAACATTATCCGGCAAGAGGTGGAGTTTATCGGCTTCTGTCACACAGAATTCCGCAAAACCGCCATCGCTCGCAATGCCCACAAATGCCGCATTCGAATGACGACAAACATGATAATTGCCGGTACGGCATTCAAGGCATTTTCCGCAATAGAAAATCGGCTCAACGGTTACACGATCGCCCACTTTCACATTCGTCACTTCCGAGCCAACTTCTACCACAAATCCGGCAAATTCATGCCCTAATGTTAAAGGAGCTTTCTGTCCTGAAAGCGGATGCGGTTCTTGAATCGGCACTAATCCTGCTTCAAAATGGGTGTAAATATGCAGATCAGATCCACAAATTCCCGCCCATTCCACTTCGATTTTCGCTTGACTTGGCAATACTTCTCTTAACTCAACATCGACAACTTTTAGATCTTTTGTTCCATATATAACAGCAGCTCTCATCGTATAAATCCTTTTATATTCAAATGTTATGCAAATGCAATATACTTCCGTGTATTAGATTCCAGTTTTTGGAAAAGTGACTACAACATATTTATTCGAACGTGAACCTTGTAAAACAGCCGTTCCTATTCACCATATCACATGTTGATCATTGTTCTCATGACATCGCCGGCTTACTCCTCCGGCTCATATCCCAAGTTCGGCGCGAGCCATTTTTCTGCTTCTTGTAAGCTCCAGCCTTTTCGTTTTGCGTAGTCTTTAACTTGATCTCTGCCGATTTTCCCAACGCCGAAGTAGTTCGCTTCAGGATGCGCAAAGTACCAGCCGGAAACTGCCGCTTGCGGATACATGGCAAAGCTATCTGTGATTTCAAGACCGATTCTTTCCGTTGGGTTTAATAGCTCCCATAAGGTGCCTTTTTCCGTATGTTCAGGACATGCAGGATATCCCGGTGCTGGGCGAATGCCTTTGTATTCTTCACGAATGAGCGCTTCGTTATCTAAGCTTTCATCCGGCGCATATCCCCAATATTCTCTGCGAACGAGTTTATGGAGATATTCCGCACAGCTTTCTGCTAAACGATCCGCAAGGGCTTTGAGCATAATGGCGCTGTAATCATCATGTTCTGCTTCAAATGCTTCGATATAAGGCTCAATCCCAATGCCGGCAGTACAGGCAAATGCGCCGATATAATCTTCCTCGCCAATAAAATCCGCAAGAGAGCGATTTGGCATATCATTCGGCCTTTCTGTTTGCTGACGAAGATGATGTAATCTCGTAAGTTCCTCTTTTCGAGCATCATCTTTGAATAAAATGGTGCTTTCGCCGGCATTTTTTGCAGGGAAAAAGCCGATGACCGCTTTCGCCGTGAGCCATTTCTCTTCTAAAATTTTCTGAAGCATCTTCTGCGCATCTGCGTACACTTTACGGCACTCTTCGCCGACAATTTCATCATCTAAAATATTGGGGAATTTGCCACGCAATTGCCATGATGCAAAAAATGGCGTCCAATCGATGGTATCCACCAATTCTGCAAGTGGAATTTCAAACTCATGAATCCCCATTTTTGCCGGTTTTACGACATTATCAAAGGCGAGTTTAAGCTTATTATCGGCTGCTTGATTAAAGGGAATGAGCTTAATATCTCGCTGACGCTCCAGATAGGCTACTCGGCGTTTCTCATAATCTTCTTTAATATTTTTCTTAAATTCATCTCGAAGTTCAGGGCTAATGAGCGACTGCGCAACGCCCACAGAACGGGAAGCATCTCGCACATGAACGACTGTATGATCATATTGCGGTGCGATTCGAACAGCAGTATGCGCAAGCGATGTCGTTGCGCCACCAATCATAATGGGAATATCTAATCCTCGGCGTTGCATCTCTTTAGCAAAACCCACCATCTCTTCTAACGATGGTGTAATTAAGCCGGAAAGCCCAATCACATCCACATTTTCCGCAATCGCTTTCTCGATAATACTCGGCGTTGGCACCATCACGCCCATATCGATTACTTCAAAGTTATTACATTGCAACACAACGCCGACAATATTCTTGCCGATATCATGCACATCGCCTTTCACCGTTGCCATGAGGATTTTACCGTTAGAAGTGCTCGTATCGCCGAACTTTGCTTTCTCTTCTTCAATAAACGGAATGAGATACGCAACGGCTCGTTTCATCACGCGCGCGGATTTTACCACTTGCGGTAAGAACATTTTTCCTTCGCCGAAAAGATCGCCGACGACGTTCATACCGGTCATGAGCGGACCTTCGATCACTTCAATGGGTCGATCAAAACTTTGACGTGCAAGTTCGGTATCTTCTTCGATAAAGCCATCAATGCCGTTCACAAGCGCATAGGTTAAACGCTCGCCGATCGGTAATTCTCGCCATTCTAGATTTTCTTCTTTCTTCTGCGCACCATCGCCTTGATATTTTTGGGCGATTTCAAGTAATCGTTCGCCGGCTTCCGGATCACGATTGAACATCACATCTTCAATGCCTTTTCGAAGCTCTTCCGGAATATCTTGATAAATTGCTAATTGTCCGGCATTCACAATTCCCATGGATAATCCACGCTGAATCGCATGGTAAAGGAATACAGCATGAATCGCTTCACGCACTAAGTTGTTCCCACGAAACGAGAAAGAAACGTTCGAAATACCGCCGGAGATATGCACATGCGGTAAGTTTTGACGAATCCATTCTGTGGCATCTAAGAAATCTAAACCGTAACGATTATGCTCAGAAATTCCGGTAGCAACAGCGAAAACATTTGGGTCAAAGATAATATCTTCCGGCGGGAAGTTCACTTCATTCACTAAGATATCGTACGCACGTTGGCAAATTTCTACTCGGCGTTCAAAGTTATCGGCTTGCCCATCTTCATCAAATGCCATGACAACAACGGCAGCGCCATATTTTTTCGCAAGTTTCGCATGGGCAATAAATTCATCAACGCCCTCTTTCATGGAGATCGAGTTGACGATTCCCTTGCCCTGAATGCATTTTAAGCCGGCTTCCAAAATATCCCATTTCGAAGAGTCGATCATAATCGGCACTTTGGAGATATCCGGCTCAGAAGCGATCAGATTCAAAAACGTGACCATTTCCGCTTCGGAATCGAGCATGCCTTCATCCATATTGATATCGATAATCTGCGCACCGTTTTCCACCTGATCTCGTGCAACTTCCAGCGCTTCAGCGTAGTTTTTCTCTTTAATCAGACGTTTAAAACGAAGCGATCCCGTAATATTTGTGCGTTCGCCCACGTTTGCAAAGAGCGAATCATTGACCGTTAAATTACAAGCTTCAAGCCCAGAAAGACGAAGGGATTTCACTTTCACTTCCGGCACTCTTGGCGCAATTCCTTCTACAATGGAAGCAATTTTTTCAATATGATCCGGCGTTGTACCGCAACATCCGCCGACAACATTGAGGAATCCTGATTCTGCCCATTCTTCCATCTCTTTCGCCATTTCAGCGCCACCGAGATCATATTCTCCAAAGGCATTGGGCAAGCCGGCATTGGCATGCGCCGAGAGATAAAATTCAGAAATACGGGAAAGCTCGGCAACATAGTTTCGAAGCATATCAGGACCAAGCGCACAGTTTAAACCCATGGAAAATGGGCGAATATGGCGAAGCGAGTTGTAGAATGCTTCCGTTGTTTGCCCTGTTAAGGTTCTGCCGGAAGCATCGGTAATCGTGCCGGAAACCATCACCGGCAAGCGGATATTGCGCTCTTCAAAAATCGTTTCTATCGCAAATAGTGCCGCTTTGGCATTCAGCGTATCAAAGATAGTTTCCACCATAATGATATCCGCACCGCCATCAATTAAGCCAGCAAGCGCTTCTAAATAGCCGGCAACTAAGATATCAAATGAGGTATTTCGAAAGCCAGGATCGTTCACATCAGGAGAGATGGAAGCCGTTTTACTCGTAGGACCAATCACGCCCACCGCAAAACGCGGTTTATCCGGTGTTGAGAACTCGGTACAAGCTTGTTTTGCAAGCTTTGCCGCTTCAAGATTTATCTCATACGCAAAATCTTCCATGCCGTAATCTGCCATCGACATTTTCGTGGCATTAAAGGTATTGGTTTCGATGAGATCAGCGCCGGCAGCTAAATATTGGCGATGAATATCTAAGATAATCTCCGGCTGCGTTAAGACTAACAGGTCATTATTACCCTTCAAATCTTTATGCCAATCCTTAAAACGCTCTCCTCGGAAATCAGCTTCATCAAGAGCACGTTTCTGAATCATCGTGCCCATTGCGCCATCTAAAATTAAGATTCGTTGCTCCGCAATTGCTTGTAGCTGTTTCTCGGTACTCATGTGACTCATCTCCTCACTCTTCTTTTGTTACGATCTACGGTTTATTCATACTTATCGTTTATATCGATCCATTTTGATCTATTTCGATATAAACCTTAGCAGATTATTGTTATAAATTCGTTTACGATATGTTTTAAATAGTAATCATTAACTTTATTGATATAACTCAAAAATTCACAAGATTTTTGAGTATCTCTGAAAAGTCTTGATTTACCGGTATTTCAAAGCTTTTATAAAATACAAAAAGATCTTCTCATCACGGCAATCTCTTTGATAACGCAATGTTTTTATCAAATTTTACTAAAAACAGACTTAACACAGATTCTATTTATCATGGACTTTTAAGGCTTGAATTTCATTAAAAAAATGTCAGGATTTGCTCTTAAAAGAGGCTACAAATGAGCTATCTTGCTGATAAATGAATATAAATTCATTCCCATATTCTTAAGTCAAAATAGAACTTTTATTCACTTATCCCAGAATCTTAAATGAATTATCACTTGCCTTTTATCTGCCAATTCTCCTATATTGATTCGATCGAGATATTTACAGATTAAACTTATAACTATAATTGTAAAGATTATGAGTAAATATCCTATCTTATCAAGAGCGGCGGAGGGAATGGCCCTGTGATGCCCGGCAACCTGATGACAATTAAGGTGCCAATTCCTTCATCATTCTGTTTTAAACATCATGACGAAAGATAAGTTGCGTAGAGCCAACACTTGATAAGACAAAAGTGCTGGCTTTTTTTATGCCGGCCGACATACCAAGTACAACGATAAAAGGACCCCAAATGAGTGCACAATATGTAGAGCTTTTAAACCAAAGTTTGACGGAAGTTCCTTCGGACGTAAATGTCTCTTTTGAATTTTTCCCGCCAAACAGCGAGCAGATGGTGACAACGCTAAAAAATTCAGTCAATCGTTTAAAAGTTTTAAAGCCAAAATTTGTTTCTGTCACATATGGTGCCAATGCTTCAACGCGCGATAGAACGCATAAAGTGATTCAAGAAATTGTTGAGAAAACGGATTTAACTGCCGTTCCGCACTTAACGTGTGTGGATACAACCACAGAAGAGCTCAACGAAATTGCCGATAACTATTGGGATTTAGGGATTCGTCATATTTTAGCGCTTCGTGGCGATCTGCCTAAAGGCGCGGAAAATCCCAATATCTACGCCGATCATTTAGTGAAAATCCTCAAAGATCGTCATGATTTTGATATCTCCGTTGCGGCATATCCCGAGATTCATCCTGATGCGAAAAATGCGCAAGCGGATTTACTGCATTTAAAACGCAAAGTCGATGCCGGCGCAAACTTGGCCATTAGCCAATTTTTCTTCGATATTGATGCGTTTTTACGTTTCCGTGATCGCTGTGTGGCTGTCGGAATTGAAGCGGAAATCGTGCCGGGATTATTGCCGGTTTCTAACTACGAATCCCTCATCAAATTCGCAGGTCCGCTTAATGTAAAAATCCCCACATGGCTTCATAAACGTTACGAAGGCTTAGAAAATGATCCTGAAACTCGTAATTTAGTCGGCGCCAGTATCGCCATTGATATGGTGCGAGTGCTGCGTAAAGAAGGGATTAAAGATTTCCATTTCTACACGCTCAACCGCTCAGAGCTTACTTATGCTATTTGCCATACTTTGGGGTTAAGACCAGATGCCGGCATTAAAGCATAAAATCTAAGATTCAAGATTCAAGATAGAAACTACTTCTCTAAAAAGCGTATCTCAAGGATATGCTTTTTTTATACCCTTTTTTATGCCTTTTTTAGGCCTTTTTTATCTCCTGTTTGATTCTGTTTTACATCCCTAATTCTCTTATGCCTGATATTGTGAATAATCTCTTTTTTTCAGCTTTTTCAGATTTTTAAGCTCCGCTTTTCCGCTCTCAATAACATTCGTTCAAACGCTTATAAAAAGATTTCATTGCTTTCTATCAAGGGATGCGTTATCTATAAATAGAATGCCAAAACAAAACATACATGAATAGTTTTATGGTTATTTACTTCGCTATTCAGTATTAAAAAAACCATTAAAAACTAATCCAAAAGCAATATAAAAATGAAGGAGTATTTAGAAAATGACGGATCAAAATTGGAGCTTTGACACCCTACAACTACACGCTGGACATATCATTGATGAAACACGATCTCGTGCGGTTCCTATTTATCAAACATCGAGTTATATCTTTGATAATGCGCAACATGCCGCAGATCTCTTCAGCCTTGCAGAACCAGGGAATACTTACACGCGCATTATTAATCCTACGACGGATGTTTTAGAAAAACGGGTCGCAGCCCTTGAAGGGGGCGTTGGCGCATTAGCCACAAGTTCCGGCATGGCGGCAATTCTCTATTCTATTTTAAATGTAGCAACGCCGGGAGATGAGATCATTGCGCTGAGCACTCTTTATGGTGGCACTTATACGCTGTTACATAATCGTCTGCCTTCTCAATTTGGGATTAAAGTTCACTTTGTAGAACCTGATGATTTGGCAGGTTTAGAAGCCGCGATTAATGATAAAACACGGGCAATTTTCTTTGAAAGTATTGGCAATCCAGATATTAACATTCCCCAAATTGATGAGATTGTTGCCATCGCCCAAAAACATCATCTCCTTACAATCGTAGATAATACCTTCGGCACACCTTACTTAATTAATCTCAAAAGCCACGGCATTAATATCATTGTCCATTCGCTCACAAAATATATCGGCGGACACGGTACTTCCATCGGTGGAATCATCGTGGATAATGGTAATTTCACATTCAAAGATAATCCTCGCTACCCTGGATTTAATACGCCAGATCCTGCATATCATGGTTTAGAATATGCCGATCTTGGCGAGGAAGCGTATATTCTTAAAGCGCGAGTTGAGCTCCTTCGTGATACCGGCGCTTGCATTAGTCCTTTCAACTCATTCCTCATTTTATTAGGATTAGAAACGCTCAGTTTACGTGTGGAAAGAATGACGGAATCAGCGCTTAAAATCGCTAAGCATTTAGAGAATCATCCGCTTGTTGATTGGGTCAAACATCCCGGACTTTCCTCCAATGAATTCCATGAACGCGCACAGAAATACTTCCCGAAAGGCGTTGGTGCTATCTTCACTTTTGGTGTGAAAGGTGGCAAAGAAGCGAGCATCAAGTTTATTGATCAATTAGAAATCTTCTCTCTACTTGCCAATGTTGCCGATGCCAAAAGCTTAGTGATTCATCCTGCCGGCACTACACATTCACAACTCGATGAAGAAAGCTTACGAAAAGCTGGCGTTTTACCGGAACTGATTCGCTTATCTGTGGGCTTAGAAGATGTGAATGACCTCATTGCCGATATTGATCAGGCACTAGAAAAATCTCAGGAAAATTAACTCGTTAGCTACATCAAAATAGCTAAATTTGAACTAGCCATATTTTTTCACTCAAAGATAAAGGGATAGCTCTTAGACTATCCCTTAATAATTCATCCATTATTGCGCTATCTTTCAATCTTCTTCCGGAAGAAAAATAATCGAATTCACTCTCTGCATTTCATAGCCAAAGGGATCGGGATTATCATTCCCAAATATGCCGTTAGCTTTATAGGAATCATAGAGCGGGGAAATGTAGTACATCACGTGAATTCCTTCATCTAAAGGATTATCATCGGCACATTCTGTGGTTGCGTATTCTGGCGGGCAATCATCCACTTCAAGCCATAGTTGATTCCCTATTTGGTATTGGAGTTTCACTGTTTTCAAAATCGCATCGGGATCGAATGCTTCCGAAATCTCCGGCAATCCTTTCCCCAATAATTCTTCATTCTTCAATACAACTTGTTTGAGGTCTTGATAACGCACATTCCTCTCTTCATTGAATCTGTTCACGGAAAAATGAGGTTCTAAGGCATATTCATCTAATGCTAACGCCGTAAATCCTTGCGTGAGATATTGCGCATAATAATCTGTTAATAGTGGTTCATTTTCTGAAAATTCAATCGCTCGATATCTGTCCCAAATATCGAAATAACCACTATAATCTTCCTCATAATGATCAATTCCCGGCGATGGTTTAAATTGATCAATAATTTCTAAATTTAGAATTTCCCCATCTTTTACAAGGCAAAGCGAAACATCCACATCCGTGACATATCGTGATCCATTCACATTTTTAGAAAAGAGAGATTTACATAAAATATCGCCTTGCGCATTCATCGCAAGCGGTGCGATCCTTGAAATAATTTCAGAGGCTCCCGATGCAAAACTGACATTCATACAAAGCAGTAACGATAAAATCCAACCATACTTTTTCATAGTATCTCCTCATTTTAAGATCTACGGATTTGTTCAAGATTAAGGTTCAATCCTTGAGGGATCTGCTTCTGCTTCCGGCAGAAAGATCACAGAGTTCACTCTTTGATAATCGTAGGGCATATCTTGGTAGTCGAAAGGAAAGGTATAAAAATTTAAATAGGCATTTTGGTAAGAATCTAGATATTCAGAGCCATCATCAGCTATATACGACAACCAAAGCTGATTATTTATTTGATAAAGAATCTCTGACTCGCAAATTTTATTTTTAAAATCAGTTGGTTCTGAAATATCAGGCTGCGCCTTTGCATTCACTGCAACTTGCTCAAGTTCAGCATAATTAACGCCCCATTTTTCTGAAAAACTTGTTAAAGAAAATTTTGGATCTAAACGATATTCTTCAAGATCAATCGCTCTAAATTCCTGCTGTATGAAATGCTCATACATATCTTCGACTAAAGGAGATTCTTTAGAAAAAATAATACTAGAAAAAAGCTCACTAAATAATTGTCGATTTTCAGCATTAGAGTTTCCTTCATCTTTTGGATCAGGAATAAATTGTTGTAATTCACCAATCAATTGAATAGTTTCATTTTTCACTAAACAGAGAGATATTTCCGCCGGCATTATTCTATGAGAACCCATCCAATTTTCTGTGAAATAGTGCTTACATAAAACATCGCCTTTATCATTGATCGCAATCGGCGTAATCAAAGAGCTCATGGAAGATGGTCCTGTTGCGAAACTCACGCTGATACAAAGCAGTAGCGATAAAATCCAGCCACATTTTTTCATAAAACTCCCTATATTGAAGATCTTAAATATCTAGATCAAAAAAATGCGATTCTTTACGAATCGCATTATGGTATTTATTAAATACCCGTTAAGTATCTATTAATATTAGATAAAAATCATCTATCAATCTTCAAAAGAAGATCTTAATCAAAGGGTCTTGGAATCGTGGATGGCACTAAAATGTGCCTGCCAACATTGTTTACATCTGTTTCTCCGCAGAATGCCATGCTTGTTTCAAACTCATTACGCATGAGTTCTAACGCTTTTGTCACGCCGGCTTCGCCCATTGCGCCTAAACCGTAGAGATAAGCTCTGCCGATCATGCCGCCTTTTGCGCCGAGCGCCACGGCTTTGAGAAGATCTTGTCCTGAACGAATCCCGCTATCGATAATCACTTCCGTAGAAGATCCTTGAAGCGCATCCACAATGGACGGCAATACGGCGATGGAGGAGAGTGCACCATCGAGCTGCCTTCCGCCGTGATTACTCACGACAATTGCATCTGCGCCAACGCTATTGGCGAGCTTTGCATCTTCGGCATCTAAAATGCCTTTTAAGATGATCTTTCCGCCCCACTCTTTTTTAATCCATTCAATATCGTTCCAGTTCAAAGTTGGGTCAAACTGTTGTGTTGTCCATGAAGCGAGCGAGCTCGGATCATCAATTCCATCCACATGCCCGACGATATTACCAAACTGCCGGCGTTTGGTTTTCATCATATTCCAGCACCAACGCTGTTTTGTGAGAAGATTCACCCAATTTCTAAGGGTTGGTTTTGGTGGCACAGATAAGCCGTTTTTAAGATCTTTATGACGTTGTCCAATCATCTGCAAATCAAGCGTAATCACGAGCGCATCACAGCCGGCAGCTTTTGCGCGATCAATTAATCGGCGCATAAATTCTCGATCTCGCATCACATAGAGCTGAAACCAAAATGGTTTATTCACCTCTTTTTTAATATCTTCTAATGATGCAATACTCATGGTGGAAAGCGTATAACGAATCCCAAACTTCGCGGCGGCCCTTGCTGCTAAAATCTCACCATCAGGATGCACCATTCCCACAAGACCTGTCGGCGCAATAGAGAGTGGCATCGCCATTTCAATGCCTAACATCTCTCTTTTGAGCATTCGATTTTCCATATTTCGGGCGACTTTTTGAATCAATTTAATCTTCTGAAAATCCGATTCATTCGCTTGATAAGTCGATTCTGTCCAAGAGCCGGAATCCACATAATCATAAAACATTTTCGGTACACGTTTTTTAGCGATCACGCGGAGATCTTCGATATTCGTAATGGTTGTCATAAAGGTCTATATGTTAATAATTGTTAGCTACAAAAAAGCACGTGAAGTAGAAAAAGAGAGATATACATTCATATTTAAAATAAAAATTTCAAAAAAGTTTCACATAATTGACTGATTTCTAATAATTTTAAATACTTTTAAAAAATTTACCATTAATTACTATACGTCTGAACAGCTTTTCTGACAACCTTTGGTTCACTTCGGAACTAGTTGTTTAAAATGATTAAAACGCACTCGGTCAACGATATAAATATTAAAGATATTTATTATTAACTATTGTTTATTATAAATTAACGATATTAAATTGACTTAATGTCACAAAAATACATACATATATGTTTATGTAAGTTTGTATATGATTGTTTTTGTTAATGTATTAATTTAACATCTGATAATCTGTATTTATTACAAGGACTTAGATGTGCTAAACAAAACCATTTTCATAAAAACTCCATTAGCCGCTGCATGCTTATTAGCTTTCTCCGTTAATATCGCTCTGTCAGCCCCTCATTTCATTGATGAAACAACTCCTTTAGAATCTATTAATGTTCGCGACGGTGTTTCTAATAACCGCGTGACGATTAAAGGTCATCCCGCTGGTGCAACTGTGATCTATGGATCAATTTACGATGTAAGCCAAGATCTGCTACATCCTACAACGAAAGATCTTCGTAACAATGCGATTATCCTCCAAAAAGGAAATCTTGAAAGCTTAGTCGCAGCTGAGTTTAAAGGAAGCAAAACTGCCCCAACTGCTCCAGGAAATGTCAGCAATAATAGTATTACGATAATTAATGAGGGATTCACTCCTGATAGTAGTGCCAATAATATTATTGCCGGCTTAAGTGTTGCTCATAATAATACTCAGCAAAACTCTCATGTTGATGGGAATAGAGTAACGATCAACAACAGTACTTCTATTGCCGGTAAGGAGTACCTGATTGTCGATGATGGTTTAACCTCTCCTTTTATCATTAAAGGAATCTATGGTGGTATTAATGTCAGTGCATCCGGCGCATCTGCAAATCGCAATAGCGTGATTGTAACGAACCAATCTAATATTAAAAACAATATTCATGGTGGTGTTTTAAATACCGCTAGAAGTACGGAAAATGCTCCTAATCTTAACGTCGATGAAGTAAATAACAATAGAATTGTTGTCACTGCTCGCAGTACCATCGAAGGAGATATTATTGGGGGTAAATATATTGGTGGTGCAAATACCCTTAATGGTGCTTATGCTTCCAATAACCGTATTACGTTAAGCGGAGATGTGAAGCATACCGGAGACATTTACGGAAGCCATGCCAGCTTACAAGGAAATGGTAAACGATATTACTCTCAAGGGAACGTGATCGTTGTTGCCAATAGTAATGTCAATGGCGATATTTACGGTGCATATTTAGAAAATGGTTCAGCACAAGATATTAAGTTAACCAATAACCATATTAAAATTGTAGGCGATAGCCACTTTAATCCTTCGGGCTCTATCTTTGGTGGATTAATCGCATCAGGTACACCATCTACAGGCGCATACGATGCTTTCACAGGAAATACCTTTGTATATTCTGGGAATAAGCCTTTAGTTGCCAATGAACTCGGCGGATTTGAAAGATATACGTTCAATATCCGTGCAGATGATTACAGCGCTCCTTTAGTACAAGTCAATACCTTGTATTTAGAAGGCACAATTCGTGATGAACTTGGTCGAGAATATACAAAACAATCGAGCGTAGATATTCAAGGAATTAATGCCGGAAGACGCTTGAACTATGGCGAGAAATTTATCCTCGTAAAAGCGGGAAATATCATCGGCGAAGGGACTAATTGGGGAAATATCGGCGGTATTGGTGGCATTGTTGAAGAAGAAATTGATGATGGCACAATGGAAGACCCTATTAATAATTCTCGCACTACTTTATTTACAACGTCTGCTCTACAAGGTATCTCTTTCCTATATGACCTAAAAGTTATTAAAGATAGTGAAACAGGGGAGATTTCAGCAGAAGTTATCGATCTCGATAATCCTGAGGAACCAGAAGTACCGGTTGACCCTGAGGAACCAGAAGTGCCGGTGGATCCTGAAGAACCAGAAGTACCGGTTGACCCTGAGGAACCAGAAGTACCGGTTGACCCTGAGGAACCAGAAGTACCGGTTGATCCTGAAGAGCCAGAAGTACCGGTTGATCCTGAAGAGCCAGAAGTACCGGTTGATCCTGAAGAGCCAGAAGTACCGGTTGACCCTGAAGAACCAGAAGTACCGGTTGATCCTGAAGAACCAGGGCAACCTGCAGGTAGATTAAATTCTCAACTAAAATCCCTCTCCGAAGGATATTTAGCAGGTGCAATCTTACCAACTCGTGGGGCGGATCTCTTAATCAGTAATGTCATCAACAACATTGATTCAACAACGGTTGGCTATCAAGCAATCGCACAATTAGGCGGTGGATTTACTCGATATTCAAGTGGTTCTCATGTTAAATCGACAGATTACTTAATGGTCTTAGGAGGCAGTTATACGAACTATGATGGGCTCACGCTAGGTGGATTTATAGAAGGCGGTAAAAGCGATTATAAAACGTATAATGAGTTCTCAGATCGCGATACGGTTAGAGCCAAAGGTGATTCGTATTACTACGGTCTTGGTGCTTTCATGAAATTGAAAATGGATGAGAATTTCTATACAGAAGCATCACTTCGCTACGGTAATACTAAAAACAAATATCATTCGGATGATTTCTTAACGAGTGATGGACTTCCTGTAGGTTATAACGCTAAATCTCGTTATTTTGGTGGTCATGTGGGATTAGGTTATGAGTGGACTGTGGCAGATACTATGGTATTTGATCTATCAGCTCGATATTTCCATACGAATGTTAGTGCTGAAGATGTAGAAATTGCCGGCGATCCGATCCATTTTGACAGCTTTAAATCTAATAGAGCAAGATTAACATTTGGTCTTACCAATCACTATTCAGAAAACTTCAGTTATTACGGAAGTATGAGTTATGAATATGAATTTGATGGTTCTGTAAATGCGACTACTCATAGTATTTATGATATAGAAGCACCAACCATTCAAGGCTCTACCGGTATTATTGGTCTTGGTATGGAATACATTCCCAATAATGCACGTAACTTAAAACTGAACGTGAATGCTGAAGGGTATGCAGGTAAAAGACGTGGAGGTAACGTCGGTGTTAGCTTCAAGTACTATTACCAACAAGATCCTAAAGGACAAAGCAGATATTAAAATAACTTAGAGATCTATTGAAAGATCTTAATAGTGCTTCTAAGTTTTTAAATAGGTTGTTTTAACAAAAAGAGAGTGAGTAGATGATTTTTTTTAAATGATCATCTACCGCTCTCTTTTTTCATGCCTTCTAAAAACATACCTATTGGCAATGACTTGTTTTTTTATTCAAAAAAACGGCTGAGATCAGCGGGGAATATAAATATATTTATTCAATGATTCAAATAATTATAAGATTTAAACATCGTTTCCTTGAAAGTATGTATTGACAGCAAATCTAAATAAATGCTAAACATATATGTAATGCCGATTTGACAAAATAGCTTGCGGGCATAAAACAGCTAAAGCATCCATCTCAAATTTGAGATTCTCCTTTAAACCGTGGTGCAACACTTAAGGGGAGCAAGCAAACAGCGGCAGACCATATTGCTAGTTTTAGTTTGTTAAGGAGAATTTTATAATGACAACGGTTAATCCTAATTTACCTATTCTTGATTATGCCCAATTCGTTGCTGGCGGCGAAGAGCGTGAACAATTTCTGAGAAATCTACGTTATGCAGCGCATGAAATTGGATTTTTCTATCTCAAGAATCATGGTATTCCACAAGATCTCATCAAAAAAGCGCAAGATCTCTCGAAAGAGTTTTTCCAACTTCCTTTAGAAGAAAAACACAAGATTCACATGTCTAATTCTCCGCATTTTAGAGGTTATACCAATGTGCATGATGAAATCACTCGTGAAAAACCCGATAGCCGTGAACAGCTCGATTACATGCCGGAATATGAAGCGATTCCTTTAGATCAAATTCCTGCAGATCAGCCGTGGTTACGTTTACAAGGTCCAAACCAATGGCCGGAGTCAATTCCTGAACTAAAACCTACTTTCCAAGATTTACAAGAACGTCAAACCGAACTTGCAAAATCTATGCTTACGGCATTTGCCCTTGCGCTTGGTCAAGATGAAAACGCATTTGCACATACTTACGCGCATAAACCTTCTGTCCTTTCAAAAGCGATCCATTATCCCGGCGTTGATGGCGAACAAGGCGTTGGTCCCCATAAAGATTCGGGCTATATCACTTTCGTGCAACAAGAAGATACGGCGGGCTTAGAAGTTCTCAAAGGCGATGAATGGGTATTAGCAGAGCCCATTGAAGGCACATTTGTTGTGAATATGGGCGAACTTTTAGAGATTGCATCTCAAGGTTATCTCAAAGCAACCCTTCACCGCGTAGCGCCTTCTCCGCTTGGTAGCGATCGTTTCTCTTTAGCGTATTTCTTAACCTCGCAATTAGATGCAACCGTGCCATTACTTCAATTACCAGAAGAGTTACAAGGCGGTGTTGCCGGCATTACTCGTGATCCGAAAAACCCACTCTTCACACAAATTGGTAAGAACTTCCTAAAGGGACGTTTACGCTCGCACACAGATGTTGCGAAACGATTCTATGCCGATATCGCCCTTGATTAATCCATATTCTCAAAGAGCGATTCGATAAAGCTGTTGAAAGAAAATCATTTATAACCACCAAACCTTCAACAATGCTTTTACCCATATAAAAAGTACAGAAACAGAAAAAGTATAACAATAATATGAAAACGATAAATACAATCAATACTGAACTATCCGCAAAGCCATCATTTCTATCGAGTAGCGTTAAAAAAGGACTGGTTGCGCTCTGCATGATCTCTTCTTTACTTCTCACGGCTTGTTCTGATGATAAAGATAAAAATGCGGCAGCTTCCAACAGTGCAAATACCCAAGAAGTGATCAAAATCGGTACTTCTCCCGGCGATTTTGGCGATTTAGTACGAGGTTATTTAGGACCTGAATTAGAAAAAGCGGGCTATAAAGTGGAGCTTTCTGAAATCACCGATATCGTCATTCCGAACGTCAGCGTGGAAGAAGGATCTTTAGATATCAATATCTTCCAACATAAACCTTACATGGAAGAATTTAACCGCGTGAGAAATGGCCATTTAGCGCCATTAGTACAAGTACCAACAGCGCCTTACGGCATTTATGCAGGAAAGCTTAAAAGCGTTGATGAGATCAAAGATGGTGCAACCGTTGGAATCCCTTCAAACGTGACAAACTTTTCTCGCGGATTATTGATTTTAGAAGGTTTAGGCTGGATTGAGCTGAATCCTGAAATTACCGACAAATTCCATATCGGCAAAAATGACATCATTGCTAATCCTTACAATATCGAAATCAAAGAGATTGAAGCACCGCAAATGGTCCGTGCAAAGCCAGATCTCGATTACGCCATTATCAACGGTAACTTCGCACAAGATGCCGGCATTCACTTCACGGAAGCGCTCTCCATTGAACCAAGCAAATACTTCGTGAATTGGGTCGTTGTGAATGAAAAAAATCTCAATGCGCCGTGGGCACATAAAGTAATCGAAATCGTGAATTCTGATGGTTTTAAAGAATTCTCAAGCAACCGTTTTGCCGGTTATAACTTACCGCTTGCGTGGGATTAATAATGATCATTCGCAAATAATTATTAGGCTTGAAACTCATCTTTATCTTATCTCCAAGCATCTCCAACTAGGCATATTCCTAAGATAAAGATGAGTTTTTCTAATACGGATTTTACTTTGCAAAAGTGGAACTCATAATTTCACTGAATCATGTCATGGATGACTTTCTTATTTTTTAATTCAACCGGGAATGCACTCCAATGCATTTACTTCAAAAGACTTACTCTAAAAGGAAATACCATGAAATCTCGTTGGAATATCTTCAAACACTTTCATTCAACTCGCGCGAAAATCTCTTTAATCCTCTTCACGGCAATCATACTTATCGGTTGCGGAGAAGATACCACAAAGTCTAATGCTCAAAATAGAGAAACACTGAAGTTATCGGCATCTGTCGGGGATTTCTCAGATTTTATTCGTCACTATATTGGTCCTGAGCTTGAGAAAAAAGGCTACGATGTAGAACTTCTAGAAGTCACGAGTGCGAATATCCATAACCTCAGCGTGCAAGATGGGTCTATTCATGCCAATCTCTTTCAACATAAACCATACCTTGATGATTATAATCTCAATCATAAAACGAATCTTACGCCATTAGTACAAGTGCCGACGGCACCCTTTGGTGTTTATTCCGGCAAATTGCAGAATTTAGATCAGATTCAAACTCGCTCAAAAGTAGGGATTCCCTCCAATGCTACAAATCTTGCTCGAGGTCTTTGGACATTAGAGCAATTAAAACTCATTAAGCTGAACGAAAATGCTCCTGATCGTTTCAAAGTGACACAAGCAGATATTACTGAAAATCCCTATAATCTACAAATCATAGAAGTACCGGCGGAACAACTTATTAGAGCAAGGCCTGATCTTGATTTTGCGGTTATCAGCGGGAATTACATCATTGCTGCCGGTGTTCACTTTAATGAAGCGCTATATATTGAGTCTAGTAAACATTTTGTGAATTGGATTGTGGTCAAAGATGGCAATATTGATCAACCTTGGGCAAAAGATATTGTAGAGATCGTCAATTCAGATGGTTTTAAAGAATATATTGCAGAAAATTTTGAAGGATATGATTTACCACCAAATTGGTAAGCGGATTCTTAGAAAATCCAAAAAAGAGCACCTACAAAAGTCCTATATTTTTCGATCGTACTTCTCCATGACTAGAAAAATATAGGACTTTTTACATTGATATATTCACATAAAACAAAATACTAAAATATTGGCAAACACTCCCGCCGATGACAAAGAGATGCCAAATGCCGTGCGCATGTTTTACTTTTTCATCTAAGAGAAAGAAAATCACGCCGAGCGTATAAACAACGCCACCCAATATGAGCCAAAAGATTCCCTCGGATGAAAGTGAAAGAGAGAGCGGTTTTGCGGCAATCACGATCAGCCAACCCATAATTAAATAAATCGCTATAGAAAAAATTTGGGTTCGCCGCCCAATCCACACCTCTTGAATCATCCCAATCAGACATAATCCCCAAGAAACGCCAAAGAGCGACCAACCCCAGCCGCCATTTAACGTCACTAATGTATAGGGCGTATAACTTGCGGCAATCAAAATATAGATGGCGCAATGATCGAGAACTTGAAACCGATCCTTCCATTTTCCGGGATGAATACAATGATAAATCGTCGAAACGACATAGAGAATAAAGAGCGCAGAGCCGTAAATGGAAACGCTCACGATTTTCCATGCATCTTGGTAAATGCTCGAATGCACGATCAGAAATACCATTCCTCCAAGTGCTAACAACGCGCCCAAAAGATGGGTATAGATATTAAGCTTTTCACCGTGTGGCATTATCGTTCCTTTCGTGATGTGATCAGCGAACAGATCAAAAACTTATATTATCACGCCAATACTTATACGAAAATTTAAGTGCCATTCCCTTTTTTTGATACTGTATAATGCAATGCTTAATTAGAATTCAAATGACTTATTAGTTTATGGAGTGAAAAATGCGTAAACGTACCTCACAAGTGAATCTCGAAAACTTCCGCAAAAAGCCTAAATCTTTTCGCCTAAAACCGCTTGCAGCCATTGTTGCTTCCGCGCTCATTTTAACTGCTTGTGGCAGTGATAAAGAGGCACAACTCGAAGAAGTGAGCATGTACCGCAATATGGAAGAATGCATCCGTTACAATCCAAGTGGCGATGCAAAATCACTCTGTGAAACCTCTTTCGCACAAGCACAACAAGAAGCCATTGAAACCGCGCCTCGCTTTGCAACTCGTGAAGATTGTGTCGCAGAATTTGGCGAATCAGGTTGCCAAGTTGCACCAGTAGATCAAAGTAATGCACAAGCACAACAATCAAGCGGAAGCTTCTGGATGCCGTTAATGGCGGGATTCCTCTTTGGAAAAATGATGAATGGTTTCGGCGCTCATAAGCCGCTCTATTCTCCACAAAGTGGTCCAAACCAAGGGAAATTCTACGGCGCGGATGGTAAAAGCTTCGGGAATATGACGCCGGGAAGCACAACAAAAGTAAATCCTTCAGATCTTAAACCAGGTGCGAAAGGTCAAACAATGCGCCGTGGTGGTTTTGGTCAGATGGTTTCAAAACAAGCATCGGCTTCTGCAACACAATCTAAATCTGCAAATAGTAGCCAAAATACGCAACGCCGTACAACAGGTGGTTAATCAATGAAGCGAGTTGCAATCACTGAACGTCCTCATTGGCAAGAACAAGCGCAAGAATATGGGTTTAATTTTCACACAATGTATGGCGAACGCTATTGGTGTGAAGATTTTTACTACCAACTCGGCTTAAAAGAGATTGAGTTTATAGAAGATGCTTCTGAAGAATTGCATCAAATGGCGCTAAAAGCCGTTGATCGAGTGGTAAAGAGCGAAAAGTTATTAGAAAAATTCCAAATTCCGCCACAAAACTGGCGCTATATTCGGGAATCTTGGGATCGCCAAGAGCCTTCTCTCTATGGCCGTTTTGACTTTGCTTATAACGGCGAAGGTCAGCTGAAAATGCTCGAATATAATGCCGATACGCCGACTTCTCTGTATGAAAGTGCATTCTTTCAATGGCTTTGGCTAGAAGATCAGATTGAAGCGAAAAATCTGCCGATGATTGCCGATCAGTTTAATAGCATTCAAGAGCAGTTAATCTCTCGTTTTGGCGATCTTCGAGCATATCACAATATGGATCAGCTTCATTTTAGTTGCTGTGAAGATTCGGAAGAAGATCGTGGTACGGTGCAATATTTGGAAGATTGCGCCAATGAAGCCGGACTTGCAACCAAATTTCTCTATATTGAAGAGATTGGCATTAATAGCGAGCTCGAATACACCGATCTAGAAGATGAACCCATTCAAGCGATCTTTAAGCTCTATCCTTGGGAATTTATGCTCGGCGAAGACTTTGCAAGTTATCTGGATATGGGCAAAACTCGTTGGTTGGAACCCGCATGGAAAGCGATTTTATCCAACAAAGCGCTTCTACCGTTATTATGGGAAATGTTCCCGAACCACCAATATCTACTGCCGGCATATTTCTCAGATGATAAAAAAGCAACAAGCTTAACATCCTACGTGAAAAAACCTCTCTTCTCACGAGAAGGCGCAAACGTGGAGATTGTTACCAATGGCGAAGTGCTAGAAAGTGCCGATGGTCCTTACGGCATTGAAGGTTCCATCGTTCAAGAATATGTAGAATTGCCGGCATTTGATGGCAATTATGTGGTTGTCGGTAGTTGGATGGTGGGCGATACGGCGTGTGGTTTAAATATCCGCGAAGATCATTCTCGTATTACCCAAGATCTGTCTCGATTCTATCCACATGCGATTATTGGTTAATTCAAAATAAAATTTTTAAACAATACTCGAGATCAAAAAAGCCCAACGGATTTTTATCCTTTGGGCTTTTCCAAACTGTTTACTACTTAAAAGGTATCTCTAAAGACAAGAAAACTAAAGATAATACATGTAGTTCCCTTCTTCTCCTTGCGCTTCTAGCGTAATATCTGCAAGGGTAATATTGGTCAGTATCTCGGCGATGCCATTTTTCATCGGCGAATAAACCATTTCGACCAATGCTCTTTCGATGTTTTGTGAAGTAGCATTTACCGTTGCATCATTATCTGCAAAGATTGCCGGCTCCACGCTGTGAAGGATATCGTACAACGTGATCTCTTTCGGGGATCTTGTGAGATAATATCCTCCTTGTGAACCTTTAATTGAACCGACAACTTCACCGCGTCTTAATTCTGAGAAGATTCGCTCTAAATAAATTTTAGAGATTTCGAGTTCCTCCGCAATCTCAAGCACCGTAATAGTTGGCTGAGATTCGTGTACGAGCGCCATTTTGACAAGCGATGCGAGTCCATAACGAGATTTTGCAGATAGTTTCATTGATCCCTCCGGAATATTTAATTGACAATCATTTCCTAATCCTGTTAATGTTATATCATTCAGATCAAACATATATTATAGGTATGCTTAATTTTCGTCAATAGAAATCAAGCATCCTCAGCAAAATAAGGAAAGTATTATGGCGACTATTTATGAGAGTTTAACAGATCTTATCGGTAAAACCCCACTTCTAAAGTTGAATCGCTTCTCAAAAGAGCAAGGTGTTGAAACGCCGATTATTGCGAAGCTTGAATACCTCAATCCAGCGGGTAGTGTAAAAGATCGTATTGCTTTTGCAATGATCGATACTGCAGAAAAATCAGGCGTTTTGAAAAAAGGTGCTGTGATTATTGAGCCAACAAGTGGTAACACCGGAATTGGTTTAGCATCTGTTGCAGCGGCAAAAGGCTATCGCATTATCTTAACAATGCCAGAAACAATGAGTATTGAACGCCGTAACTTATTAAAAGCATATGGCGCAGAATTAGTCCTTACGGAAGGCGCAAAAGGCATGAAAGGTGCCATTGCGAAAGCAGAAGAACTTGCTGCTGAAATTGATGGCGGCATTATCTTAGGGCAATTCGTAAATCCTGCAAACCCTGAAGTTCACAAAGCAACAACAGGCCCTGAAATTTGGGAAGATACGGAAGGTAAAGTAGATATCGTGATTGCCGGCATTGGTACAGGCGGTACAATTACAGGTCTTGGCGCTTACTTAAAAGAGCAAAACCCCAATATCCAAGTGATTGCTGTAGAACCTGAATCTTCACCAATGCTGTCACAAGGAACGGCAGGTCCTCATAAAATCCAAGGAATCGGCGCAGGCTTTATTCCAGATACGTTAGATACCAAAATCTATGATGAAGTGATCACCATTTCAGATACAGATGCGTTTGAACTTGCGAAAGAAGTTGCCGGTACAGAAGGTTTACTCATCGGAATTTCTTCAAGTGCGGCGGTAAAAGCAGCGGTTGAAGTCGCAAAACGTCCTGAAAACAAAGGTAAAAACATTGTTGTTATTTTCCCAGATAGCGGTGAAAAATATCTTTCAACGCCACTATTTGAAAAATAAGAATATATCCCCATTATGAAGTTAGAGCGTTTTTAACCTCCTTTTAAACGCCAAAGTTTGCCCAATCAGTATTTGCTGATTGGGTTATTTTTTGACTAATTGATGACTGACTAGAAGAGGTATACCTGCCGATGGAAGAGTTTTCTTGAAGTGCTTGCCATACTTACTCATTTATCTAATCGTTCTCTCATAATATTTGCAAATAACTTAATTTCCGCATAACCATTAGGTCCTGATGGTTTTCCCATAAATGGAATGACCATAATAGTTGTGGAGTCTTTCTCACAGCAATATACTCGCATTTCTTTCTCACCTAGCTGAACCATTTCTTTTTTGACATTATTAAGATCACAGCCAAAGAATCTAAAGTAATTATCTGCTTCTCCAACACTTAAACAGATAATCAATTTTGGTTTATATTTTGCGATTTGCGTTTGAAAAAACTCACCTCTTTCTGCAATCACCGCATCACTATATTGGCGATAATTATAGTAAGGAAGATCCGGCATATTATATTGATCATAGCTATCTGCTCCTTTAAATCTTAAAGGGCGCATATTAATTTTAAAGCCTATCCCAGCCTGCGAACTATCTTCATGAAAAGGATATAAAATCCTATTATTATCCACATATGCTTGGTCGCAATCATCTTCTTGATGTTCGGTATTGCCATATACTCCATAGAAATAAGCAATATATCGATTTAAATTTCCCGGCGCATAAATTGAATCATGATAATACTCATCTTGCCAAGAAAGTGGATTATGATAACGTTCGCTCTCTTTCGCAAAGCTCTCAACTTCTGCCTGATTATCATCAAAATCCCCACCATGCTCCATGCCACAAAACCAAATATCTGAATAAGGATTGCCACCATCACAGCCATAAAATGATTGCATTAATTTTGTTGCCAATTCGTTTTTTGAGCTCATATATTTCACCTTTACCTAAATATTTATACAATGGATTTCGATCATAAACTGATCTCAACTGTACCGAGTTCTTTAAAAAGTTCAATCAGATATACCCTAAATACTAATACTCAGTAAAAATAAAAAATTACCGTCTTAGCGCAGATAAAATGTATCTCTCTGCTGTGCATATTTTTTCATCTGATTGAGAAACTCTGTGAAATAGGTTTGCTCTGTTTGTGCTTCTCGATATGCAGCATAAAGTGTGCAGAGAAGCCCATTTCCTTCATCTACCGGCATTCGTAAGGTTTTTACTAATCCTTGACGCTCAAAGTCATACACAACCCAATCAGGAAGCGCCGCAATCCCGCGCTGATTACTCACTAACTGAATCAACATCGGCGTTAATTGCGTACGGCGAACGTGTTTTGGTTCCACATTTGCCGGCGTGAAATAGTGATTATAAATATCTAATCGGTTCAACTCCACAGGATGACAAATCAGGGTTTCTTTCGCTAATCGTTCCGGCGATAGATCCGTTTCATACAGAAGCGGATGTTGTGGCGATACTACTAATCTTGATTCATATTCAAAGAGCTTTGCATAATGAATACCGGCAACTTTTTTACGATCGGACGTAATCAGAACATCCACTTCCCCATCTAACAAAAGTTGATGTGGCGAATCTTCAAATGCCGTCATAAAGTCTAAATCAATATCGGGATAGGCTTGATTGTAAGCATTCAGAACATGAATCAACCAATCAAAACAGCAATGGCATTCAGAAGCAACCACCAATTTATGAGAGATATTTAGCTGTTGATCTTTAAGTTGCGTGACTGCACCATCAATCATCGGAATCACTTGTTGCGCTAAATCGAGCAGTAATAAGCCATTACTCGTAAATTGAAATGGGCGAGTTTTACGGGAAATAATCTCCACATCGAGCCATTTTTCAATACTTGCAATTTGGTGGGAAAGCGCCGAAGTCGTAATACAGAGCTGCGCCGCTGCTGCTGCAAAAGATCCACATTCAAATAATGCTTGAAGTGCCCGAAGATGCCGTAATTCCAACATAGTATTTCCCTTTACACTGCGAATTAGAGCTTCACATTATGACAATGTGAGAAGGTTTATGCTAGCAAAGATAAAAAAGCTAGTTTACCTGTTTGAATATAGGATTCTACTCTACACCAGATCTTAATCTGTTGACTTTTTTTTTACTTAATTAATACTAAAATCATTATAGCTTTTGAAAAATAATCCTATCTTTTATTAAAAATGGTGATACTTATGCTAAAAATATTGTTTGCAACGTCCTTAATGATCTCAGGGCCTCTTATTTCCTATGCCGATAACCAGCGTTATGCAAGCATTAATCACATTAATTCAGCATACATAAACCGTGGTATTTGCTCCTATAGCTTTATCATTGATAATGGTGGTGCATTTTCTGAGTTTCAGGATATGGAATTAACGATTAAAGCATTAGATATGTTCGGTCGGCTGATCAATTATCATACTCTTGCAATCGAGGCTTTCGGCTCTTCAAATGCGACGCGCTCAACAATGGCGTACTTAGAAATGGAATGCCCGGAACGAGAAATTTATGAATTTGAGGTTGTAGGTGCAATAGAGCATATTGGTAGCCGAAAAATGGAGTTACCGCTCAATATTTTTCATGCTAAAAACCCTAGATTGGCAAGAACAGCCATTCAAACAGCCCCAGGAACCGATACAATTCATAGAAATTTTATTGGAACATGGGTAACAGATAAAAGATTATGTACAAATCCTGAAATTATGAGCGATGAAGACTATATCGTCACTATCTCTGGAGAAACAGCTAAAATGAGAGGCTGGCAATATCGGAAAGTAGAAACATTTAATCTTAATGATGGCGAATCTTCTAATGATTCAGATGTATTTGGTGGTTGGGCTGAATTCTTTCAATTTGCGCCTGATTATTCTCAAACATATGGTACTCACCAGTCAGTATATCGTTTAAATAACAATGTGTTGTCAATGGATGATTGGAATATACAACTATATTCTTGTCAAAGATAAATTCTAAAACGATAAAAAAGCCTATTTCTATTGAAATAGGCTTTTGATATTTATATTACAAATAACAGTTACTAAATATTAGAACTCGTAGCGGAAATCAAATTTCACGCGAGTATCGCTATATGAATCTTTTCCTTTCGTTAAAGTCACGCTACCATCAGCATTCCAACCTAAACGATCTTTCGTTGCCATACCAAACTCTAACTGATAGAGATTTTTAGTACCCGCAATTGCATCAACTTCGTTCTGCTTGCCGCGGAATGTCACACGATAATCCTTACTGTTATGAAGATAATGAACACCAGCATAAGGTGCAAATGTTGCATTCGCATTGTATACACGCACTCCTAAACGAGTTTGTACATTCCCTTTATTTGCAGAAACATTCGTGCCACCCGCAGTTGTATAGTTATCTGCTTTCACATTCATCCACGTCACTTGTGCTTGTGGTTGAACACGAACATTTTCAGTTACAGCGAACGCATGCCCAGCTTCAATCGATGCAAGGAAACCTTTACTCGTATACTTTTCTGATGCTAAGCCCCAGCCATGAACTTTGTTACGAATATGTGCATATTGAACCCACGAATCAATGTAACTATCTTCAGAGAAATTATAGTTAGCATATGCCCCTACCGCAAAACCATCAGAGCTATGATCTGTTGTAAAGTTCGTGTAGTGGTTAATACTCTTACCATCACTCGTTCCATAAGCTCCCATCACACCAAAGTTAAATTTATCCCACTGCAATAAGTCTTTACCAATATGGATAGTATAGGCATTCACTGTTGCATTCAGATCCCTATCTATTTTCACACCAAAATCACTAAACATTCCATGTGTACGAATCCAAAATCCACTATCCCCTGGTAAATATTGGCGATCATGATAACGTATCGCAAACATCTCATTCGCTACTTTCAAGTTCGCAAGGTTCGCCGCAACTTCTGGAGCGATAATGAGTTCAAGAGGTTTTGTTGGTGGATCAACAGGAAAATTATCATCCGGATCTATAGGTTTACTCGGTTCTAGTGGCGTCCATGGAATCGGTGGATCTGTTGGATCGGTTGGATCTATAGGTTTACTCGGTTCTAATGGCGTCCATGGAATCGGTGGATCTGTTGGATCGGTTGGATCTATAGGTTTACTCGGTTCTAATGGCGTCCATGGAATTGGTGGATCTGTTGGATCGGTTGGATCTATAGGTTTACTCGGTTCTAATGGCGTCCATGGAATCGGTGGATCTGTTGGATCTATTGGCTTACTTGGCTCTAATGGCACCAAAGGTCTTTTATACTTACTTAAATACCAAGTTTTAGCCTTACCGTCATGATCCGAATGTGCTTCACTCGCATCACGCATTTCACTATTTAACCAATATTCAACTCCGCCTTCCGTTAAACGATCAGCTTGTGTCAAAGTAAAACCATCATGCTCGCCTAAAACATAAACTAATGATACCCCTTCAGCATCAACCCCATCCTTCTCTATGACGCCTTGAACATAAACTTTACTGGTACCCGTCGCCTTACCATGAATTACTAATAAATCTTTACGTTCCGTTGCCCCAGGATCAAACTCTGAACCATCTCCTTGAATGAGCCCTTTCCCATTTTCTGCTTTATCATACTTATCCGCAGTAATAACACCAAAGTGAATAGAACTGTTAGTTCCACCATGGTAATCGCCTTTAATATTTAATCTTGAACCTTTTTCTTCACCTTTATCAGAGCGACCACCAAGCCCTCGTTTAAGAAAAAGTTGCCCCTCATTTGTTAAATCTTTAAGTGTCTGATCAAATCCATTTAAATGTAAAACAGCACCTGCGTTAACAATATATGATGCGCCATCCGGGAACTCATATATTGCATCCCCTTCTAATTTTCCATTAACAAACTTGCCATTATTTGGATCATTAATAAATTTAGTATAATCGTCTGTAAAACCACCTAGCTCTTCTTTATTATCGTCGATCTCATTATTGTAAATTCTGATCACTTCTCCTTGATGATGAATAAATAAATCACCATTACCATCCGCTCTAATATCCGTTTCTTTCGTTAATTGAGCGTGAAGATCATGAGCCTTCTCTATATCGTATAATCCAGCTCCTAAAGATTCATTTCCACCAGAAACAACTGTTCCCCCTTTAATAGTAAATGTACCTTTAAATTGATGATTTATAGAATCTGGTAATGCATATCTAGTAGGTGCATGAGGATTGTCAGGATCCCTGTACTTCTTCAAAAGATGCTTTTCTGTCATCAGATAGAGCGTACCACCGCCCTCTTTTACATAGTCGGCTCTATCAGTAAGCTCTTCAGCCAAACCAAAATTGCCACCAGCAAGCCCAAAATCAAAAGTACCATTTTGGTGATTTCTAAACTGTTTAGGAATCGGAATTTTGAATGCCAAATCCGGAATAGCCGGATTTGGAGCGGATTGCGAAACTTTAGATAGACTATCAATGAATAATGGGGTTTCATTCGCTTGAACAAACATATTAGAACTCACTAATACTGACGTGACTCCTAAAATTTTCCCAAAATTCAAATGACTCAATGGTCGTTTTTTAGCACCCGTTAAGGTGGGTACAAATTTACTCATATATTAATTCCTCACATACACATCTTTAGTAAAAAAAGGTGATTTTTGATCTAATTTTGCAAAAGATTGTATATCTGCAAATATCTAAATCAAACGGATAATTTTCATATATGAATTATGATAATGATCTTTTTTATTATATTCTATTAACTATTATTAGATAATATTCATCAATATATATATAAATGAAGTTTTGATTGATAGATTAATTGAGAACAAATCATCATTTTCATTAAAAATATATTAATATTCATCATATTATCATTAGATTATATCCCTCATTTACAAAAATTGACCTATGTCACATATTGCATGCAACTTTTATTTTATTTATTGTAAAAAAGTTTCTAAAAGCATTTTTATGATTAAAATATCAATGGATATTGCCACCAATAAGCAATGAAAAATCCAAAAAAATTTTCAGATACACTAAAAAAATAAACTATTAAGTAGTCGTTTATTTTTAATATTTCCTTCCGCCTTCAAAATAATTCACATTATCTGTAAACGAATAAACCAAATATATATTCCGAAGATATCGGAAACAACAAAAAGCCCTTAGCAAATGCTAAGGGCTTTTTTAATCTGGCGGAGGCTGTGGGATTCGAACTCACGAACGGTTTAACCCGTTGCCGGTTTTCAAGACCGGTGCCTTCAACCACTCGGCCAAGCCTCCAATAGAGAAGGACAATTATAATGATAATTTTGTTCTCTGCAACTACTTTAAGTATCTATAGGCAAAAATATTTCTTAATCTTTAAAATTTCACGATAATTCAGTTAGTTATAGACTTGCATTTATAGATCAATCATATTTATTCTTACTCAATATGAAACCCTGAATGAAACTGAACTTGCCCTTTGGGTTCGCCAAGAGTATTGAACAATTTTACCATCACATATTCAGAAGAAATCCCTTCCACAATCAGATCATGCTGATGACGAAATCCAAACCGTTCATAATATTTCGGATCTCCAATCACAATACAACCTTCTGTGCCACTTTTTAATAATCTGTTTAAGCCTTCTTGAATGAGCTGACTTCCAATACGTTGGTTCTGATAATTCGGTAAAACTGAAACAGGTGCCATGACAACCCAATTTAAATCTTGCCCATTAATACTGATTCTCGAAAATGCAACATGTCCTATCAGTTGCCCTTCTAACTCAGCCACTAATGATAAACTTAACGCATCAGCTTCCCGTAAATTATTCACTATCAGATGCTCTATTGTACCTTTCTCGGAATCTTGATGTGGATGATCTTTAAAAGCAGCAAGTATCATCTGCTCTATTTCTTGCTGATCTTTTATGTATTCTGGACGAATGATCATATGAGCCCTTTAAAGAAATTAGCTAATGCCACATCATAACCCTCATTCTGAAATATGAGTATTACAAAGACTAATTCAAACATAGAAAAAGCCCTTAGCTAATGCTAAGGGCTTTTCAATCTGGCGGAGGCTGTGGGATTCGAACTCACGAACGGTTTAACCCGTTGCCGGTTTTCAAGACCGGTGCCTTCAACCACTCGGCCAAGCCTCCAATAGAGAAAAACAATTATAATGGAATTGTTTTTCTTCGCAACTATTTTTTAACTGTTTACGCCACTTTGAGCGCTAATTAATCAATTGTGACGATTCTTAGGCAGTTTGTGCCGCCTTGTTGGAAATTGAAAGAGCCAAATGTTACTAAGATTCGATCACCCGTTTCTACCGCATTATTATCTTTTAATACTTGCACCACTTGACGCTGAATTTCATCATCTGGAGAGGGTTTAAAATCATAAAAAATTGGATTTACCCCTCGGCAAATCGTCAATCGTCCGCAAGTATCTTCATTACGGGTAATGCCGTAAATGGGAAGATCCGTCGTCACGCGGCTCATCAATAATGCCGTTGTACCTGTTTCTGTTAAACATGCCACTGCTTTAATATCGAAATGGTTTGCTAACACAATCGATGACATTGCAATCGCTTCATCGGTTCTTTCAAACTTAA
This sequence comes from Ignatzschineria sp. LJL83, assembly GCF_054871845.1. Lineage (NCBI taxonomy): Bacteria > Pseudomonadati > Pseudomonadota > Gammaproteobacteria > Cardiobacteriales > Ignatzschineriaceae > Ignatzschineria > Ignatzschineria sp. LJL83. The sequence continues at coordinate 53,946 of NZ_JBTXLY010000003.1, forward strand.
ATGGTTCTTCACGAAGAGAGTAAGTGCCTTGCATGCCGGAAGAGTAATTCTCTTCACTTTCAGCCCCTAAACAGATCTCAGACATCGCAGCAACGGTTTTAATCGGATATTTCCCAACGGCTGTTTCTGCCGATAACATGACCGCATCCGTACCGTCTAATACCGAGTTTGCAACGTCCATCACTTCTGCTCGTGTTGGCGATTGATGTTCAATCATCGATTCCATCATTTGTGTTGCCGTAATCACTGCTTTATCTAATTGACGTGCACGTTTAATAAAACGTTTTTGAACACCTACTAATTTCGCGTCCCCAATTTCAACCCCTAAATCGCCACGCGCAATCATAATCGCATCTGATGCTTCAATAATTTCATCGATATTTTCTAACGCTTCTGTACGCTCAATTTTTGCAACAATGCCGGCATTTGAGCCCGCTTTTACTAATAATTCACGCGCTTCCGTAATATCTGCCGCTGTTTTTGGGAAAGATACGGCAATAAAGTCTGTGTTAAAACTTGCCGCACAGATGAGATCTTCTTTATCTTTTTCTGTTAGAGCTGCCGCAGATAAACCGCCACCTTTGAGGTTCACACCTTTACGGTTTGAAAGCGGACCTGCAACCACCACTTTTGTTTGAATTTCATGTTCTGTAACGCCGGTAACATCCACGATAATATTGCCATCATCAAGCAGTAACGTATCGCCGATTTTCACGTCATTCACCAGCTCTTTATAAGCAATACCCACACGTTCATTATTGCCGGCATCATCTGCTAATTGTGAATCAAGAATAAAGGTTTGACCTTCGACTAATTCTACGCGCCCATCGACAAAGTTTTCGATACGAATTTTAGGACCTTGCAAGTCAGATAAAATCCCGACACGAATCCCAAGCTTATCTGCTGCCGCTCGTACCGCTTCTGCTCTAGCGATATGCTCAGCATGCTCTCCGTGAGAAAAGTTTAAACGCACGATATTCACGCCGGCTTGAATAATACCCTCAAGAACTCCTGGCTTGTCAGTTGCAGGACCTAATGTTGCTACAATTTTAGTACGACGCATTGATGATTACCTCTCTTTGACTATGGAAAACTCGCATTGAAAATGAAAAAGCGCTATTCAATGGAGTATAGCGTTAATTTAAAAAGTTAGCTCAAGAAATCGTGAGAAAAGCGCCACAATATCCCCTTTTGCGATATAATAACCGCCATGAAAATGGATTTCTTTCCAAAGTCTTCCGTGAGCGGACGTTCGCTCATTAATCTACTTCGAGCAGAAGCTGATCATTAGAGTACAAAATAATATGACCAATAAAATATTTAACGAAGCCCTCATTGCTAAATACGATAAAGCTGGCCCACGCTACACTTCTTACCCAACGGCGGTACAATTTACAGAAGAATTTGGAGAAAAAGAGTATATCGAAGCAGCGAAAGCTTCCAATGCAAGAAAAAATCCGCTGTCACTCTATTTTCACGTTCCATTTTGCGCAACCATCTGTTTTTACTGTGGCTGTAATAAAATTATTACCAATAACCGCAAAAGATCGCAGCCTTATTTAGATCGCCTTTATAAAGAGATCGAAATGCAAGGTGCTCTTTTTGATAATAAAGCGCCGGTAAAACAGCTCCATTGGGGCGGTGGTACGCCAACGTTCTTATCTCATGATGAGATGCAATCGCTCATGGATAAAACTCGTGAAGAATTTAATATTCTTCCAAATGATGAAGCGGAAATTTCTATCGAAGTTGATCCTCGTGAAGCCAATGCCGATACGGTAAGATTTTTAAGATCTCTCGGTTTTAATCGCCTCAGCATGGGTGTTCAAGATTTTGATGATAAAGTTCAAGTTGCCGTCAATCGTATTCAGCCTAAAGAAATCACCATTGAAACGTTAACTGCCGCAAGAGAATCAGGCTTTAGTTCTATCTCTTTAGATTTAATCTACGGCTTACCATTTCAAACTGTTGATAGCTTTGCTCGTACGCTCGATGAAGTGATTACCTTATCTCCAGATCGTCTTTCGATCTTTAACTATGCACACATGCCGCATATCTTTAAGACGCAAAAGCAGATGAATCCTGAAGATATGCCGTCTCCGCAAGAGAAGCTCTTAATCTTAAAACAGATGATTGAGCGCTTAACAGAAGCAGGATATGTCTATATCGGTATGGATCACTTCGCAAAACCAACAGATCAGCTCGCAATTGCGCAGAAAGAAGGTCTGCTCTATCGTAACTTCCAAGGTTATAGCACGCATTCAGATTGTGATTTAGTGGGCATGGGAATTTCTTCTATCTCACAAATCGGCGATATCTATGCACAAAATGCGAAAATTATGCCGCAATATGAAGAGATGATTGATAACGGTAAATTACCGATTATGCGCGGTGTGAAACTCACACAAGATGATCTGATTCGTCGTCATGTGATTACTGAAATCATGTGTAATCTCAAACTCGATCTCGATCAAGTGAGCAAAGATCTCGGTATTGATGCTCGTGAATATTTCAAAAACGATCTGCCGGAACTCAATGCCATGCAAGATGATGGTTTGATTATTATCGAAAACGATAAGTATTTCGTGCAAGATTCAGGTCGTTTACTAATTCGTAACATCGGCATGGTATTTGATGCATATTTACGAAAAAATGATAATAGATTCTCACGAGTGATCTAAACCGTAGTTTACAAAATTACAAAGGCATTAAATATTCATATAAAGCAGAGATAAAAGTAAAAATAGATATCAATAATCACATTGAAAAAATACATTATTAATTTGCGGCATTAATACAGGATTAATGCGGGATTAACAAAACTGTTTTTATTAATATCTTTCGCAAATATCTTCTATAAATCATTATCATATCGTATCAATTGATAATGATTCATAACGCCATCGGGCGCTAGGAAACTTGGGTAATAGAGTTTTCTAGCGCCCGATTTTTATTTCTAATTTGCTATAAAAAAAAAGCTATGATAGCTTAAAAACATTCTTCAAAGAGAACAAATGGGCGCTTAATGAATCATTTCAAATATAAAAATAGTCCCTATCCGTGACACAATCATCAAAATATCCACCAGAAACATAAAAAATATAATAAAAAAGAGGTCAAGATCAATAAATTTGCTTAAAAAAATCAACAGATTATTTAAATATAAAATAAGATAAATTTATGTAAATATTCAGATAGCTTGTCATTGATTGGCAAATTCCTTATTTCAGATACTTCGATTTCAATTCTGATGAATCAGTCTAGTTTCAAAAATACATTATAAAAAAGATTAACCATTACCAGATACATCATTCAATAACCATAAAATCACCATAACCATCATTAACTATTTCAATTACTGAGGAGGATGACTATGTCCAATGCAAATCAGGAGAATTACAATCGCGAATACGATGAAATGATCGCAGCGATTGGTAAGAATCCGAAATTTTATACGGTCGTCAAAAAGAAGCAGTTCTTTAGCTTAACGCTATTGGCTTTAACATTAGGTTTTTATATTTTACTCATGCTTGCAGTTGCATTTGCACCGAATCTCGTAGGGGAACCTATTTCAAAAGATTCTGTCACTACTTGGGGAATTCCTGCAGGGTTCTTCCTCATTATTTGGACTGTCATTCTGACCGGCGTTTATATTAATCGCACCAATAAAGTATATGACCCAATGACTGAAAACCTTATCAAGGAGGTTGCGAATGAAACACTTAAATAAGCATTTAACCGCAGCTTCTATTCTTGCGTTACCACTATTCACAAGTGCGTTTGCACAGTCAGGCGGAGAGAAGAATTGGACAGCTATTATCATGTTCTTCATCTTCGTCATCGCAACACTATTCATTACTTTCTGGGCGGCCAATAAAACGAAATCAGCATCTGACTTCTATACTGCGGGTGGCGGATTATCAGGCTTCCAAAATGGACTTGCCATTGCCGGTGACTATCTTTCATCTGCATCATTCCTTGGAATTTCCGCAATGGTATTTACCTCAGGATATGATGGTTTAATCTACTCCTTCGGTTTCTTCATCGGCTGGCCTGTGATTCTTTTCCTCATGGCAGAACGCTTTAGAAACTTAGGGAAATTCACATTTGCTGACGTTACAGCGTATCGTTTAAAACAAACCCCCATTCGTATCTTAGCGGCATTCTCCACAATGGCGATTGTTCTTCTCTATTTGATCGCGCAAATGGTAGGAGCAGGTAAACTCATTGAGCTTCTCTTTGGTTTAAGCTACGGCGTTGCGGTAATGATCGTTGGGGTTCTCATGGTTGTATACGTTCTCTTCGGAGGAATGCTTGCGACAACGTGGGTTCAAATGATTAAAGCAGTTCTAATCCTCTTTGGGGCAACAGTCATGTCAGTTGTGGTATTAGCATGGTCAGGATTTGATCTTGGCACACTCTTTAATGCCGCTGTTGAAAAGAGCCCGAAAGGCATCGATATCATGAAACCAGGTCTTCAATTCCCGAATCCTGTAGATGCCATCTCATTAGGCGTTGGTTTAATGTTCGGTACTGCCGGTCTTCCACATATCTTAATGCGTTTCTTCACAGTAAAAGATGCGAAAGAAGCAAGAAAATCTGTACTCTATGCCACTACATTTATCGGTTATTTCTATCTCTTAATGTTCATCATTGGATTTGGCGCAATTGTGTATGTAATGGGTGTTCCAGAGTATATGAGCGGTGAATCTCTCATTGGTGGAAACAACATGGCCGCAATTCACTTAGCGCATGCTGTAGGTGGAAACTTATTCTTAGGATTTATGTCTGCAGTAACGTTTGCAACACTTGTTGCGGTCGTTGCGGGATTAACCCTTGCTGGTGCATCTGCAATCAGCCACGACCTTTATGCAAACGTGATCATGAAAGGAAAGCCTGTCATGAAAACTGAGCTTAAAATCTCTCGTTACACAACGATTGCTTTAGGTGTGATTGCGATTCTTCTTGGGATCATGTTTGAAAACCAAAACGTTGCATTCGTAGTAGGACTTGCGTTCTCAATCGGGGCTTCTGCAAACTTCCCGTTACTATTCCTCTCTATGTATTGGAAAAAACTATCAACACGTGGCGCGGTCATCGGTGGTGCGGCTGGTTTAGTTTCAGCGGTAATCATCATTATCTTAGGTCCTGAAGTTTGGGGAAATGTACTTGGAAATGGCGAAGGCATCTTACCGTATAACAACCCTGCACTCTTCTCGATTCCTATCGCATTCATCGTCACAATGATCTTCTCACTGACGGATCATTCTGAAGAAGCGAAAGCAGAACAAGCAGTATTTAGTCCACAATATGTTCGTTCACAAGTAGGTGGAGAAGGTATTGCAGATGCAATCATGCAATATCGTCAAGTAAACCATCCTGACTTTAACCAAGAACAAAAATAAATTGAATTGAGTTGTGGAGTGAAACTAAGCGCTTCACTCCCACAACTCGAAACAATGTCGAAGCAGTCCTTATGCAGTTGTTTGTCCCCGCTATGCGGGGATTTTTTTATCTCCATTTCCCCTCATTCATATTGTTTCTTATATCTCCTATTTACCCATATAAAAACACTATGAATGCCGTTCTTAAAGAATACGATATCGTTAAAAACTTCTATCTTTCTCATAAAATAATTCAACTATAAGAAGCTCAACATTCCTCATAGAAATCGGTACAATGACCCATCAAATAACATCAATGAAATAGCACAAATGAGAGATTCATTTAATTCAATCATAGGAATTAAACTAGGGATTTAAATATGACATATTATATTGGCGCCCATGTGAGCGCTGCCGGTGGTGTACAAAATACCGTTAAAAATGCCGAAGCGATTGGCGCAAATGCATTTGCATTATTCACAAAAAACAATCGCCGCTGGGAAGGTCCACCGCTCAAAAAAGCAGATATTGAAAGCTATAAGCGTTTTCTAGAAGTTTATAAATTCAGCCCAAAACATATCTTGCCACATGCAAGTTATCTCATTAATCCCGGCCATCATGATATCGAGCAACTTACAAAATCTCGTAATGCACTCTTAGATGAATTTCAGCGTTGCGAACAATTAGGGATTGAGCTTATTAACTTTCATCCCGGTAGCCACTTAAATAAAATGCCGATCAATGAATGTTTAGCGACCATTGCGGAATCCATTAATATCGTTTTAGAGCAAACAGAAGACGTCACAGCGGTCATTGAAAATACCGCAGGACAAGGCTCAAACCTTGGCTTTGATTTTGAACATATCGCAAGAATCATTGAAGATGTAACAGATAAATCTCGTGTTGGTGTTTGTATCGATACTTGCCATGCATTTGCCGCAGGATATGAACTTCGTACAGAAGAAGGCTGTGATAATACCTTTGCGGAGTTTGATAAAGTTGTGGGATTTGAGTATCTCAGAGCGCTTCACTTAAACGATTCTAAAGGTGCTTTTGATAGCCGAGTGGACCGTCATCATAGTCTTGGGAAAGGGGAGATTGGTGAAACACCTTTCCGCTACATTATGCAAGATGATCGATTCCGAAATATGCCGTTAGTATTAGAAACCATTGAGCCGGAAATTTGGAAAGATGAAATTGCATGGTTGCGTTCTTTAGAAAAATAACCATAAGAAATTCGTAGAATTCTTAAAAACAAAACCCCAAATATCATGCTACAACAAGCAGAAATATTTGGGGTTTTGTTCGTTCATCTTTATAGATATTCCTATAAATATGCCGCACTCGCAAAAATCACCCTTCTGATTATCCTTTTTGGCTTTCAAATCACTTTAAATCCTATTTAAAAACACGCTTCTTTTACATGAATGTTTCACGTGAATCATTACCAGTTTTTACTGATTTTGTAAGAAAGTATCAATTTCTGCTCTCCAAGGAACTGCCGGTTGAGCACCTTTTTTTGTCACCGCAAGCGCAGCGGCTGCATGCGCAATTTTTACGGCATCAAGAAGCGCTTTATCTTCTAATAATGCCGTGACTAATACACCATTAAATGTATCGCCGGCACCAATCGTATCTATCGCTTTCACAGAAAATCCCGGCACCAGTTTCTTGGTTTCATGTGAATCATCTCTCTTTTCGCTAACCCACGCACCTTTTTTACCTAAGGTGATGATGACCGTTTCAATCCCCTTTTCATGCAAAATCATTGCTGCTTTTTCAGCATCGTCTTCTGTATCAATGGTAATGCCGGTTAGGATTTTGGCTTCTGTTTCATTCGGCGTGATGATATCAATATTCGCTAAAAACGCATCAGATAACGCTTTTGCCGGAGCTGGATTTAATACCACTTTCACACCTGATTTTTTCGCGGTTTTGGCAGCTAATTCTAACGCTTCAATCGGTGTTTCAAGTTGCATCAAAAGCATATCAGAAGCTTCAATATTCGGTAATATCGGTGTAACAAATTCAGAGGTTACATGAGCATTGGCACCGGCATAAATCCCGATCATATTCTCCGCTTCTTGATTCACAAAGATGAGCGCTACGCCGGTTTTTTCATCTTCAATCACCTCGATTAAAGTCGTTTGAATCTGATCTTTTTTAAATTGCGCTATTGCCTCTTTCCCAACTTCATCATTTCCAACCGCCGCAATAAAGGTAATATCTGCGCCTGCCCTGCCGGCAGCAACTGCTTGATTAGCGCCTTTTCCGCCTAAAGCAACTTGATATTGATCTCCCGCCAAAGTTTCTCCTGGCGTTAAAAAGTGTGGGACATTCAAAATATAATCCACATTACAGCTTCCTAAAATGATCAGTTTCTTCTTCATGGCTTGGTTCTTCATGCTTAGCTCTTCTTGACAATGATTCTTCTCAGAATAAATCGTTACAACTAACTCGTCAAGAACCTACATCAATGAGTTATCAATCCGACAATAAGACCGATATCCATAGTTTTCAACCTCCTTCTTAATCCATTAATTACAAAAAATAACAATCATATAACTTATCTTGAGAAAAATATCTACGCAAAGGGTCTTGCTTTTTTAATAGCCCTAGCCTATATCTAAAGATAGCTGAAAAGATTCAGAAAAAATCATAACAATTTATAAAAAGAGCCGTACCGACGATTCATACTTTCTGTATCACCATACTAATAATAGATATTAAAAAATATCACGTCAGCTTCTGCTAGGGAATCTTAGCAACCAAACAAAGGAGATCATATGAAAAAAACACTTCTCGGGCTTGCGCTTTGCGGCCTTATTTCTATACCTAGCATTACTTTCGCTGAAGAGCTTACCGGCACTTTAAAGAAAATTAATGATTCGGGCTCTATCACTTTAGGGCATCGCGAATCTTCTATTCCCTACTCTTACTACGATAATCAGCAAAATGTCATCGGTTATTCTCATGATGTGAGCCTGAAAATTGTTGAAGGGATTGAGAAAAAACTCGGCAAAAAGATTGATATCAAACTGATGCCAATTACTTCGCAAAACCGTATTCCGCTCATGCGTAATGGCACCATTGATCTTGAGTGCGGATCCACTACTCATAATACTTCACGTGCGCAAGAAGCAGGATTTTCCAATACCATCTTTATTATCAATATCCGCATGGTAACAGATGTTAATTCTGGAGTTTCTGACTTTGAAGATTTAGAGAATAAAGTCGTTATCACCACTGCCGGCACCACTTCTGAGCGAATTCTGCGTAATATGAATGCCGAGAAAAATATGAATATGCGTATTCAAGCGGCGAAAGATCACGGCGATGCTTTTATGATGCTTGCGGATAATCGAGGTGTGGCATTCGTGATGGATGATTCTCTACTTTACGGCGAACGTGCAAAATCTCCACAACCTGATCGTTGGGTTGTAACTGGAGAGTCACAAGATCAAGAAGCATACGCATGTATGATGCGAAAAGATGATCCGGAGTTTAAAGCAGTTGCCGATGAAGTGATTGCAGAAATGTCGGCATCCGGTGAAATGGCGAAGATTTACGAGAAATGGTTTACCCAGCCGATTCCTCCTCGCAATGTGAATCTTGATTTCCCATTGTCTGAAAGCATGATTGAGCTCTTTAACAATCCAACGGATGTTCCTTATCAGTAACATCTTCTCTGAATCACGGGATTTTTATGATTGATCATCGATTGAATATCATCTATTGAATCATGAATAACACTGATAACTCTTCTTTCCCATGATTCTCATTTACAAAAAGGTGCGAAGCCATCATCAATTTCGCACCCTTTTTTGTACGCTTTTTCGTACTAAATATATTCCATATTTCACTGTATACACTATAAAGGTTTCACTATGTTTGAATTAGATTTTTCAATCTTATTTCACGAGGCCGTTATTAACGAAACCTATCTTGATTGGCTTCTAGAAGGCGCAAAATGGACGATTATCTCTTCTAGTGCTAGCTGGTTTTTAGCGCTCGTACTCGGCATTATTGTCGGCACCATGAGAACGCTTCCAAGTAAAACGCTTCGTTTTTTGGGCGCGACTTATGTGGAGTGCCTTCGAAATGTTCCGTTAATCGTGCAACTCTTCTTTTGGTATTACGTTTGGCCAAATCTCATGCCGACAGCCATGGGCGATTGGATTAAAGGTCAAGATCCGTTAGTCCAAATGATGACTGCCGGGATTTTATGTTTAGGACTTTTTACCTCTGCAAGGATTGCAGAGCAAGTTCGCTCAAGCATTGAATCTCTTGCCGGTGGACAAATGCGTGCGGCGCTTGCAAGCGGTTTATCACTGCCACAGGCTTATCGCTACGTGATTTTACCGCAAGCGCTTCGTATTATCTTGCCACCAATGACTTCTGAATTACTCAATATCTTTAAGAACTCTTCCGTACTACAAACCATTGGTTTAGCGGAGCTGACAAGACAAGCAGCGCAAATCAATGATTACACGGCAAAAGCGTATGAATCATTTATTTTAGTCACCGTTGCCTACATCATCATTAATGTCACATTGATGTTTATTATGAAAGCAATTGAACATTTCACCCAACTTCCCACGCTGAAAAAAGGAGCTTAAAATGGATAACTTTTCATTCTCAAGCCTTTTCTCAATCATTGGCGAAAACTATGAATTCCTTCTACAAGGAATGGGCGTTAGCTTACAGATCACGGCGATTGCCATTGTTGTTGGAATTTTATGGGGAATTGTTTTAGCAGTTTTAAGACTATATGCACCGAAACCCATTGCCTTGCTTGCCACGGGTTATGTAAACCTCTTTCGCTCCATTCCGCTTATCATGGTGTTGATGTGGTTCTATCTTGCAATTGGCCCAACGGTTCAGCAATATTTTGGTATTGGGAATAGCTCTAGCGTTCGGCTGATTTGGGCGATTGTGGCATTCTCACTCTTTGAAGCGGCTTACTATTCGGAAATCATTCGTGCCGGTTTTAAAAGCGTGCGCAGTCAGCAGATGTCAGCATCTCTTGCTCTTGGCATGACGAGAATCCAAGCAATCTACTACGTCATCCTACCGCAAGCACTTCGCAATATGGTACCGCTTCTCTTAACTCAAGCCATTATCCTCTTTCAGGATACTTCGCTTGTTTACATTATGAGTTTAAATGATTTCTTTAGAGCCACAGATATTATTGGTTACAACAATAATGCCAAGATGGAGATGATTCTCTTTGCCGGTTTTATCTACTTTATTATCTGCTTTTCACTTTCAAGTCTCGTACGAACGTTGCAAAAAAGGAGACGCACAGCATGATTACGTATAAAAATGTTAGTAAATTTTATGGGGATTTTCAGGTTTTAAAAAACTGCTCGACAGAAATCGCTGAGAAAGAAGTAGTGGTCGTTTGTGGTCCTTCTGGATCTGGGAAATCTACGCTCATTCAATGCGCTAATGGCTTAGAGCCGTTTCAAGAAGGCGACATTATTATTAATGGCCACTCTCTTGCAAGTAAGAAAACCAATATCAATAAAGTTCGCACGCAAGTGGGAATGGTATTCCAGCACTTCGAGCTTTTTCCTAATATGAGTATCGAAAAAAATCTCATGCTCGCACAAACTAAAGTGCTAAAACGTAGTAAAGATGAAGCGCATCTCAAAGCATTAGCGCTTCTCGATCGTGTAGGTTTAAGCAAACATTTGGGAAAATACCCAACACAACTTTCCGGCGGACAACAGCAACGTGTCGCCATTGCAAGAGCACTCGCAATGGATCCCGTTGTAATGCTCTTTGATGAACCCACTTCTGCGCTTGATCCTGAAATGATTCATGAAGTATTAGCGGTCATGACAGAGCTGGCGCAAGAAGGAATGACGATGATGTGCGTGACCCATGAAATGGGATTTGCACGCCAAGTGGCAGATCGCGTGATCTTCATTGATGCCGGAGAAATTTGTGATGATGTTTCCAAAGAAGAGTTCTTCAACGGCGATCCAAGCCCAAGAGCACAACTCTTCTTAAAAAACATCTTCCAGTGTGATTAATAAAATGTTACATAAATATCATCAAATCATAATCACCAAAGCTTTAAGATTTTAGATATCGCAGTATTACTCCATAATACATGTGGTATCTAACTAAAAGGTGTTATAGGACATTTATAAAACATTCCTATAACGCCTCTTTTTTTATCACTATTTACTATTTCTATTCCAAATCTAAAAAATCTACCTCATTTAATGCCATCTGACTTTTAAACCAATATAGCTATCATTAAAATATCCTTTCCGACTTCAGCCTATTAATAGATATCCCACAGCACAAAAATTTACCAAATAATTAATATAATGCATTATCTATAATAATAAATATAAAGCGACATCTAATTAATCATTTCTAATTTTTAAATTTTTCAAGATAGGCAATAATGAATAAATTTTTTATTTTTTTACTAAGTTGCTCCCTGCTTGCAGGATGCGCATCTCAACCGAACTATATATATGAAGCTCAGGAAAATGATGCAAAGATAAAGTTCTCTTCAGACTTTGATTCATATACTTTCTTTTATCTACAACATCAAGGATTACCCTATAAACGCTTAGCATCCTTTCTTCAAACATCTATCATTAAAGATGCTACAACCAAAGAAGAGGTTGTCTACGTACCTAAAAATACTGCTTTAATTCTTGAAGCTCAATATGCGAACAAAGATTTGGCTAGTATCTACTCTGCTACAAGAACCTGTGGTCCTTTAAAGACAATATTGATTACAAAACCTAACCAGACTTACTTAGTGAGAATGAATAAAACAAATCATAATGAAGGAAAGGGCTTTTTTGATAAAAAAGTTGATGAGCAATGCTTCTTAACTATTATTGATGAAAAAACCCAAAAATCTGTATTACTTAAAAAATAACTTAGAAACGATTGATAGAAAAACTATTTCTCCTCTATCAATCGCTCCTATTTATAGCTCATCTAACTTAAAACAAGCCACTTCATGCGGAAAGCCTTTGCTATCGAGATAGGTTTTAATCTCAGGCTGAGATTGCCGGCATTTCTCAAATGCATACTGACATCTTGCATGAAATGCACAGCCTTTCGGTGGATTCAGAGGGCTTGGAAGCTCGCCTGTTAAAGTGATTTTCTCTCGTTTATTTTCCGGATTTAATCTCGGTGTTGCCGATAATAACGCCTGCGTATAAGGATGCATCGGTTCGAAAAAGAGCGCTTCTTTCGAAGCTTTTTCCACAGATTTTCCTAAATACATTACTAACACATCATCAGCAATATGCTCTACTACCGACAGATCATGTGAGATAAAGAGATACGATAATCCAAGCTCATCTTGCAAATCCATCATAAGATTCAAAACTTGCGCTTGTACTGACACATCAAGCGCTGAAACAGGTTCATCAGCAATGACGATATCGGGATTGAGCATTAATCCCCGCGCAATAGCAATTCTTTGGCGTTGTCCGCCGGAGAACATGTGCGGATAACGATCATAAAACTCCGCCCGAAGCCCGACTTTCGCCATAATTTCTAACACTCGCTCTTTCCGCTCTGAGCTTGATAGAGAGGTATTAATCAATAACGGCTCTTCTAAAATCGTCCCCACTTTTTTCCGAGGATTGAGAGAACCATAAGGATTTTGAAAAATAATCTGAATTTTTTGCCGGCGAAGTGCCGAGGTTTTCGGATCATTCTTTAAGAGCGATTCGCCATTATAGAGAAGCTCACCACTTGTCGGCGCTTCAATCATCGTTAACACTTTCGCTAAAGTGGATTTCCCACAACCAGATTCGCCGACAACCGCTAATGTCTTCCCTTTCTCTAAGATAAAAGAGATGCCATTGAGCGCTTTAACTTCGCCCTTCCCTTTCAAAAACCCTCGGCTCACGGGATAAAACTTCGCAAGATCATCCACCTTTAAAAGCGGTTCTGACGAATTTACGGATTGTTGAGAATTAAGATGCGTCATATAACACCTCCACTTTTAAATCTTGAACTAATGGGAAATGGCACTTCACAAAGCGATCATCGATCTGCTTCAATGCTGGTTCTTCTTCCATACAAATTGGCTGTTTATAGGGGCAACGAGGATTTAAAAGACAGCCTTTAGGACGATCATATTTCCCCGGAACAACGCCCGGCAGGGATTCTAATCGAGCTTTTCCTTTGGAAAACTCCGGCAATGATTTCAGCAATGCTTCCGTATAAGGATGATATGGCTGACGAAATAGCTCTTCTGCTTTTGCAATCTCTACCACTTGCCCTGCGTACATCACTACGATTTTATCGGCAGATTCTGCGACCAATGCTAAATCATGAGTAATCAGAAGAAGCGCCATATCTTGCTCTTTCTGAAGCTTCAAAAGAAGCGACATGATTTGCCCTTGAATCGTCACATCTAATGCCGTTGTAGGTTCATCGGCAATCAATAATTTCGGACTACACGCAATCGCCATGGCGATCATTACCCTTTGACTCATGCCGCCGGAAAGTTGATGCGGATAGAGATTAAAGCGATTTGCCGCATCCGGAATCCCCACTTCTGTGAGAAGCTCGATGGTTTTTGCTTTACGCACTCGCCCACTTCCGCCTTGATGCGCTTTGAGCGTTTCCATAATCTGATATCCCACCGTAAATGAGGGATTCAGAGATGTCATGGGATCTTGGAAGATCATAGCAACATCATCGCCTAAAATTCTTCTGCGCTCTTTTCGGCTCAGTGTTTGAAGATCTTTACCATCGAATTCTAAACTATTAGCAGTGACTGTTCCCGGAAAATCTATCAAGCCCATAATAGCTAATGAGCTCACCGATTTACCAGAACCCGATTCGCCAACAATGCCGACAACTTCGCCACGATCTACCGTATAACTAATGCGATCTACGGCACGAAAACGATCCGATTTTTCACCAAACTCGACCGTTAGTGTATCTACTTTTAAGAGTGTCATAATTATCTGCTCCTTGAGATATTAAACTTTCAGTTTGGGATCGAGCGCATCACGTAGCCCATCGCCCATTAAGTTAAATGCTAATACCGTTGTTAAAATCGCAATCCCCGGGAAAGCCACAACCCACCATGCAGATTGCGCATATTGCAGAACATCCGATAACATCGTTCCCCACTCCGGCGTGGGTGGCTGCGCCCCCATTCCAAGGAATCCAAGTGCCGCCATATCTAAAATCGCATTCGAAAATCCGAGTGTTGCTTGCACGATTAGAGGCGCTAAACAGTTTGGCAAGATATTAATAAACATCTGTCTAAAATTACCGGCGCCGGCAACTTTAGAAGCAACGACATAATCTTTCTCCATCTCGCTAAGTGTGGTCGCTCTTGTTAATCGCACATAATGCGGTAACGCCACAAAGGCAAGTGCAATAGAAGCATTGACAATAGATGGTCCGAAAATCGCTACTAAGACAAGCGCTAATAATAGACTTGGTAATGCGAGCATAATATCGACAATGCGCATAATGACGGCTTCAACAACGCCGCCAAAATACCCAGCTAATAGCCCTAATGTAATCCCTAAAATTAAGGAAACCACAACAACGACAACACCCACTAATAACGATAAACGCGCCCCATAAATCAAACGGCTTAAAATATCTCGTCCAACGTCATCCGTTCCTAAGATAAATTTCCAAGAACCCCCTTCCATCCAAACAGGCGGTACCAAAAGCTCTCCTCGAAACTGCTCTGAAGGCGAATGCGGTGCAATGAAGTTTGCAAATACCGCAACAAATACAATAAACAGAATAAAGTAGAGCCCAAGAAGCGCCCCTTTATTCTTCTTAAAGTAGAACCAAAATTGTTGCAGATTCCCTTGTGGTTTTTTTACATCCAGAAGTTCAGGTGCAACAGGTCGATTCTCTTCAAGCTTCATTTCCCCATCTTCTAAGATCACATTGAGATCATTATTATGATTATTACTCATCTGATCCTCCTATTTATGTCTGATACGAGGGTTTACAACCCCGTAAAGCAGATCGACAACTAAATTCACAAGAATAATTAGCGTTGCCACTAATAAAACGCCTCCTTGAACTACAGGATAATCTCGGCGTTGAAGCGCTTCAATTAGCCAACGTCCAATGCCGGGCCATGAGAAAATAGTTTCCGTTAAAATCGCACCGCCGAGCATGGTTCCTACTTGTAAACCAATCACAGTTACCACCGGAATTAAGGCATTACGAAGTGCATGAATTAAGATAATACGCGCACGTCCCAAACCTTTTGCTCTTGCCGTTAAGATATAATCCTCGTTTAAAACTTCTAACATCGATGATCGCGTCATTCGTACAATGACCGCCAATGGAATCGTACCCAATACGATTGCCGGCAAAATCATATGCTGTACAGCATCTTTGAAATCGCCCTTTTCACCGAAGAAAAAGGTATCAATGAGCATAAATCCTGTGAGTGGATCTTGATCATCTAAAAAGACCATATCGCTGATTCTTCCTGATACTGGTGTTAAATCAAGCTTCACCGACACAAGCAAAATCAGCATCATTCCCCACCAAAATATCGGCATGGAATATCCTGTGAGTGAAATTCCTACAGCAGTATGATCAAAGACTGATCCGCGTTTTACGGCAGCTAAAACGCCGGTAGGAACGCCAACAACCACCGCAAAAATCATGGCGCAAGTTGCAAGCTCTAAAGTCGCTTTAAAACGTGGCACAAATTCTGTCCAAACAGGTCTTTGCGTCACAAGGGAATTTCCTAAATCTCCGTGAAAAATGCCTTTGAGATATTCCCAATATTGGATGATGTATGGTTGATCATAGCCAAATTGCGCTCGCAGTTCGGCATATCTCTCAGGAGAAATCCCTCTTTCACCGGCAAGTAGTAAAATCGGATCTCCGGGGATCAGATGGATGAAAATAAACGTCAAAAGGGTAATTCCAATAAAGGTTGGAATAATCATCCCAAGACGCCGAAAGAAGAATTGAATCATAATAGTTCCAGTATTTCTAAGTAAAAATCGGCATAAAATTCAAATAAAAGAGCGCCAGATTTGCAGCTGGCGCTTTCATCTTAACGACAATTAAGTCATTGAATTTATTAATTTTAAAAGAACATTGTAGTTATGTTATTTTTCCTCAATGTCCACTTGATAGAAGTTATGTGTTCCAAGCGGATCAATCGTATAATTCACGACTTCTTTGCGCATTGGCATATACACCGTTGAGTGCGCAATGTTCAGTACAGGCTGATCTTGATGTTGAATTTCTTGTGCTTTGCGATACAGCTCTACACGTTTGTCATGATCTGTTGTAGAGCGCGCTTCTAAGAGCAACTTGTCAAACTCCTCATTACACCAACGAGAATAGTTAGAACCAGATTTCACAGCATCACAGCTTAAGAGGAATGAATAGAAGTTATCAGGATCTCCGTTATCGCCTGTCCAACCCATTAATACGGTATCATGCTCTCCTTTACGGATTCTTGTGAGATACTCGCCCCACTCATAGGTGACGATATTTGCTTTTACGCCGATTTTCGCCCAATCTGATTGAATCATCTCTGCCATTCTTCGAGCATTGGGATTATAAGGACGTTGTACCGGCATTGCCCAAAGTGTGATTTCTAAATCTTTCACACCCGCTTTATCAAGGAGTGCTTTCGCTTCTTCAACGTTATATTGATAATCTTCAATATCATCGTTATAGCTCCACATTGTCGGTGGAATGAAGTTTTTCGCCGCTTGTGCATTCCCTTGGAAAATTGCATCAATAATATCGGCTTTATTCACCGCTAAACTCAGCGCTTGTCGTACTTCGAGCTGATCTAGTGGTTTTTTATCCATATTAAATGCGAGATAACCAATGTTTAAACCTGTTGATTCTTGTACTTCAAGATTCGGATCTTTCTGCATACGATCTAAATCTGCAAGATTAGGATATGGCATGACATGACATTCGCCTTTCTGCAATTTTGCAAAACGCACCGCAGCATCCGGCGTAATAGTGAATACTAAGCGATCAAGCTTTGCAGGCTCGCCAAAGTAATCATTAAATTTCGTGTAAAGAATACGAGAATCTTGCTCGTAAGTTCTAAATTGGAAAGGTCCTGTACCAATTGGTACAAGATCGATCTGCTCTGGTTTGCCTTTCGCTAATAATACTTCGCCATATTCCGCCGATAAAATGGAAGCAAACGCCATAGCAAGATTCGCTAAGAATGGAGATTCTGCGCGAGTTAGGGTGATTTTTACAGTATGATCATCCACCTTTTGCACAGATTCAATCAGCTCGTTAAAGCCCATTGCTTCGAAATATTCGAACTGTCTGCTCGATACATTATGATAAGGATGATCCTTATCCATCTGTCTTTCAAATGTGAAGATCACATCATCAGCATTGAAATCACGGGTTGGTTTAAAGTCACGATTACTATGGAATTTCACACCTTTGCGTAGATGGAATGTAAACTCTTTGCCATCTTCACTCACATCCCAAGATTCTGCTAAACTTGGCTCAAACTCTGTTGTACCGAGCTTAAATTCTGTTAAACGGCTATAAATCGGAATTCCACTGGCATCAAAGGTTGTTCCTGTTGAAGATAGCTGGGGATTAAATGTCTCCGGCGATGCTTCTGAACAGTAAACTAACGTTGCAGCACTGGCACTTCCCATTGCGAGTGTTCCGGCAATCATGAGTGCACTTAAGCCTTTTTTAACGGCGCGACTCATTTTTGATGGCTGTCTATAATCCGTCATAATTTCTCCTCCACGATCTTTATAAGGAATCCAATCCTTTAGCAGATCTGATTTATTAGTATATTTAGTAAAATATTTCGTAGAAAATTAAAAATATTTTATTCATCATTTTCTACAAAAAATAAGCATTAATAATAAGTACCTCTATTTATCTAAAATAGCAATACTCATTGTATACATTTTCCGCAATTGACACGGTTTTCACAGAAAAAGTGGTTATGAAATCAGATAATATCTAAAAATATAACGATCTATGCAAAATCTATACCAACAACAAGATTCCCAAAACTAAAAAATGCCAAAATCTCTTTTGGCATTTCAATGAAAACATCAAAGTTCCCTCTACTTTTTCCTACTTCTCTTCAATATCTACTTGATGGAAGTTATGCGAACCAAGCGGATCAATCACATAATTCACAACTTCTTTCCTCATCGGCATATAGACCGTTGAGTGTGCGATATTAAGCACCGGTAGCTCTTGATGATGAATCTCTTGCGCTTTACGGTAAAGTTCCACACGTTTGTCATGATCTGTTGTGGTGCGCGCATCTAATAACAGCTGATCGAAATCCTCATTACACCAACGAGAATAGTTCGAACCCACTTTTGCACCATTACAGCTTAAAAGGAATGAGTAAAAGTTATCAGGATCGCCATTATCGCCCGTCCAACCAATCAGAAGCGTGTCGTGTTCTCCTTCACGAGTTCTTGCTAAATACTCGCCCCACTCATAAGTAACGATATTCGCCTTAACACCAATCTGCGCCCAATCTGACTGAATCATCTCCGCCATTCTGCGCGCATTTGGGTTATAAGGACGCTGCACCGGCATTGCCCAAAGCGTGATTTCCAAATCTTTCACGCCGGCTTTATCAAGGAGTGCTTTCGCTTCCTCAACGTTATATTGATAATCTTCAATATCGTCGTTATAGCTCCACATTGTCGGTGGAATGAAGTTTTTCGCTGCTTGCGCATTGCCTTGGAAAATCGCTTCAATAATATCGGCTTTATTAATGGCAAGGCTCAATGCCTTTCTGACATCGAGCTGATCGAGCGGTTTTTTCTCGGTATTAAACGCTAAATACCCAATATTCAAACCCGTTGATTCTTGCACTTTGATATCTGAATCTTGATTCATGCGCTCGATATCTGCAAGATTTGGGAATGGCATCACATGACATTCTCCTTTCTGCAATTTTGCATAACGCACGGCGGCATCTGGCGTAATAGAGAATACTAAACGATCAAGCTTCGCAGGCTCGCCGAAATAGTCATTAAATTTTGTGTAGAGAATTCGAGAATCTTGCTCATAGGTTCTAAATTGAAACGGTCCTGTACCAATCGGTACGAGATCGATCTGTTCAGGCTTCCCTTTCTCCATCAAAACATCGGCATATTCTGCCGATAAAATAGAAGAAAATGGCATGGCAAGATTTGCTAAAAAGGGTGCATCTGCACGAGTGAGCGTAATTTTTACCGTATGATCATCCACCTTTTCCACAGATTCAATCAGCTCGTTAAAACCCATTCCTTCAAAATATTCAAACTGACGATTCGAAACATTATGATAAGGATGTTCAGGGTTCATCTGTCTTTCGAAAGTAAAGACAATATCATCGGCATTGAGATCACGGCTCGGTTTAAAATCTCGATTACTATGAAACTTTACGCCTTTGCGTAGATGAAAGGTATATTCCGTGCCATCTTCACTCACTTCCCAAGATTCCGCCAAGCTCGGTTCATATTCTGTAGTGCCGAGTTTAAACTCCGTTAAACGGCTATAAAGCGGCACGCCGCTCGCATCAAATGTGGTTCCAGCTAATCCTAATTGAGGATTAAATGTTTCCGGCGATGCTTCCGAGCAATAGACCAATGTCGCCGCACTCGCACTTCCCACCGCCAATGTTCCGGCAATCATCAATGCGCTTAAACCTCTTTTCACAGCACGGCTCATGATTGAGAGCTTCATCTCATTCTTCATCACATTTCTCCTTTAGTGATACATTTTTAATTATTATTAGTCGCAATTTGATGTTTTATCGTGGCTTTATAAAAATTCACGATAAATCATCAATATTGATAACAAGTACCGCTATTTCGCGAAAATAGCAACTTTCGATCTCGGATTCTCATGAATTAGAATCAGGTTGATGGATATCTAAAAGCGCATTTACTTATTAGTTATTTCAAATGGGTATCTTCTTTTAACTTCAAAATCTGCGATGCATTTTCGCCGATTTGATCAAATAGATGCACCATGATGGATAATCCTTCTCGCGCAATTTCCGGCAGAAAATGTTCATTCGGGCCATGTTGTCCACAAGCAGGATAGGAATGAGGAATCCATAAAGTTGGGAGATTGAGGTATTCAGAAAAAGGATGATTGGGAATGGATCCACCAATATTGGGTAAAAGTGCCGGTACTTTTCCAGTTGCCTCCTCCATTCTCATCATTACCCAAGAAATGAGTGGGTGTTCAGGATTAAACCTCGTTGCCGGGAAAAAGTTTAACTGTGAAACTTTGATCTGTGAGAAACCTTTTTCTATAAGCACTTGTTCAATTGCTGGAATCACGTTTTCAATATCCGTTCCCACAACAAACCGAAGCTGACATACGGCAATGGCTTCATGAGGAATGGCATTCATGGGGTTTTCAGGGTTGCCGGCAATAAACGAAAGGACTTCAAACGTATTCCAGCCAAACAGTTGTTCTGAAGCGGTAAATCCTTTCTCGCCCCAATTATCATGAACCTTAGGATCTGTTTCAGAAAAATGGAGAGGAATATTCCGTAAAATCTGCTGTAACGATTCTGTAAATGCCGGCGGTTTTAACGCATCAATGCGAATTTCGCCTGTTTCACTCACGATGTGTGTAATGCCATGCATAAGTTCAATGGCGGGATTACTGAGTAATCCTCCCCAATTGCCGGAATGATATCCTTGATCTCGCGCTGTAATTTTCAGCTCTATATTTAAACAGCCCCGAGATCCAAGAAATAGCGTAGGAACTTCAGCACTCACTCTTGGGCCATCAGATGCGATAAAAAGATCTGCTTTTAAACGATCTTTGTGTGCCAATACAACTTCTTCTAATCCCGGAGAAGCAAGCTCTTCTCCCATTTCAAACAGGATTTTACAGTTAAATCCAAGCCCGCCTTTTTCCTTTAAAATAATCTCAAGAGCGGTGAAATTTATCGTATGTTGCCCTTTATTATCCGCAATTCCTCTGCCGTACCACTTCCCATCTAGAATCGTAATATTCCACGGCGTTAAACCTTCTTGCCACAATGCATCTTGCCCTTGCACAACATCGCCATGTCCGTACATTAAAATCGTGGGAAGATCATCGGCTTCTATTCGTTCGGCAATTAAAAAAGGTTGCTCATCTTGCAAAACAACCTCTGTTTTAAATCCAAGATTCGATAATTCCGGAATAATAATCTCTTCCAAATATCGATATAACAGCGTTTGATCCTGACAATTTTGGCTGACTGAAGGAATTGCGATACGAGGTTTTAAGCGCTCTAATAGCTCGCCTGAATCGATAAAATCTTCCACAAATGCTTGGTATTTTCCTTGCATAGCTTCTCCTCCAATCCTTTATCTGCTCTAATTTTTAACTGAGAATCTTTTACTTAAAAAAACTGCAAAACCCATTGCGATAATGGATTACTTGGCTCTAATAAGAGCTTGATTGCCATGGCAATACTCATCACGATGAGTAATGGTCTAATCACTTTTCCACCATATTTTACGGCAAAACGTGCGCCTAATTGTGCGCCGATAAATGCGCCAACTGCCATTAACACGCCGAGTAAAACCTGCATCTCTCCTGAAAAAGCGAAAACTAAGAAAGAACCGATATTTGACGCAAAATTTGCGAGCTTTGTTTCGGCAATGGCGCTCACTAAAGTGCTTCCAAGCATTAGAACGAAAGCCACCATAAAAAAAGAGCCAGTTCCGGGCCCGAAAATTCCATCGTAAAAACCGATAATTGGCACGAACGTTAAGAGAAAAAGGGTACGAGAAATTTTCGCCCTCCGCTCTTTTCCATCTAAATTTGGCGAAAATACAAAGTAAGTTGCCACGCATAACAGCAAAATCGGCACGACAATTTGTAAGAACATGTCCGGCAATCTCGTTGCCAATGAAGCGCCGATAATCCCACCGGCTAATGCCGCAAAAAAGACCCATTTGGATTTTTTCCAATCAATCAAACCTTGACGAAAAAAGGCAAAGGTTGCCGAGAAAGATCCGGCTGAAGATTGTAGCTTATTCGTTGCTAATGCTTGCACCGGCGTTAAGCCCGATAACAAGAGTGCCGGCAAGGTAATCAATCCGCCGCCACCAGCAATTGCATCAATAAAGCCGGCAACTAGCGCCACAGCCATTAATATCAGGATCATTTCTCCTGCCATAATTTCCCCACTTTTATCGTTGTTATACTAAGTATTGATGAATATCGTCATCCATCTTTTATAAATTGTTATGCGCTCTATTGGATCGCCCAATCAATAGGCAAAATCTGATTTCAAAATTTCGTTTCATTGTAGCAGAGTCATTTCAAAGCTTAACATTCATTCAAGATCTCTCAATTGATAAAATAAACATCTCCAACAAATGAATCGGGAATCCTCGTGCTTTTAACCCATCCGCTCTTTTCATGAGGTTTTTCTCGCAACTCTCAGAAAAGAGCTTATAATTGCAAGCCTTATTATTAGAATGAATCTATGCCGTTATGAAATCTGCCAATCTTCCCTCTTCCCATTTTGACCTTATTATTATCGGTGCCGGCGCTGCGGGATTAATGGCTGCGGCAAAAGCAGGACAAGCGGGATTATCGGTGTTACTTCTCGATCATGCGGCAAAAATTGGCGAAAAAATTCGCATTGCCGGCGGTGGATTTTGTAACTTTACCAATACGCATATTGATGGATTTGATGCATCGAACTTTTATGTATCGGAAAATCCTAAATTTGTGCGCTATGCACTTTCAAACTATACGGCGCAAGATTTTATCGGGCTTGTGGAAAAGTACCATATTCCCTATACCGAAAAACATCGCGGACAACTCTTTTGCGATCGGGAACAGAAAGCATCTTCTAAAGATATTATCGACATGCTTCTTCGGGAATGTGAACTTGGCAACGTAATATTAACGATTAACTGCCAAGTGCAATCTGTGACAAAAGATGATTCCATATTTCAAATTCAAACAGCGCTTGGGAATTTCTCCGGCGATGCGCTGATTATTTCTACCGGCGGTTTAGCGATTCCAAAAATTGGCGCAACGGATTTTGGCTATCAAGTCGCTAAATCCTTTGGGCATAGCATTATTCCCACAAGGCCGGCATTAGTTGCACTTCATTTTGACTTTTGGGAACAGGAAGGTTTCACGGAGCTTGCCGGAATTTCTCTGCCTGTCGAGGTTTCCACCAATCCCGGCACAAAATCAAAACATCGTGTGACTTTTTCGGAAGACCTTCTCTTTAGACACAAAGGCTTATCAGGTCCCGGCATTTTACAAATTTCCAGTTACTGGGAAGCCGGCAAAACCATTACGTTAAACTTTGCGCCCGATGTGGATATTACAGCTGAGTTACAAATATTAAAGCTCACGCAAAAATATCATTTAGAACGTGCCATTCATGAACTTGTGCCGGAAATGCCGAAACGCTTTATTCAGTTTTGGTTAAACAGAGCGCCTTTTAAAGAGTATCTTGCCGTGCCATTGCCGGAGATTCCTCATAAAATTTTGGAAAGCTTAGGCAAACTTCTGAATGAATGGACTATTACGCCAAGCGGAACTGATGGTCATAAAACCGCAGAAGCAACACGTGGCGGAATCAATACGAAAGAGCTTCAACAAAAAACTATGGAAAGTAAGCTCACGGACAACCTCTATTTTATCGGCGAAGTAGTAGATATTGTCGGTTGGCTCGGCGGTTATAACTTCCAATGGGCTTGGGGTTCGGCAGTTTGCGCTTCTACTGCGATTATTCAACGAAAAGCGGAGCTTCAATAACAGTATCTTTATTTCGTGATTTCAGTTAAATCATCAACTAATCAATGATGAATTATTATGAATCTGCCGATTGCCGATTGCCGATTGCCGATTAGGATTTTAAAAAGATTCATATTGCTGGTGCGAGATTTTCAGAAGCATGCAAACATTCGACCCAGCGATGAATCAGCCTCTGTTTTACCATTGAACTTTCATCTATTTTTCCCATTATTTCCCCGATAAATAACTTTAACGAACGCTTTCCTATCGCATTTTTTCTGAATGTTTATAATAGGAAGAATATTTATGAGCATTTGCACTGAACGAACCATTAATTTGTGATGAATTTCATCATAAATATAAATATTCCGGCAAAAACACGCTCTATTGATTTAAATTTTATGAGATTAAAAGGCCTTATGTCTTACTACACTGAAAATGATCCCAAAATTGGGCAGATGAACCGCTTAACGATTATCCAGAAAACAAAAATGGGACTCATTTTAGAAGGCGATGTGCTACTTCCACAAAGAGAGATTCCAAAAGATCAGCCAACGAGCATTGGCAAATGGTTAGATGTATTTGTCTATTTGGATAACAACAATCATCTGGTTGCTTCCCCGAAAAAGCCCTACACAGCAGTTGGCAAGTTTGCCGATCTGCAAGTGGTGGAAATTAGCGATTACGGTATTTTTGTGGATTGGGGATTGCCGAAAGATCTTCTTATTCCTTTTAGTGAGGAAGTTGGCACCACAAATGCCGGCGATTTTGTCATTGTTTACACTTACATTGATGAAGTATCGGAGCGCATTACGGCAAGTATGAAGCTTGAGAAATTCCTCGATCAGGATATCCATCATTATTCGGAAGGCGATCCTGTGGAACTCATCGTTGAGAGCAAAACAGATCTTGGCGTGAAAGTGATTGTCGATCATAAATTTTGGGGCTTAATCTACCATAGCGATGTGGTGAGCGACCTTGAAATTGGCGATGAAATCTTAGGATTTGTAAAACACGTTCGTGAAGATGGCAAGATGGATATTGCCGAACAACCGGTGATTAATACGGTTGAAGCTCGTGATACTTTGGAAGATGCGATTATGCGCAAACTCAGCGAATATGGTGGTTCAATGCCACTCAGCGATAAGAGTTCGCCAGATGCGATTCATAAAGCATTCGGCGTGAGTAAATCAGCGTTTAAACGTGCTTTAGGGAATCTTTACAAAGAACGTAAAGTGATCGTGAAACCTGATCAAGTCGTTAAAAACCTCTAGTTCTATACTAGAGTTTTATAAGCATATCGAAACATCTAATCTGACACGATTTTGAATTTCCTTTGGTAGCTTCTATTCGCATATTCCAAGCCCAATAGAAGCTACTTCGGTATTGTTTTTTCTGCTCTTTCTATGCTTTCTCTGTTGTATCCGCATCTATAAGTGAGTTTTCCATGATGGATTCCCTACTCAATTCGCTATTATCGATTTTACAAACGGATTATCTAGGGCTGTTCGCCACCGTGATTGGCTTGCTCTATCTCTATTTAGAATTTAGAGCGAAGAAAAGCATGTGGATTGTGAGCATTGTTATGGCAGTGCTCTATATCTATATTTTTTATAGTTCTCAGCTTTATGCAATGAGTGTGATTTACGGTTACTTCTTTCTGATCTCTATTTGGGGCTGGAAAGCGTGGCACAAAAAGCAGTTATCGCCAGCGGGATTAGATGCTTCACAGAAAAGTACCATTCCGCTGGAAAGAATGCCAAAAAAGTGGATTCCCAAAATTGCATTCTATCTACTACTTTCATCATTCGGAATCGGCACAAGCTTATTCCTGTTTACAGAAACAACATGGGATATTCTGCTCGGCGATACGATTGCTACAAGTCTGAATGTTGTCGCGATTTGGATGGCAACTCGCAGATGGGCAGAACAATGGTGTTTACTCATTCCGGCAAATCTACTGACCGGCATCATGCTCCTGCTTCAAGCGCAATATCCTGCCGGCATCATGTTTGTGATCTATTTTATTGTCTCTATTTTTGGCTATTTTCATTGGCGAAAACTTGCGAATCTCGCAAAAAACTCTACAGAAAGTTCCACGTGAAACAATTAGATACTACGAATAACAAAACCATCAAAATTAATCCGGCATTGCTTTAAAGTACGCGTCTTCTATTCCTTTATCTTTCATCTCTTCCGGCATATTCCAACATTCAGTGCCGGTAAGCCCTGGAATATCTTCTGAATAGAACCTTGGGACGATTCCTTGCTTCTTCTGCTCTAAATAGTTTTTCCAAACTTTAATGGCAACACTGCTTAATAGCGTAATTACAGCCAGATTAATGATCGTAACCGCTCCTACGACTAATGTTACCAGACTCCATAAGCCCTCGATATTAATCGCTGTGCCAAGGAGTAAACAGACTAAAACGAATATCCGATAGCTAAAGAGCCACTTCGTATTACGCGTTAAATAATAGAGACTTGATGCACCATAATAATAGTTCGCCATAATGGCTGCAAACGATGTCAGCAGTAAAATAATAGACATATAATAAGGTGCAATTTCTCCTAAATGCACTGTGATGGCAGCTTGTGCTAATAAAAGACCGCCCGGTGCACCTGAAGCATAAAGACCCGATAGTAAAATCACAAAAGCCGTTAATCCACTCACAACGAAGGTATCAATAAACACTCCTAAGCTTTGGAGCAAACCTTGCTTTGCCGGATGCCTTGTATTTGCCGTTGCAGCTGCAATACTCGCACTTCCCATCCCCGTTCCATTAAACAGTAATCCTCGTTTGGTACCTTGAATAATGGCAGAAGCGAATCCTCCCGCAAACATCTCTTTTGTGCCAAATGCATCTTGCACAATTAATATAAAAACTGCCGGGATCTCTTTAATGTTGATAATGGCAATCACTAAAATTGTACCAAAATAGAGGAGAATAATGATTGGAATGATGATTTCCGTAATATGGGAAACTCGTCGTAATCCTCCTGAAATAATCACAATGGTCAGTATTACTAATACAATGGCAATAAACACCGTCGTATCCACTTGGTACGTTGCCGTGATCATATTATTAATGAGATTGGATTGCACCATATTCAATAATAGACCAAATACAATGATAACTACTAAGGCAATAAAGGCTCCAAACTTGGGGCTGTTGAGGCCTTTTGCAGTATAGTAAGAAGGACCTCCATGATAGAGATCATCCTTTTTTACTTTATAGAGTTGCGCCAAAATACTTTCGATAAACACGGCGCCCATACTTAAAAAAGCAATGACCCACATCCAAAAAACAGCACCAGGGCCCCCATAGCTAATGGCATAGGCAACACCGATCACATTTCCGACACCAATACGCCCCGACATGCTTAAACTGAATGCCTGCCACGGCGTGATTCCGACATTACCGTCCGTTCTTTCGAATAAAGAGCTCCATGTTTCTCGTATATATCGTATTTGGATGAAACCTGTCTTATAAGATAAATAAATGCTTACCGCAAAAAATAGAGGCACTAAAAAATAGAGCCAAATAGTGTCTCCTATTACACGATAAAACAGATCATTTATCATATTAATCACGCTCCAAATCGAATTAGTAAACTTTTGTCACATAACTAATTTTAATTAAATAATTGTAAATAAAGTTAAACTGTAAATATTTATCCTAAAAGAAGGTAATAATCCCCATAAAATATCACATTAATCTCTAATAAACATGGATATTTTCAAATCTTTAACCCTATAAATAACGGATGAAGGATGTGGTTTTAGGTGCAACTTCAATGGTTGCGGCAACAGGACAATGACTCTCTACATACGCCATTAATGCCTCAATCTGTTCTTTAGAAGCCGATGTTTCAATATGATAAATCGTTCTGATAGCACTGAATCCGACAGGAACATTCGGATCGCCCATATATCCGGCGGAATCAAAATCTCCTTCTACTTCGATTTCTAATTTGGAATAGGTAATTTTTTGTTGATGCGCGCCCATTTTAAAGACTAAACTTTTACAGCTCGCAAGCGCTCCTAAAAGAAGCTCCATCGGCGTCATGCCGGTATCATCTCCAAAGGGTTTTGGCTCATCCACAATCACGCTGTGATCTCTCGCCGTAATTGCAACCTGACAGCGCTCTTGAATTGCCGCTTTCGCTCGATAAACTTTTTGTGTTTTCATTATTAATCCTTTTATACATTTGATAGAAATTAATAGCATTCATAAAACTCATAGATTTTCATAGAACTCATAGAAGTTGAGGTTCGCTTTTGCGTCTCGTTTTGAGGATTTATGCTTGCTGAAACAGTCTTTTTAATCCTTCTCTATAATAGCCCGATTATCAGGAAGATATGTGCTAACATCGTAAACAATGTATGAATAATATATGGATAAATAGATACATAATGATTCGTTATTAAGGAGCCATGTTTTATGAAGCAATCTTCTACTTCTCGCCGGAAGTTTTTAAAGGTTAGTGCATTAATGCCACTCAGTGGGCTTTTTCTCTCGACAGCAACAGCACAAATCTTCTCTCAAGATTCCTCAAAAATAGTGCCTATTCATGAAAGCTCGGCGCATGATCAAAGCTTCAATAGATACCTTCGAGCAGATATTCGAAGTGTCGATTTTGCTTCTCATAACTTTCGGGAATTTAAGGCAAGCCTTTAAGAATAAATCCTATAGCTTTCAACAGACAACAAAAAAGCCTGATTCTCATCAGGCTTTTTCTATCAAGCTTTGCTTTTGATTACATCATGATTTCTTCATGATGACGTCAGCAAAAGCGATTATTCAAACTCATCGCCGGAGATAATATCAATATTGAGCTCGCCATCAACGATTACAGAATCTCCCGCTTTGAAATCTCCACGTAAGAATGCTTTCGCAAGTGGGTTTTCAAGATGCGTTTGAATCGCACGTTTCAGCGGTCTTGCACCAAATACCGGGTCATAACCAATATCGCCAAGCTTATCTAAGCCTTCTGCCGTTACCGTTAAGATCACATCGTGTTCTGCTAAACGTTTCACAACACGACTGACTTGAAGCTCTGCAATCTCGCGGATTTGCTCTTTTCCAAGCGGATGGAATACAACGATATCATCGATTCGGTTGATAAATTCCGGACGGAAATGCTCGCCCACAACGCCCATCACAGATTCACGAATCGCTAAGTATTGATCTTTCTCGCTCAAATCGCTTAAACGATTCGATTGTTCTTGGATCAAATGTGAACCTAAATTCGATGTCATGATAATCACAGTATTTTTGAAATCTACCGTACGACCTTGACCATCTGTTAAACGTCCATCATCCAATACTTGTAACAAGATATTGAAAACATCTGGATGCGCTTTTTCCACTTCATCAAGCAAAATCACAGAATAAGGACGGCGACGAATTGCTTCTGTTAAATAACCGCCTTCTTCATAACCTACATATCCAGGAGGTGCACCGATTAAACGCGCAACCGAGTGTTTCTCCATGAACTCAGACATATCGATACGAAGCATCGCATTTTCATCATCAAAGAGGAATGATGCTAATGTTTTCGTGAGCTCTGTTTTACCAACGCCGGTAGGTCCTAAGAATAAGAATGAACCAATCGGACGATTTGGATCTGATAATCCCGCTCTTGAACGACGAACCGCATCGGATACTGCTGTAATTGCTTCTTTCTGACCGATCACATTTTCGCCCAATACTTCTTCCATACGAAGGAGTTTTTCACGCTCGCCTTCCATCATGCGATTTACAGGAATGCCGGTCCATTTCGACACAACATCTGCAATCTCATTGCCGGTGACTTTCGTTCGAACGAGTCGATGTTCACGCTCTTCAATATCTTCCGCTTCCTGAGATTCACGAAGTTTTGCTTCTAATTCTGGAATCAATCCATATTGCAATTCACTCATCTTCGCAAGATCGCCGGAACGTTTTGCCGCTTCAAGCTCAATACGCGCCTGATCAAGATCTTCCTTCAATGAAGTGGCGCCTTGCATCAAGCTCTTTTCAATTTTCCAAATCTCTTCTAAGTCCGCATACTCTTTCTCAAGTTTTGCTAACTCTTCTTCCAAGTTCTCAAGACGTTTTTTCGAAGCATCATCGGTCTCTTTCTTAATCGCTTCACGCTCGATTTTGAGCTGAATGATACGACGATCAAGCTTATCCATCGATTCTGGTTTAGAATCAATTTCCATTCTAATTTGGCTTCCCGCTTCATCGATCAAGTCGATTGCTTTATCTGGAAGCTGACGATCCGTAATATAACGATTAGAAAGTACTGCCGCTGCAACAATTGCCGGGTCCGTAATTTCAACGCCGTGATGGATTTCATAACGCTCTTTCAATCCGCGAAGAATCGCAATGGTATCTTCAACCGTTGGCTCTTCTACCAGTACTTGTTGGAAACGTCTTTCAAGCGCCGCATCTTTTTCGATATATTCACGATATTCGTTTAAAGTCGTTGCACCCACGCAGTGAAGTTCCCCACGAGAAAGTGCGGGTTTCAAAAGGTTTCCGGCATCCATTGCGCCATCGGTTTTCCCTGCGCCCACCATCATATGAATCTCATCAATAAAGAGAATCACTTGGCCATCGGCTTTCTCAAGCTCGTTTAATACAGATTTTAAACGCTCTTCAAATTCCCCACGGAATTTTGCGCCGGCAATTAATGCCCCTAAGTCTAAAGATAAAACGCGTTTACCTTTTAAGCCTTCCGGCACTTCGCCATTGACGATACGTTGTGCTAAACCTTCGACAATCGCCGTTTTACCAACACCAGGTTCCCCAATTAATACAGGGTTATTTTTTGTTCTTCTTGACAATACTTGAATGGTACGGCGAATTTCATCGTCACGACCAATCACAGGATCGAGCTTTCCAAGTTCCGCTCTTTCCGTTAAATCGACAGTATATTTGTTGAGGGCTTCACGGTTCCCTTCAGCATTTGGATCTTGCACGCTCTCTCCTCCTCGAATTGAATCGATCGCTTTATTTAAAACTTCTTTCGTAACGCCGGTACTTTTTAAGATTTCAGCTAACTTTTTATTTTCATCTAAGATGCCTAAAATAAAAACTTCTGAAGAAAGGTAGCCATCTCCACGGCGGTGCATCTCTTTTTCAGCGGCAACTAATACGCGCTGTAAATCTTGGCTCACGTGAATATCATTGCTTCCCGACACTTTTGGGAATTTCTCAATCGCTTCATTCACTTTTTGATTTAAAAGTGCAATATTCGCGCGGCATTGTCTAAATAGGGGTAATACTGAACCTTCTTTTTGATTCAGCATGGTGCTTAACACATGCTCTGGTTCAATATATTGGTTATCGTTTGTGAGCGCTAACGTTTGTGCGCCACTTAATGCATCTAAAAACGCTTGTGTAAATTTTTCTTGGTTCATCCAAAATCTCCATATTTGTTATTCAATATCTGATTGAAATATTCGTGTGATCTTGTTCTCGCTTATTGTCTGATGCTCTTATTGAAGAACTTCGATCTTTTCTCTTACCATTACAAAATGGGGTGCGATTTCCACATTTCAAGAAACTATTTACAAAAAAAGACAATTAATAATATTCAACCTATTAATTGTCTTTCCACAAGCCTGTTATTTAATGTTAAATTTTTTTCAACCTTTTTCTGTCAAAAGATCAATAATCGCCTCATGATTTCGCTCTTGTGCAAGAGATAACGCCGTAAAACCCTGCTCACTCTGCAATGTGGAATCTGCTTCTTGCATTAACAAGCTTTTTACAATATCCACCAATCCCATGCTTGCCGCTCGATGAAGCGCCGTAAATCCAAGATGATCCACCAAATTCACATTAGCATTCAACTGTAACAACTTCTCAACACCTTTGAGAGATTTGAGTTCCACCGCATCCATCAACGGCGTTGTTTGCGCTAAAGAACGCGCATTCACATCCACACCATGATCTGCCAACACTTCCATCATTTCATGCTGATCGGTATAGAGCGCCCAATGTATCGGCGAAAATCCATCTTGCGCTAAGAGATTTTTATCCACTAAATCTTGCGATAAAATGAGCTTCACAGAATCTTGATCATTATTGGCAATGGCAATGTGATATGCCGTTGTACTTCGAATCGGTTTATTCGAGGAAAAAATCGCATCTTCATCAAATACGCCCACTTTCGCACGATGACCAAAGAGAGAAAACGCCCAAACTGCCGCACGATTTGGCTCCGATTCAAGCTCATTGAGTAACGGCACCGGCACAGTTTCATTAAGTACATAACTCAGCATTAAGAAATTCACGAGGGCAATCGTCTGATTATCCGTTTCATAACCGCTATCTAAAATCACGCCTTCAATCTCCACAATCTTCAAGCGATCCGCTTCCATCTCAACGCGCGCTTTCGCCACTAATTCTCGTGACCAACTGCGGACAAAATAGATAAACGCACCATCAAAGAAAATCGCCCAACGATCTTCCGGCGATTGCGGTACAAACAGCGATCCTGGATATAACTTACCGGCAATATGATATTCCAAATCACAAGTCACAACACGATCTTGCCCACTTTCAGAAGCCGGCGATAATCCCGAAAATGAAGCGCCATCTTCCATGCTATAAGAATCCAAATTCTTCAGCGCCGCATCTTCAATATCGCTTCCAAGCTGAAACGTAATCGGTCTTAAATCCAAAAGCGGCACCCCATAAGGGTTTTGATCATATCGAATCCACGGAAGCTCCGTCGCCGTATCTTTTACTTCTGCCATAAGTGCTTATTCCTACATTTATTCATTATTCTTAAAAGCTAGTTTAACAAATAAATGGAGAATGCCGAATCCATTTGGATTACCTTTGGATTCCCTTTACCAATCCGTTCTTATGTTAAGATTAAACAATCTTATTTCTTATAAAAGGTCTTCAGTTCATGCTTAAAAACCTGCCTATTGCAACCCGAACATTGATTCTTGCCAATGTCGGGATTTTTATTCTCACAAGCTTACTTTATGAGTTAGACGTGATCAATTTCAGCAAAATTTTTTCTAGCTATTATCCTGAATCGTCACAATTCAGTTGGTATCAACCTTTAACTCATATGTTTTTACATGCAGATCTTGGGCACCTTTTTTTTAATATGCTTGCGCTTCTGATTTTTGGAGCAACCGTAGAATCCCACTTAGGAACCAAAAGATTCCTTTTTCTCTATTTTATTGCCGGCATTGGTTCATTCATTCTTTTTAATATTCAATCCTACTTCACTATTGAAGCTCTTAAAGAAGCTGTTAACAATATTCCTAGTCCTGAAAATTTGAATATCCCCAATATCGTCAATGATTCTATTACAAGAGATATTATGGGAAACTTCTCAGCTCTGAGCTATCACAATACAATTTCTGCGGTTTCAGACCTCATACAAGCTTACATCACGCCAATGATGGGCGCTTCCGGCGCAATTTACGGCGTTTTAGTGGCATTCGGCTTTCTCTTTCCAAATGCCGGTTTATCGCTGATTTTTGTGCCATATCCGATTAAAGCTAAATACTTTATTCCGGGATTAATCATCTTAGAAATCATCTTAGGTTTAATGAATTTATCGTGGAATCCTGTGGCGCACTTTGCCCATATTGGCGGTGCTGTTGCCGGATTCTTACTAGTTTTCTACTGGAAAAAACAGGGAGTCATTCGTTAATGAGAAATCTCTTTCCTGCTATGCAAAAAAGTGGTCAAAAATGGATGCTCCGCACTAGCCTTGTTTTGTCGTTATCGCTATTTACGGCATCAAGCTTTGCAAATCCTCAGATCATGATTCAACCGGCGGAGCTTCAAAGAGTTGCTGAGCAGATTTATAAAAATGAAACCGGCGGGAAAATCGACAATCTTGCTGTGTGGAATAACGGCGAGAACTTTCCTTCTCTCGGCATTGGTCATTTCATCTGGTACAAGGCAAATGAGCCGGCACATTTTGAGGAAACATTTCCGAATTTAGTAGTTTTTTTAGCGCAAAATCAGCAAACGCTTCCTAAAATTTTACAAACAAATCGCACAGCACCTTGGCAATCTCAAGCGGAATTTAATGCCGCCAAATCTCGGGGAGAGCTCAATGAACTGATGCAGTTTTTAGCCAATACGAAGGATTTGCAAGCGCTCTTTATCTATCAGAGATTACAAGGTGCGCTTCAGAAAATGAAAGCGGTTTCTGAATATCCTGACTTTATCGAGATGAAGTTTTATGAAGTTGCCGGCAGTCAAAATGGATTATATGCGCTCATTGATTATGTAAACTTTAAAGGCGAAGGAATTAATCCATCGGAACGTTATCGCAATCAAGGTTGGGGGTTAATGCAGGTTTTGGAGAATATGGATCTCACTTTTGCCGGCAATACTAAAGCAGAAATAGATGCCACAACCTTAGCAAGCTTCCGGCAATCCGCTGAAAAAGTCTTAACAGATCGCGTGAATAACGCAGATCCAGCAAAAGGAGAATCTCGCTGGCTTCCCGGCTGGAAGAATCGTATTCAAACTTATCGACCCTAAAGAAGCATCTCGTTCTTTTAAAAGTGATTCATCACTCATATAAAAGCTGATTTGTGGCGGGAGGGAATGTTTGCATGCTTTCAACAACTTCTCGCCCGCAATTATGGTCATTTCGATTTAAAGTTCTCAAAAGAATGAGGATTGCTGGCATGAGATTTTTAGAAGAGTGCAAACATTCGACCCAGCGATGAATCAGCCTCTATTTTACAATTGAGTTTTCTTAAACCGATTTCACTAGATAATCTTTAACTCAACGAATTCTCCTGATAGAAACAAAAAAGCTGAATCCTTAAAAGATTCAGCTTTTTTCATGTTGTATATCTCTATCTCTCTCAATGAGATCAGTAAGAATCATCATAGATTCAGAGATGATTCTTACTGATTATGCATTTGCTGCTTGCTCTGCATTTAACTGTGCTTGACGCTCTGCATATACCGCTTCAAAGTTAATTGGCGATAAAATTACTGGCGGGAAACCGGCATTTGAAATTAAGTTATCTAATGCTTGGCGCACATACGGATAAAGGATATTCGGGCAATATCCGCCTTTTAATCCTGCTAATTGTTCTGCTGGGAAGTTTGCTAATTGAAAAAGACCTGCTTGCTCAACTTCTGCAAGAAAAAGTACTTTCTCTTCAAGTTTCGCTGTAACTGTTACTTTCAGAGCAACTTCATGAATATCCCCTTCAATCACACTCTCTTCATTGCTGAGTTGAATTTGGATTTCTGGATTTGATGCTGCTTTAAATGCTTCAGGTGCATTTGGAGATTCTAATGATACGTTTTTAGTATAAATTCTTAAAATATCAAATGCTGCTTGGTTTTCTTGACTCATTACTTTCTACCTTTTTCAAATATAAAAACAATCAGTTATTGTGGAAGTTTTCCTGAAAGATAGTCATCTAACTGACCTCTTTTATCTAACATCGTTAAATCATCGCAGCCACCTACATGAAAATCCCCAATGTAGATTTGTGGCACCGTATTTCTACCTGAACGAGTTTGGCACTCTGCCCAAAGTTTTGGATCGCTATCTACATCAATTTTTACAGGTTTTACACCATGACGCGCTAAGATTTCAAATGCACGACGGCAATAACCACAAGTGTCTTTGTAATATACTTCTACTGTTTTCATAAAATTCTCCTTAATTTTTTGAGAGCGGCAGATTCGCTTCCTGCCAACCGGCAATCCCGCCCACTAATACATTGAGTGATGCGTTTGGATGTTGCTTACGAAGCTTGATGCATGCTTCATTCGCGCGCGGATCTGTATCGCTATAGACAATAATTTGTTTTCCACCAAACTGATCTAAGCTCTCTAATTTTTTCTCAAGCTCAGTTGCCGGAATATTCACAGCATTCGGAATATGGAGTTTTTTGAAATCTTTTTTGCTTCTAATGTCGATAAATACGGCATTATCATCATTATATTCTCTAAGCGCATCAGTCACACTAATACGGTATTTTTTCCCTCTTGCTGAGTTAATCTCATTTGCAATCAGAAGGACAACGACAACAACAAATGCCGCGATAAACATCCAGTTCTGCTGGATAAAAGGCATGATAGAATCCATATTTATTACTCTTATGTTTTTGATTATTGTATTTTCGGCATGACGATAAACATCACGCAACCATCGGATATACTACGCTATTTTCAGGGTAAATGATACCAATCCCGGTTAATCCTCAGTGCTTGGGACAAGTGTAAAAGGATCAATGGTGAATATATGGCGACTGAGCTTCCCATTTTCAAGTTTTAAGTAATCTCCTTTTTCATCCCAATCACTTAAAACATAACGTTGATACTTCTCTAAATGCAGATGTTCTCCTGCTCGATGTGTATGTCCATGAATGATCGTTTTGACATTTTTCGCCTCAAAAAACTGATCCACATAACTATTCGTGACATCGACAATCGCTTTTTTAGGCGCATTTTTACTTTTAGTACGAATTTTATGAGCGAGATTTAATCGGTATCGTTTAGGAAGTCTTTTTAAAATCCAGAGTACAAATGGATTTCGAATCCATTTTTTATAACGCTGATATTCCACATCTTCAATGCAGAGCTCATCGCCATGAATTAGCAGTAAGCTATTATCCTCAATCTTCAAAGATTCGCCCACTAACTTCATATTCGCTTTCTTGGCATAACGAGCACCTAATGCAAAATCACGATTGCCGGGAATAAAGATAATTTCCGTACCCAAATTTGCAAGATTCGTCAGCTTTTCTGCCACAGATTCCGTGAGCGCCGTTTCAATATCATCGCCCGCCCAAAAATTAAAAAGGTCTCCCAAGATATAGAGCTTATCGGCAGTTGGCGCAATATTTTCCACGAAATAAAAGAAAGCCGTAACGATATCGTTACGACTTTCACTTAAATGGATATCGCTGATAAAGAGCGAGATCGATTGTTTAGACATTCGCCAATTACTCGCCGATGATTTCAACGCTATCAATGATGATATCTTCAACAGGAACATCACCATGACCACGGCGTGAAGTAGTTTCTACTTTTGCCATTGCATCGATAATATCCATACCATCTGTTACTTGACCAAATACAGCGTAGCCCCAACCTTGTGGTGTTTGTGATTTATGATCAAGGAATGCGTTATCTACTAAGTTCACAAAGAATTGTGATGTTGCAGAATGTGGATCCATTGTACGCGCCATTGCGAGTGAACCACGAACGTTTTTCAAGCCATTGTTTGCTTCATTTTGAATCGGCGCACGATGACCTTCACGTTTATCTTCCATTCCCGGTACTAAACCACCACCTTGAACCATGAATCCTGGGATAATGCGGTGGAAAAGTGTTCCTTCAAAATAGCCATCTTTTGCGTATTGAAGAAAGTTTTTCGCAGTTTCTGGTGCATTTTCATGATCTAAAGTAACTGTAAAATCACCTACATTTGTATGGAACTTAAGCATGCTATATTACCTCATTATTAAGGCTGATGATTTCTCATCAACCTTCTATTATTTTAAATTCAATTGTTGAAATCGTTGATCGTCAGATTCTAATCTCAATCGTTTAAAATCTGAATGTTAAATCCTTTCAAATCTTAACGCTTTGAAGATTACTCTTCTGGTAGAACTTTCTCTAAAGAGTAGTTCAGCGGTGAATCTGTGTTGATGATTTTACCATTTTTATTCGCCGGTCTAAGAACATTCTCTCCCACAAAGTAGCGAATCTCACCATCAGGGCCACCGCTTGTGCCTTCTAATGTAACAACTTGCCCGGCTTTGTTCCACGTGAAACGGCCTTGATTATCAAAGGTTTGATCGCCATTTTTCGTACCTAAATAAGTGGTTTTATAATCGTAATTACCGTTGTAATCGAGCGTTAATTCCACATCAATTCCACTGCAATCAGCGCATGGAATCTGCCCTTTATACACGCCGGCATAATCGAGTGCGCTTTGTGCACTATGCTCTTTATAAAATTCTTCAGTACTGTTTTGCTCAATTACTTCCGGCGTTACGGCTACTTCAGGTGCTGAAATCGCCGGAGTCGATTCTACGGGCGCTACATTTTCTGACGGCGTGGGAGCAGATGCTGGTTCTACTGTTTTATCTGCTGAATCATTACAGGCGGCTAACAGTAAAGATGCCCCTAAAACAAATAAGAGTTTTTTCTTCATAACGTCTATTTCCTATGAGATTAAAATTTCAGTATCTAAGATTATGGCTTCTCAACAAATTTAGCACTTTCAATGATAATTGGATCTACCGGCACATCTGCATGCATGCCTTTATTACCGGTTTTCACTTTCTCGATGTGGTCAACAACATCCATTCCTGACACTACTTTTCCAAAAACAGTATACCCATTGCCATCTTGTCCTGGGTAATCTAAGAAGGGATTGTTTTGAGTATTAATAAAAAATTGGCTTGTTGCAGAATTGGGATCCATCGTTCTTGCCATCGCAATCGTGCCACGCTCATTTTTAAGTCCATTATTTGATTCGATCTTAATCGGTGCACGCGTCTGTTTCTGATTCATATCGCTATCAAAGCCCCCGCCTTGAATCATGAATCCATCAATCACACGGTGAAAAATCAAACCATCAAAAAAACCATCATCTACGTAGTTCTTAAAGTTTTCTACAGTCACAGGTGCTTTCTCTTCATTCAGTTCAAGCACAATATTACCAGCTGTTGTATCCATTTCTACATACAAATTGGGAGCTGAAATGCTATCTGCTGAGAAACCGATATTTGAAACTAACCCTGCAACCATTGCACTCATTAAGACTAATTTTTTCATATTTACTCCTAAGTAAAGATTCACACCAAGCGTGATTAATATTCTGTATTCTAAATGAAATAGACTTATTTCGAAATAATTTTACACTTCTAAAATTTCATAAGACTAATTATAGGATGGATTAACTTTATCTTTATAATATTCTCATTAATCCTTAATCGCGTATTATTCCGAGATAGCCATATAAAGCAATAAAAAAGCTCGACATTTTCGAGCTTCTTTATCAATTTGTTCTATATCCAAATCTATCTTAGACGATTTTATTGAAGAACTTCTAAATAAACAGCTTCAATTTTCACTCTTTCAGGATTACGGCTTTGATCTAGCTCTCCTAAAATTTTAACTTTAACATCCGGAGTGATAGGTTGTCCGCGCCAAACTTTACGATCAATCTCCACGATAATTTCACCTGTTGCATCTTTAAACAGATATTTTTCATGATCTCTGCCTTGTTGCTGAATAATATTACCTTCTACTGTGACATAGGTGTCATCCGCCATTTGGCGAACATCGGCAACATTACTCGTGACAAATGGCGAGACAAATGTGACTGCTGGCGTTAATTCTGCTGCACTTTCACCGGTAAATTGCGCTTGAGCGACCGTTGTTGTACCTACTAAAACAGCTGCGATTAGTAATTTTTTCATCAAACTCCATCCTTGTTTTATCATTGAAATTTATCAAAATGATCACTGATGATCTTATGAAACTTTTTTCATTATAACGAAAGAAGATGATTAGTTAAGCTCTTTTTCAATTAGTTAAATTTTTCATAAGGAATTCTCAACTTTCAAAAAGATTCTTCAAGGTTTCTTAAAAATTGATTGTCATTTTTCTTTACTTAAAACTTTAAAAAGAATGAATACTGCTGGCACAAAATTTGTAAAAAACTGCAAGCATTCGACCCAGCCATGAATCAGCCTCTATTTATAATCGGATTTTCTTAAATCGATTTCACTATATATATACCGATTAAATCAAGCGAAGAATTTCGTAAAAAGGTTTCTAAAAGAATGTTGGTAAATAAGTATTTGTAAAAAATAATTGATCAGAAAGGATTGATCAGAAAACTTTCCCTAGAACAAAGAGAAGAACAGAGGCAAGAAAAAAGGTGAGAATTATCTCACCTTTGAATGTTTTGAATACCTTTGAAAATTTTATATTTATAAATTTTGTATTTATATTGTTTATACTTTCATTTTTATGAATGACTTCATAGCTTAATACAGCAATTATGCACGGCTCGAATACTCTTTTGTTTCTGTATTCACAACGATCATCGTGCCATTTTCAATATACTCCGGCACAGATACCGTAATGCCGGTCGATAATTTTGCCGGCTTATTACGTTTCGTAGCACTTGCACCTTTTAATTCAGGCGCAGTATCAACAACTTCTAATACAACCGTTTGTGGCAATGAAAGCGCAACAGGTGCATCATCAATTAATGATACGTAATAACCGACAACTCCTTCAAGAATAAAGCCGGCATCACTGCCTACAAGCTTTTCACTCAAATAGTATTGGCTGAAGTCTTCGCTATCCATAAATACAAAGTTATCGGCATCTTTATAAGAATAGGTTGCTTCTCTTTTGCTTAATTGCACATCATCTAATTCATCATCTGCTCGCAGAGAGAGATCTAATTTATGATTATCAGGAATTGAGAACATTTGGATTCTAAACGTTGTATTACCACCTCTTGCCGTTGGCGCTGAACGTTCCACTTCGCGCACCAAATAGTAGAGATTATTGTGTAATATGACATCTCCACGACGTACATCATTCGCTTTTTTCATCTGAATATCCTCAATTCCTAGTAAATCATTCTTGAATATCTCAAGAAAGATAACGGCTTATAAAACAATTAGCTTCTAATATTAAGACTTATGCTCGCGCGGATCAATATCAAAATAATCTAAACGTTTTTTCAACGTTGAACGAGTAATTCCTAAGATTTCAGAAGCTTTTGACTGATTACCATCAGTATATTCTAAAACTTTCTCGAAAAGAGGACGCTCAACTTCGTTGATCACTAAACGATAAAGATTCGGTGGGTATTTCCCATCTAACATCCCTGAAATTTCGTCTAACGCTTCTTTTACTGACTCACGCAATGGAATATGGTCTTTAAGACGCTCACGAGAAATCATTTTTTACTCCTAAAATATCTATTTAATTTAAAAATACTAATTTGAAAGAAATCATGGACTTTAACAATCCATAAAAATTTGGCGAATCCAATCGAGTTGATGTTCTGGTACTCTTTCCCGCAACATTTGACTTCGTAACGCTGTGGGAATTTCTCGGTCCCCTAAGTACCACAGGATGTGTTTACGAGAAACACGAATCCCTTTCTCAACTCCATAGAATTCATGAAGTTCACTAATATGGCTCAATACGGTTGCTAAACGCTCTTCAGCTGTTGGGATATACTCTTTCCCTTCCACTAATGAACGAAACAACCACGGATTCCCAAGCGCGCCTCTACCAATCATCACGGCATCTGCGCCGGTAATGGTGAAGACTTTGTTCGCTTTTTCAATGGAATCAATATCTCCATTTGCCATTACCGGAATTTCGACTGCTTCTTTAATTTTCGCAATCGTCTCATATTCCGCTTCGCCAAGAAAACGATCTTCTCTCGTTCTTCCGTGAACAGCTAAGGCTTGAATCCCAATATCTTGCGCATATTTCGCAATCGTTACGCCATTTTTATGTTCTCGATCCCATCCTGTACGGATTTTTAAGGTCACAGGAACATCCACTGACGCAACCACTGCTTTTAAAATTTCGATTACTAAAGGTTCATCTTGTAACAAGGCTGAACCTGCTGCTTTTTTACAAACTTTTTTTGCCGGACATCCCATATTGATATCGATGATCTGCGCACCACTTTCGACACTGTGTCTTGCCGCATCTGCCATCATTTCAGGATCATATCCGACAATTTGGGCACTCACCGGCGTCACTTCACCATCATAGGCAAAGCGAAGCTGTGACTTTTCCGTTTCCCAGAGCTCGGAATTAGCATTTACCATTTCACAAACGGCAAGCCCTGCACCCATCTCTCGACAAATTTTACGGAAAGGAAGATCTGTTACCCCCGCCATCGGTGCAAGCACATATGGCGATGATATTTGATAATGCCCGATTTTCATTACTGTTTTTTAATGCCGTACAAACGTGTCCAGCCATCTAATGTTTTATCAGCTTCAAAGGTAAACTGATCTTGATACGCTTCTTTTACAAAGACCGCATCATGCTCTAATAACCCTGCCAATACAAGATGCCCGCCTGGTTGCACTAAGCTTCCTAAGATCGGCGCTAATTCAACAAGCGGACCCGATAAAATATTAGAAAGCACAACTTTTGCTTGTCCTGGTTTAAAGCCTTCCGTGAGAGATGCTTTGACTTCTACATTATTACGCTCGGCATTTTGCTCCGTTGCGTAAATCGCTTGTGGATCAATATCGGTACTGAAACACTCTTTTGCACCCAAAAGAAGTCCGGCAATCCCGAGGATTCCAGAGCCACAACCATAATCAATAATGGTTTCGTGATTAATCTCTTGATGATTTTCTGATAACCACTCTAAGCAGAGCGCGGTCGTTGGATGCGTTCCTGTACCAAATGCTAAACCTGGATCTAAGCGAACCGTTGCAATTTCTGGCTCAGGAGAAGGAAGATGAGTTGGGCAGATCCATAAATTTTCACCAAATTTAATCGGCTTATAATGATCTTGCCACGCACGCACCCAATCTTTATCTTCCACTTCATGTGTTTCTACAATAGGAAGATCGGAATCCCCTAAATAGTGAGATAAAAACGCCTTAATCTCATCCACATCGCAAGGCACTTCATAAAGCCCTGTGACGAGCGTATTGCTCCATAATGGCGTTTCTCCCGGAAGCGGTTCAAAGATTGGCTCATCATCACCATCTTTCATGGTCACTGCCACTGCTCCTGATTCAACTAATGCTTCATCTAATGCTTCTGCTGTAAATCGCATGTCAGCTTTCAGAGTTAACTCAAACCATTTATTCATCGTTCACCGGGGTCACTAATTTATTGAAGGGGGAATACTAGCTAAGATGTGAAACATAATCAAGCAAAAATGCCGTTGACCGTTCATTATATATTTCTTAGCCGGAGGTAGATCATAGCAAAATTTTAGACTGTTTTGCGCATTTTTTTGACTATTTTCACTTTCAAGTCAATAAAGTGCAGTTCGCTTCTGCAAATAATCTTTCATAAACAATTTGTTCAAAACCTCGGCATTTTTTCTAAAATAAGATTAGCGCTCTCTGAACTTTGAAACATAGTACACTTAAGCCTTACAAATCTTTAGTGTCACCGTTTTTTTATGAAATTTTTAGCTGAAAGAGGTTATGAAATGAGTGAGAAATATGATCTCAGAAAAATAAAATGGCGTTCACGCCGAGGAATGCGCGAACTAGATGCATTATGTGATCGTTATCTTGCGAACCACTTCGAAAGTGCACCGGATACAGAAAAAGATCTCTATCTTTCCCTATTAGATATGCAAGATCCTGAGCTCTATTCTCTATTGATGCATCGTGCGGAATACCCTACGCCTGAGATCAAAGCACTTGTTCTCAAGATGAATCCTGATCTTTTGGACGAATAGATCCAATAATTCCATTTAGAAGAGATGGGCTTATCACTTTGATTCCATCTCTTCTCAAAATATTCAAGACAAGAAAAATCCCAATACCTTTCGGTATTGGGATTCTCTTTTGTATGGTGCCGGCACCACGAATCGAACGCGGGACCTACTGATTACAAGTCAGTTGCTCTACCAACTGAGCTACGCCGGCTGAACTACATTTCAGAATTAGGATTATAGAGAGGAAGATTCTATCTGTCAACACTCTCGATTAAATATGACCACCAGATAACGATAACTATCTGATATTCATAATTTAACAACTATTATTATCAATACTATTACCCCAATAATAGAGAGAAATAACACGATTCTAATAAAAACAAATCAAGATGTAATGACATATTTAATGACATTAAAATACAATTTGAGGCGCTTCATCCAAAAAATTTGATAAAAAAGTCGTAAGTAGTCATCAAGGCTTCAATACTATTTTCATTACAACAACATTAAAACAAACAAAAATCATCGTAAATCACTCCATCTAAATAATTCCGTACTTCTTAGAAAAATGATTTATCTTTTTCGGAATAAGAAAAATCCCAATACCTTTCGGTATTGGGATCTTCTTTTGTATGGTGCCGGCACCACGAATCGAACGCGGGACCTACTGATTACAAGTCAGTTGCTCTACCAACTGAGCTACGCCGGCTGAACTACATTTCAGAATTAGGATTATAGGGAGGAAGATAAGGACTGTCAACCATTGAGCAACAATCAATCAAATCTTCTTGTTTTACTGTTATACCTCGGCAATTCCCCCTCGTAAAAGCGCATTTTTCACAGTATGAAGCGCTCGTTTTTCATTGTGATGCGCATCAATCACAGCTCGGTCTCGAACATCCAATATTCCTTCTTGAGCCTTTTCTTGCAAAATTTTCGTAATTTCCGCACGATATTCACGATGAGAAAGGTTTAACAGCGCATCTGCCCCAAATTTTTGAATGGCTTCCTGAATCCACTCTTGTACATTTTCATCTTCTAAAGATTTCAAAACAACTGCCGAATGTAATCCCGTTGTTTTATCGAGATGAAAGCCTAAATGAGCGATCTGATAACCGATAGATTCCCAAAAAAGTAGTAAATTCTGTGTTAAACCAAAGCTTACAGAGATAAAGTCCACTAACGTTTCTACTTTAGATTCTAAAAACTGTACCATTCTTTGCCCAATCCCTAAACGCCGTAAGGGCTCAATCACAGAGATTCTCGAAATCCGAACCGATTGTTGCAACATGGCTTCAGGAAAAT
Organism: Ignatzschineria sp. LJL83; assembly: GCF_054871845.1. Lineage (NCBI taxonomy): Bacteria > Pseudomonadati > Pseudomonadota > Gammaproteobacteria > Cardiobacteriales > Ignatzschineriaceae > Ignatzschineria > Ignatzschineria sp. LJL83. The sequence goes on from NZ_JBTXLY010000003.1 coordinate 98,813, forward strand.
AACTTTGTCCTACTAACATCTGCGCGACTAAATTTCCTTTCGGCCGGCGCACACCATTAAATACCGCTTCTGTTAATGCCGGAGATAATCCACCTTCCTCCATTGCCCAAATCGCACCTATTAATCTTTTCTGATAATAAGCGAGCACAAATACCTGATTCGGCGCATCCATTAAACGCCGTAAATCCTGAATATTTGTTTGGTAATGTGTGTCATTTAACAGTTGATATAGAGCAACTAATTTCGGAAGATTCTCCCGAAGCTCATGGATATTCTCATAGTTATAAAATTCGCAATACAATTCGTAATCTAATGCGCCATGAATCTCTGTTTCTAAACCATCCCAATTATTTTCTACATTGTTTTCGAGGTTAATTACTTGATTCATTCCAATCAGGGAAGATTCCACTTCTGAAAGAAACGCCGTATCGGTTAACAGCTCCTTCGATTCAACTTCCTTCAACTCAAATCTCAACGCATCACACAATTTCGTGAGCGCATCTTTACCGGAGAATCTTTTAAGCTGATGAAGCTGGTAGGAATGATCAATCAATACGAGATCGCCGATCTTCTCTCGTAATCCTTGCCCTGTGCCTTCATAGTTTTCTACCGATGAAATCATTAATACTTTCTGAAATCGCCGGCATAATCTCTCTAAATGCGCTAACGGCATCTTTGCAGCTTCTTCAATAATTAAGGTTTGTGGTTGTTTGTCATTCTCGGCAATACTCAGAAAAAGCGCATCCGGCGCTCTGAAAGGTAAATTTTCAATATGCAGATATTGCGTAATCGCATTTTGATTGGGAGCTGTTAACACAAATGCTTCCGGCGATTCTTCAATCATTGAAGCACCTAACCAAGACTTACCAGAACCACGCGCAGAAAATAACGTATAAATGCCGGCAGATTTCTCTAGGAAGTCTTGTTTAATCACCATCTGTTCTGAATCATCTAATTCTAAAAAATGTTCCTGGGCTTTTGATCTTTCGGGAATGATTTTAGGAATCTCTATTGATAATTCATCAATCTCGGTTGGTGCAATGACCTTTCCATTTTTAAAGAAATACGCATAACGCACCAACATGGCTTGAAGATATTGATGAAAATAGGGCGTTGCAATCGGTTCTGAATGAAATCTTTCGCTCTCTTTCAATCCCAAAACATCTTGCGTGAATAAAACCAAGATTCCGCCAGCACCGATGGTTGCGGCAATCGAAAGAAAATAATCTAAAGGAAAACCCTCTCGAATATCTAGCAATACCGCTTCTGTGGTTAATCCTAAATATTCCCGTGTTTTATTCAGTGGCAGAATAATTGCTTTTGAATTCGCTAAAAGAGATTCTTCATCTGAAAAGCAGATACCTTTTGGAAATAGCTCTAAAAACTCAGAGATCAAGTGAGAAATATCCACATCTTTCGCATCGATCACCACAACGGATCGTTGCTGTACATTTTGAATTATTTGCAATTGCTCAATCAACATCTTCTACCTTATTTTTCGTGAGATTTTAGAATTAGAAAAAGGAAGATTTCTTAAATGACAACGACATTCCTTCTCAAAAATAATTCATGAACCCATTGTGAATGATCTTTTATTCAAGGATTCCTCATTTATCATACGTAAAAATAAAACGATAAATAGAGCAGATACAAAAAAGCCCCCACTAAGTGGAGGCTTTTTAAATTCTATGGTGGGTCATGAGGGATTCGAACCTTCGACCAATTGGTTAAAAGCCAACTGCTCTACCACTGAGCTAATGACCCGTAGAAGAGTTAGTATTATAGAGATTTTTCTTTAATGGTCAACTCTATTTTCGCTATTTTTGACACATTTTTCTTAAAAAATGCATAACTTATTCATTTATCAAAAACAATTTCACAAAAAATCACGTAATTTTCATCCAAGAACTATCTGTAAAAGCTAAATACTTTCGTAAAATGGAAAATATTGATCGTAAATTTAAATAGGGGATACTTTAAAATACTTTGGCAATGTTTTGGAAAGGGTTTTCAATACGAACAAGACCTTTCTGAATCTTTAAGTTTTTTAAATCTGCTAATGAATGAAATCATTCTTACTTTGGAAATCTATCATGCCAGCAATCTCAATTATGTATCGAGATGCCGAGATCGCTCTTATTGTTAGACTTTACTTCCTAATGGGAATGTCGGCAGAATCTAAATAACAGACATAAAAAGACCTCCACATAAGTGGAGGTCTTTTTATAATTGGTGGGTCATGAGGGATTCGAACCTTCGACCAATTGGTTAAAAGCCAACTGCTCTACCACTGAGCTAATGACCCCGAGGAATTAGTATTATAGAGAAATATTTTTCATCGTCAACTCTCAACACATCATTTTTACGGGTTTGCATAAAATAGAGGCACAATAAAATATTAACCACCTGTTTTTTAGTGGTTTTTTATAACTATATTTTTTACAAGAATGTTTTAAAATCACATAAACCTCATCTCTACCACGTTTCTAATCGTCCATACCATATCTCTAATATGGGAATTCCCCCTCCTAAACCTAATATCTTTAGAGCTTTTAAAATGTTTATAGCTTTCCTTTTAATCTCAAAATTGTGCCAATGAAACCTTTCTCCAAAGCCATTCGCAATTTTCTTTTAACATTCTCTAAAATACGCTTTTAACCCTAAAATCCTTGCTTGAAATAACTTTACACTCAATCTCCTTAGACAATAAAATTATTCTCTACTATGATCTTTGATTAAGGAGATAGAAAACATCTTTTTCTTCTAACCTCTTCTATATCAATCTCAAAGGACTTTTACGATGAAAAATCGTGTATTTGGAAGCACGCTAATTATAGCGGGAACCGCCGTCGGTGCTGGAATGCTTGCCATGCCACTCACTTCGGCACAAATGGGATTTGGCATGACTTTCGCCATTCTCTTTTTCTTATGGATATTATTAACCTTTACGGCGTTGCTCTATGCGGAAGTACATCAATACAGTCCCAACGATGCCGGCATTGCCGGAATTACAGAGCAATACTTTGGTCTTACCGGCAAGCTCATCGTCAACTTCATCCTGCTCTTCTTTATGTACGCCGTTTTAACAGCCTATATTACGGGAAGCGGAAACTTACTCTTTAATCTAATTCCAAAGTCTTTAGATCTTGATCCAGAAAAAGCACAAAAAATTGCAGCGCTCGCATTTGCAGTGTTATTTGGAATTATCGTAACCATTGGGATTGCGCTTTCTGATATTACCAATAGACTCTTTTTTGGATTGAAAGTCCTAAGCTTTATTGTTTTACTCTATTTCCTCTTCGGTAAATTTTCTGTCACAAACTTACAATATGCGCCGACAAACAATTTATTAGTCTTCTCGGCACTTCCGATCTTCTTTATGACTTTTGGTTTCCATATCTGTACGCCCACCATTAATGAATACTTACAAGGGGATAATCATAAACTACGCCTTGCATGTATTTTCGGATCTACCGGCATTTTCGTGATCTATATTATTTGGCAGATGGCAACGCACGGCGTATTGGAACAATCACAATTAATCGCAATTTTAAATGAAGATCCAAGCTTAAATGGCTTAATTCATGCGTTTGAAGTAACCACCGGCAGTAAAACCATTAGTGAAATTGTGAGAATCTTCTCTGTTTTAGCATTAACAACGTCCTATATCGGCGTATCACTTGGGTTATCGAATGCCGTAAAAGATCTATTAGCACACTTTAATATGAGTAAAAACAACTTGATGGTGGGAGCGATTACCTTTATTCCGCCGATCATTGTAGGCTTTACTTATCCAAATATCTTCTTAAGCGCCTTTAGCTTTGCCGGCGTAATCTTTGCATTTATCGGCGTGATCTTACCGGTCGCTTTAGCGTATAAATCTCGTAAATTAAATCCAGATGCTAAACATGTTCGTGGTGGCAATCTCTCGCTTATTCTTGCAGTGATCAGTGCGGTGGTGATTATCTTCGTAGGTTCATTCCCAGAGTTACTGAATCTACCTAGCGTTGTCGGTTAATCAATAGATAAAAATCTACACATCAAAAAGGCTACTTCATCAGTAGCCTTTTTTATATCTATGACCCGTCCTGAATCACTACATATCTGTCACTAACCTATTCTTAATGAATTTCAAAACTGACCATTTCTTGTAGTTTGTCAAAATCTAATAATTTAATTTGTCGGTGATTTACTTCAATCAATCCTTGATCTTGTAGCTTTTTCAAAAGGCGACTGACTGTTTCAACCGCTAAGCCTAAATAGCTACCAATATCCGCTCGTGACATACTAAGTGAAAATTCAGTGGCTGAGTAACCTCGGCGTTTTAATCTCGCGGATAAACTTAAGAATAAAGCGATTAATCGCGCTTTTGCCGGTTGAGAGCCGATCATTGTCATCATCTGCTCATCACATTTAATCTCGTGACTCATAATCTTTAGCAGTTGTCTGGAGATATTGGGAATCGTCACTGCAATGGTATCTAGTTGATTATAAGGGATCTCGCATAAACTCGTTGTTTCAAGCGTTTTAGCTCCACAAGTATGTATACCCGAACTTAAAGCATCTAATCCAATAATTTCCCCAGGAAGATAAAAACTCGTGACGTGCTCTGTGCCATCATTCGCAACTTTATATGTTTTAACTGCCCCAGATCTTACCGCATATAGCGATGTAAATGGATCTCCAGGATAAAATACATGTTTTCCTCTAGAGAGAGGTTTACCACGTTGAACGATTTTTTCTAATTTTACAAATTCATTATTTTCTAAACCGACAGGGAGACACAGTTGTTGTAAACTACAATTCCCACATGCGACTTTTATCTTTTTTTGCATGCCCTTTACCTCAAACTAGATTTTTAATCTTTATTATTTTATTATTCGAAGTGCCATTATTGCGCAATAATACCACAACTAACTGCAACAATCACTTTAACAATATAAGATTAATTACAACCGATTGATTTTATAATTATTTATTTTAAATAAATGATAAGAACCTATAATCTTAAGGGAATATCAATATTATTTTTATATAGTTTTTATATGTATAGTTTGATTAATATATCTCAAATATATAACAACTGTTATACATTTTATTTTATTTCTTTGCCTTTATTACACACCCATATCCGCAAGATTTAATAAAACCACACCCACCACAACAAGAGTCAAACTGATAATCTTTTGAATTGTAAGCTGTTCTTTAAAAAAGAGCGTTCCTGAAATTGTCATTAATACCGTGGATAATCCTGCCCAAACGGCATATCCGATACTCATATCAATTCGGCTCATGACTAAAGTAATCAGAAACAAGAAGAGACTATAGCCAACAATAACGCCCGCAAGCGTCCACTTGGAAGATCCGCAACCTAGAAGTTTTAAACTCGTTGTCGCAAATGCACTACAGAAAATAGCAACGATTAATAAAATCCATACATTCACGCTCGCTAAAAAAGTCAATATCTCAGTCATTGACTACCTTTTTTTGTTGTTCAAATGTCAATCCAACAACTCCTAGGCTAATCAAAACAAACGCGATAATTTTCATATTCGATAGATATGCATCAAAAAATAGAATATCAATAATAGAGATCGCAACCATCCCAATCGCCGTCCAAAGGGCATATGCAATCGAAATTTGAACTTTTGCAATACATGCCACAAAAGCGACAAATCCTAAGCCATAAAATATAAGCATCAATATTGAGGGTAAAATTTCACTAAACCCATTTGACAATTTCATGCAAACAGTTCCTATTACTTCGAAACAGATTGCAATCGCCATTAATAATACAGCTGGCATAATCACCTTCTATCCATCATCGTTTAAAATATCGTTGTCATTCTACACACTTTTCAGCGAATCTTCCGATCTTATTCACATCTTCAAATCAACATACATCTGCTTTCATCGGGAAAGAGAACGTCTATCTATAATAATCTTTACATTATGTATCATAACATCTCTGCGGTGCTCCAAAAGTTATTCCACAACTTACAGTTCATCACAATTTTTAAAGATAAAACACGGAAATAAATACTTCCTTTTAATATACGTATTTCAATAAGATAAGTAGAAGCAATTCATTCAGGAAATACAAAACTATTGATTTATTCACATAAACACAAATTATGACTTGCATTTATGTGAAGGATATATATAATAGCTTTCTCATTGACGCGGGGTGGAGCAGTCTGGTAGCTCGTCGGGCTCATAACCCGAAGGTCGTTGGTTCAAATCCAGCCCCCGCAACCAAATATAATAATAAAAGCCCGTTCTTAAACGGGCTTTTTGCTTATCAATTTTTTATGGGAAATGACCTCTATGCGTAAAGACCCTTATAACCTTACAGAACTTCTTTCGCCATCTATCGAGGCAATGGGATATCAACTGTGGGGTATTGAATTTCATCCGAACACAAAAAATGCCATTCTCCGTATCTATATTGATAAGGCAGATGGCATTGGTATTGAAGATTGTGAAATCGTCAGCAATCAAGTTGCCGGTCTTTTGGATGTTCATGATCCTATTACCATGGCATATACGCTTGAAGTATCATCTCCGGGAATGGATCGTTACTTCTTCCATCCTGAGCAATTCGCAGAATATAAAGATCAATTGATCTCTTTCCAATTACGTTCTGCCATGAATAACCGTCGCCGTTTTCAAGGAAAGGTCGTTGATGTGACAGATACTGATTTAAGCATCATCATGAAACTTGAAAATGATCAATTTTCTGAAGAGCCTATTTTAGTTCCTCTATCAAATATTGACAGAGCACAACTCGTCCTCGACTTTTAACATTTATAACAGAGACTTTTCAACATGAATAATAAAGAAATAATGCTCGTTGCGGAAACTGTATCTAATGAAAAAGGCATCTCTAGAGATGAGATCTTTGCGGCATTAGAATTTGCATTAGCGGCGGCAGCTCGTAGAACTTATACCATTGATGTAGATCTTCGTATTGAAATTAACAAAGCAGATGGTTCATATAGAACTTTCCGCCGTTGGATGGTGGTAGAAGATCAGCTTCCACAAGAAGAGCAAGTTCCTACTCGCCAAATCACTATTTCTGCAGCACAAATTGATGACCCTGAAATTGAATTAGGGGAATTTATTGAAGAAGAAATTGAAAATATTCCTTTTGCGCGCATTGGTGCACAAACTGCAAAACAGATTATTTTCCAAAAAATTCGTGAAGCTGAAAGAATGCAAATGGCTCGCCGTTATGAGCATAAAATTGGTGAACTCATTCGTGGTACGGTAAAACGTATTGATCGCGGTAACTTCTATATTGATATCGGCGATAATGATGAAGCTTTCTTACCAAAAGAAAACATGATTCCTCGCGAATCTCTTCGTATCGGTAATCCCATTAGAGCGGTTTTAGAAGAAATCAGTGAAGATAACCCAAGAGGCCCTCAGATTCTTCTTTCAAGAAGAAGTGATAGCCTCATCAAAGCGCTTTTCGAAATTGAAGTACCAGAGATTAACCAAGGGGCGATCGAAATTATCGCAGCAAGCAGAGATCCAGGAAGCCGTGCGAAAATTGCTGTAAAAACACACGATCAACGTATTGATCCTGTGGGTGCTTGCGTGGGAATGCGTGGTTCACGTGTACAAAACATTACTAAAGAACTTGCCGGTGAGCGTGTTGATATTGTGCTTTGGGATGAAAACCCAGTGCAATTTGTCATTAACGCAATGTCTCCTGCAGAAGTTCTATCCGTTGTGGTAGATGAAGATCGTCACATGATGGATATTGCGGTTAGCCAAGATAAGCTTTCTCAGGCGATTGGCCGCGGCGGACAAAACGTTCGTTTAGCATCAAAACTCACAGGTTGGGAACTCAACGTGATGGGGAATGATGATGCACAACAAAAATATGAGAAAGAATCAGGTCGTATTCAAGATCTCTTTATGGATGGACTTAACGTGGATGAAGAGGTTGCTGAAATCCTCATCCGTGAAGGTTTCTCAACCATTGAAGAAGTTGCCTATGTTCCTGTTGTAGAAATGCTAGAAATTGAAGAATTTGATGAAGATATTATCGAAGCACTTCGCGATGCTGCACTTGAAGCATTAAATAATAAAAAAGCACTTCTTCAAAACTTAGGTGAATCAGCACCCACCCCTGAGCTTATTCATGCGCTCGATGAAAACGAGCTTCTCGCAATTACCCTCGCAAAAAGCAATATTCGCACACTAGATGATTTAGCAGAACTCTCTACTGACGAATTATGTGAGTTAATCGAGATCGATGAAGAAGATGCAAGTAAGTATATTATGGCGGCAAGACAGAGCTGGTTTGAATAATATGAATAAATAATTTTAGATAGACATAGAGTGTCTACTTGGAAGATAAGAATGAGTGAACAAGATAAAACAAAAAGCCCATCAAAAATTACGTTAAAGCGTAAAACCCATACCGAGCTGAAAGTAGAAACAGCTCCTGGGCAAGCGCGCACGGTGCCTGTTGAAGTGCGCCGTAAACGTACTTATCAAAAAATTGAAGATAATGTTGTAACACCTGATGAGAATAATCTTGCAGTTACCGCCGAAGAAACGAATACACCTGTTGCTAATGCTGAAACTGTAGCTCAAAACAATGATGTTCCTCCGGTAGACACCCCTAAAGACACTAAAACGACTGAACAAGAAGTTACGACTTCAAAGACTACAGATAAAGTTGAAATGGAAGCAAAACGTAAAGCGGAACAAGAAGCAAAACGCCTTGAAGCAGAGAAGCTTCAAAAAGAACGCCAACTCGCAGCTAAAGAACGTGCAGAGCGTGAATTAGAAGAGAAAAAAGAAGCAGCAAGAGCTAAAAAAGAGCAACGTGATCGTGCACAGCAAGAAGAGATCGCTCGCCTTAATAAAATGGCTTCAGCAACTGAAAAACCTGTTTCAAAAGTAGCAATTCAATTCCAAACACAGGAAGAGCCTGTTGTGGAAGAACCTATTGTTGAAGAAGAGATTATCGATGAAGTCGTTGCGAAACCAGCAAAACGTTTACCAAAGTCAGATGATGACAATAAATCTGATAAAAAATCACGTAAAGCACCGGTAACTCGCCGTAAAGATCGTGATAGCGATCGTGCTGAGATTTCATTGAAGCGTGAAAACAAACGTAATACTCGTCGTCAGCCAAAACGTTCACAACAGCCACAGCAACATGGTTTCCAATTACCTACGGTAACAAAACAAATTGAAGTTGAATTGGGTGAAACTATTAGCGTTGCGGATCTTGCACACAAATTATCTATTAAAGCAGCAGAAGTCATAAAAGCTTTAATGAATCTTGGTTCAATGGTGACAATCAACCAACTGCTTGACCGTGAAACAGCGGCAATTGTCGTTGAAGAGATGGGTCATACCTTTAAATTTGTAAGTGAAAACCCATTAGAAGATGAGTTAATCGCTTCAATTGAACAAGGTGGCGAAAACCTCCTTAAACAACGTCCTCCTGTTGTCACAATCATGGGTCACGTTGACCATGGTAAAACATCACTTCTTGACTATATTCGTAAAGAACACGTTGCAAGCGGTGAAGCAGGTGGAATTACACAGCATATCGGTGCTTATCATGTGAAAACATCTAAGGGCGTGATTTCATTCTTAGATACACCAGGACATAGTGCGTTCGCCGCAATGCGTGCTCGTGGTGCGAAAGTAACGGATATTGTTGTATTAGTAATCGCAGCAGATGATGGCATCATGCCACAAACAATCGAAGGTATTCAGCATGCGAAAGCATCAAATACGCCGGTAATTGTTGCAGTTACTAAAGTCGATAAACCAACCGCTGACAAAGATCGTATCATGTCAGAGTTAACACAATATGGCATCGTTTCTGAAGAGTGGGGCGGTGAAAACCTCTTCGCATTTGTTTCTTCAAAAACAGGGGAAGGGATTGACCATCTTCTTGATCAAATTCTTGTTCAAGCAGAAGTGTTAGAGCTGAAAGCAATCTCTGAAGGTCCTGCTCGTGGTTCTGTGATTGAATCGAAACTCGATCGTGGTCGTGGTCCTGTTGCCTCTATTCTTGTTCAATCAGGTTGCCTCAAAAAAGGCGATATCTTACTTGCCGGTTATGAATATGGCCGTGTAAGAGCCTTAATTGATGAAAATGGTCAACAAGTAGAAAGTGCATCTCCTTCAATTCCAGTAGAAGTGATCGGTTTATCAGGTGTTCCAAATGCCGGTGATGAAGTAATGGTGGTACCAAATGAGCGAAAAGCTCGTGAAATCGCGCTTTTCCGTCAAGGAAAATTCCGTGAGATTAAATTAGCAAGACAGCACAAATCAAAACTTGAGAATCTCTTCAACTCTATGGGTGAAGCAGAAACTAAACGTCTTAACATTGTTCTTAAGGCAGACGTTCAAGGTTCTATCGAAGCGATTGTGGATGCATTACATGAACTTTCTAATGATGAAGTCACAGTAACAGTTGTTGCAAGTGGCGTGGGCGGTATTACTGAATCTGATGCAAACTTAGCGGTTTCTTCAGATGCGCTTGTAATCGGATTTAACGTTCGTGCGGATAACAGTGCTCGTAGAATCATCGAAGAAGAAGGCTTATCGCTCTACTACTACAGCGTCATCTATGATGTGATCGATGAAGTGACGAAAGCATTAATCGGTAAACTTGCGCCACAATTTAAAGAACAAATTATCGGTATTGCCGAAGTTCGTGATGTATTCAGATCTCCGAAACTTGGTGCGATTGCTGGCTGTATGGTAACTGAAGGTTTAATCAAACGTCACAGTCCAATTCGTGTTCTTCGTGATAACATAGTAATCTATGAAGGTGAACTAGAATCACTACGCCGCTTTAAAGATGACGTTAGTGAAGTTCGCGCAGGCATTGAGTGTGGTATCGGCGTGAAGAACTATAATGATGTTCGCGCAGGAGACCAAATCGAAGTATTTGAAACTGTTGAAGTAGAACGAAAACTATAATGAGTAATAATTCACGTTTAAAACGCATAGATGAGCAGCTCCGTCAGGAGCTCTCTATGCTAATTAGAAAAGAAATCAGTGATCCACGAGCAAGTATGGTTTCAATTACTTTAGTTGAAACTGTTCGAGATTTTTCCCACGCGAAGGTGTATGTCACATATTTAGGTCCTGAAGAGGAACGAGGAGAGATCATTGATCTACTCCATGAATATGCGCAAGAATTTCGCCGTCAACTCGGGAAAATCCTCCGCTTGAGAACGATTCCTCGTTTTCACTTTATTTACGATGACCTTCTTGAAAAGAGTAATGCAATGACCTCTCTTATCACGGAAGCGATTCGTTCAGATGAACAAAAAGCCGAGAAAAATCGCACTGATGAACAAGAAGATTAAACATAAACGCCGTCATATTGACGGCATTTTGCTTTTAGATAAACCGAAAGGGATTACAAGCAATCATATCCTTCAAAGAGTTAAACGTCTTTTCAATGCTGAAAAAGCAGGGCATAGTGGCACGCTTGATCCCATGGCAACGGGAATGCTTCCAATCTGTTTTGGAGAAGCCACCAAATTTGCCGGACAACTCCTTGATAATCATAAGTCCTATCAATTTACCTGTAAGCTTGGAGAAAAAAGCTCTACCGGCGATGCAGAAGGCGATATCATCGACACAATGCCGGTGCCGGAAAATCTGACGCAAGCGAAGATTGAAACCATTCTTGAATCCTTCTTAGGAGAAATTGAGCAAGTTCCGCCCATGGTGTCGGCACTTCATCATGAAGGAAAGCGATTATATGAGCTCGCGCGAGAAGGGATTGAGGTAGAGCGTAAAGCTCGAAAAATCACAATTTTGTCGCTGACACTGGATGACATCTCTGAGGATTCCTTCACCGCAACCGTGGCATGCTCCAAAGGAACCTATGTTCGCGTCCTTGCCGAAGATATTGCCACAAGCCTAAAGACATTAGGTCATCTGACGATGCTACGCAGAATTACCATCCATCCCTTTGAAAATGCAACGCTTATTCCTTTTGCAGAAATCGAAGCGCTTGAAGGGGATTTTGAAGCATTAGATCAATTACTTCTCCCCATTGATACAGCACTGACAGATCTTCCGATATTAACCTTTAATCAGGAAGAATCTACACGTATACTTCATGGACAAAGAATACATATTGAAGGTACACTCGAACACGATCTATATCGTCTATATAGTGACGATCACCAATTTTTAGGGATCGGTGCGCCCAATACGCCAACATCTATTGGCCCTAAGCGCATCATCCAAAAAGGCTAATTTTAATTGAGTAACATTTTTTAATTTTTATCTTTATTTTGGAGGTTTTATGACTTATCAACATATTAAAGTTCCTGCGGGCGAAAAAATTACGCTTACTGAGAACTTTGCTTTAAACGTTCCTAACAATCCAATCATCCCTTTCGTTGAAGGTGATGAAGTGGGTGCAGAAATCACACCTGTGATGAAAAAAGTTGTTGATGCTGCGGTTGAGAAAGCGTATGGCGGATCTAAGAAAATTTCTTGGATGGAAGTGTATGCCGGTGAAAAGTCTACAAAAGTATACGGCGATAATGAGTGGTTACCTGCGGAAACGTTAGATGCGCTCAAAGAGTTTGTTGTATCGATCAAAGGTCCTTTAACAACACCTGTTGGTGGCGGTATTCGTTCATTGAACGTGACAATGCGTCAAACACTCGATCTTTACCTCTGCATGCGTCCTGTTCAATACTTCCAAGGCGTTCCTTCCCCTGTGAAAGAGCCTGAAAAAGTAGATATGATCATCTTCCGTGAAAACTCAGAAGATATCTATGCCGGCATTGAGTGGGAAGCTGGATCTGCGGATGCGAGAAAAGTAATTGATTTCTTACAAGATGAAATGGGCGTTAGCAAAATCAGATTCCCAGAAACTTCAGGAATTGGTATTAAACCAGTATCCATTGAAGGAACTAAACGTCTTGTTCGTAAAGCCATTCAATACGCAATCGACAATGATAAGCCAAATGTAACACTCGTTCATAAAGGCAATATCATGAAATTTACAGAAGGCGGTTTCCGCGATTGGGGATATGAGCTTGCTCGTGAAGAGTTCGGCGCAACCTTAATTGGAAATGGTCCTTGGTGTGAATTCAAAAACCCTAAAACTGGGAATATGATTACCATTAAAGATAGTATTGCGGATGCTTTCTTACAACGTATTCTTTTCGAACCTGAAAAATACACCGTTGTAGCAACCCTTAACTTAAACGGTGACTACATCTCTGATGCATTAGCGGCTCAAGTAGGTGGAATTGGAATTGCGCCAGGTGCAAATCTTTCAGATTCAATCGCAATTTTTGAAGCAACTCACGGAACAGCTCCTGATATTGCCGGCAAAAATATTGTAAACCCAGGATCAATGATTCTATCTGCTGAAATGATGTTACGTCATTTAGGTTGGACAGAAGCTGCAGATCTTATCATTAAAGCGCTAAATGGGGCTATTGCTTCGAAGAAAGTCACAGCAGACTTCGCTAAGATGATGACAGACGCAACACAAGTATCTACAAGCGAATTTGGGGATGTCATGATTACGAATATGTAATCATTATTTTCTTGGAATCAGAAAAAAGCCTCTAATAAAATTAGAGGCTTTTTTAATGTTCGGTTATTTTTGTTCTATAGGTTACTAATTAATGCATAACTAACAATTCAATGGAACAACTATATCTCGACTCTCTTTAATTAAACAGGTTTACAAACAGTTGTTTGAAGACCACGATCTGACTCTTTCGCTTCAAACTCAACTTTTTGACCTTCCGCTAAAGTACGAAAGCCATCACCTTGGATAGTAGAGAAATGTACGAATACATCAGCACCACCGTCATCAGGAGTGATAAAACCGAATCCTTTAGATTCATTGAACCATTTTACAGTTCCAATACGCATAAAAAACCTCAAAAATAAAACTTATATGATTTAGAATCATATATAAAAATAGAAACTGCCTACTGCAAGTATTGCCGTAAACAGCTTCTAACATTAAGCGCAAATCTATCTAAATGCAAGATATATATTTTAATTCTTTAAAGGCTTTCATATGCACATAGCGTATTTATCACTCGGTTCAAACCTTAATAATCCTATTAATCAAGTAAATAGAGCCATAATAGAAATTGAAAATATTCCTGAAATACACCTGTTAATATCTTCATCTCTTTATAAAACACCACCGATTGGTCCTGAACAACCTGATTTTATTAATGCTGTTGTTAAAATTTCCACAACGCTTTCAGCTCATGATCTTCTGTTAAAGATGCAAAAAATTGAGCTAGATCATCAAAGAGAAAGAACCATTCATTGGGGTCCTCGAACATTAGATATTGATCTCATCCTCTATGACCAAGACACCATTCGTACCGATATTTTAACAGTTCCCCATCCTTTCATGCAGGAACGCGCCTTCGTGTTAGTGCCTCTTTTAGAAATATCTTCAGACTTACAAACACCGCAACATGGCGATTTAAAAATGATTTTAAAAACATTAGAAGATCGAAAAGATATTCATAAAATCTTAGAAAAAGACCTCATTAACAAGTAATACAAAGATAATATTCTTATAAACCACTTCAAAATAAAAGCGTTAAATAATTTTTTGTTTAAAAAGCATAAATAAAAAGTCACCAGATTTTTAATAAAACAAATCCTCTCAAAAACATTAATGCATTCAATTTAGAGCTGATTTAACAAGTATATATATCCTCATTAATCTTCATTCAATTTCTACAAATAACTCTCCATTTTCACTAACTACAATAGGTATTTCTATGAAAAAAATCGTAATTGCAAGCAACAATGCCGGCAAAATTGCTGAATTTAAAGCACTTTTCAGACCGTTAGGAATTGAAGCACTCTCCTTAAAAGATGCCGGCATTATTTCCGATCCTGAAGAAACAGGACTGACATTTATTGAAAATGCGCTCATAAAAGCAAGAAATGCCGCAAAACTGAGCGGATTACCAGCATTAGCAGATGATTCTGGCTTAGTAGTCCCTTTTCTTAACGGCGAACCAGGAATTTATTCCGCACGATATAGCGAATCAGGAAATGATGAGGCGAATAATCAAAAACTCTTACAAAAATTAAAAAACTGCCAAAACAGTGAACGCGCCGCTTATTTTAAGGCTGTTTTAGCACTAGTTCGTGATGAAACAGATCCTGTTCCACTCATTGCTGAAGGAGAAGTTCATGGCTTTGTCACGGAAAAATTAGAAGGCAATAGCGGTTTTGGTTACGATCCTCTCTTCTATTATCCTGATAAAAAACAGACTTTTGGTGAAATTTCGAGTGAAGAAAAAAATCAAATTTCTCATAGAGCCATTGCTCTTCAAGAATTATCCAAAAAACTAACCCTATTATAATCATAAGGTTAAACCACTTATTCACAGCTCTTACAAATTTATAATGGATAAGTTATCCACAAAAATGTGGATAAGTAGTGGATAACTTTACATTTTTTTATCGACAAACTCATACAGAGTTTTATGCAAGGACTTTTCAACAGCAAAAAATAGGCTTAAGATAAGTTATTCACTGTTTTTACCCAAAATCTGTGGATAACTATAGCTGCTCATCATCATCTATTCTTTATAAAAGAGATGATATTAATAAAAGCTCACAAAAATTTATTCATTTGATAGCAGTTTGGATCCGATCATTTATCCAATGATCTATAAAGCTTAAAAGTATGAAATTTACTGATTCAGTTTTATTTTTTATATAACTCGTTAAAAATACGATGAAAACTCAAATTTAGTAGAGAATTTGTATGTCAAAAAGAACATTATTTATTGGATTTATGTTATTTGCCCTTTTCTTTGGCGCAGGTAACTTGATTTTCCCTCCTACAGTTGGACAATTAAGTGGGGATAATTTTATTCCTGCCATACTAGGTTTTATTGTCACAGGTGTTGGTTTACCGCTTATCGGTATTATTGCCGGTTCATTTTCTGAAAATGGCTTTCAATCTGAAGCTAGAAGAGTCAGTCCTCTATTTGCCGTTATTTTCATGGTTGTGATTTATCTCACAATTGGACCCTTCTTCGCGATTCCAAGAACCTCAATGGTGTCCTATGAAATGGCGATCCTTCCTTTCTTAGAAGGGGGTGTTGAAACCTTTAGTTCTAAGATCTTATTTTCAGTTGTTTATTTTGGGATTGCGTTCTATTTGGCACTTAACCCCACAAAACTGGTTGAGAGAGTCGGAAAGATCCTCACGCCACTTCTGTTAATTACGATCGTTCTCTTAATCATCAGCGCTTTCTTCAAATTAGATGAGCCTATTACAGCGATTAGCCCACAATTTCAGAAAGATCCTTTCTTTGTAGGTTTCTCTGAAGGTTACCAAACGATGGATACCATTGCAGCAGTTGCTTTTGCGATGATTGTTGTGACGGCCGTAAAAGCGACTGGATTAACTTCCCAAAAAGAAGTCTTTAAACAATCAGCAATTGCTGCTGTCATTGCCGGCCTTGGTCTTGGACTTGTTTATGTTTCTTTAGCTTGGATTGGTAATAACTATCCGTTAACAGCACAAGAAGCGAATGGCGGAAATATGGGAACGTCCATTTTAACGGGCGTTGCACGTTTAACGTATGGTGAAGCGGGGCGAATTTTATTAAGCTTGATTGTGTCTCTTGCGTGTTTAACAACAGCAATTGGTCTTATTGTTGCAGTGAGCAGTTACTTCAACAAACTCTTCAATAAAATTTCTTATCCAATCTACGCAGTGATTTTTACGCTCATTAGCTTTATTTTGGCAAGCCAAGGCTTAAGCTCAATTATCATGGGTGCAGTGCCTATCCTTTTAATCATCTATCCATTAACGATCGTTTTAATCGTTTTAATCTTCATTGATAGATTATTGAAAGGAATTCCAAATCTTGCTTTCCAATTAACGATCTATACAACACTTGTCATTAGCACGTTATCAGTGGTTTTAGGGTATATCGGAGACTCCACATTTAAGCTCAAAACAACTGAACTTCTCTCTTACCTTCCATTTGAAGAGAGTTCCATGGGTTGGATGGTTCCGGCAATGATTGCATTAGTGATTGGTATCGCTGTTGGGAAGATCCTCAATACGAAACAAGGTTAATACCTTAAGGTAGTTCACTATTAATATCTAATAGTAACAACTACTTATACCAATAAATTTAAAAGTCGCTTTTGCGACTTTTTTTATGTCTTTTATATTTAAGCCATAGCTATAATTCTCAGCTTGTAACTACCGCTTAGATCTTCAAATGCTTTCTAATATTTCTATATTTTCTATATTTCCAATAAACAATATAACTATTTGTTTATATTCGTAAGCGTATCTCGCAATAAAAATATTTTTCAAAAAAATAGCGCTGTCATTTCATTATGACGAGATTTTATAACTCTTAAAATTCGCTTTAGGATAATTATCCGCAAAAAAACGGTAGAAATCTGTGGATAACTTTAAGATAAACATTAGGCTGACTTATCAGTTTCTTCATCCAAAGATTTATATCAAGAGATATTCACATAAAAAATAGGGGTTAAGACTTGATTAATCCTACGAAATAGGGATAAATTGTGGATAACTCTGTTAGCTTGTCATCATCTATATTTTAAAAAAGAGATGAATACTAATAAGTAGTAACAAGAATTTAAATATCTTTTTCAGTTCGAGGTTCACATGTTAAAAAAACTATTAATCGGAAGTTCCTTACTTCTTGCATCTCAAGTTATGGCTCAAGAAACGATCAAAATCGGGATTGAAGGTTCATATCCTCCTTTTAGTTACATCTCTGAAACTCAGACAATTGAAGGCTTTGAACCAGATTTAGCAAAACTGTTTTGTGAAAAGATGGAACAAAAATGCGAAATCGTTCAAGTGGATTTTGATGCGTTAATTCCATCACTCAACACTAAGCGCATCGATGCCATTTTGGCATCAATGTCCATTACTGAAACTCGCAAAAAAGCCATTAATTTCAGTAATAAGTATTATCAAACACCTGCAAGATTTGTGATTCCAATTGGAAAACAGATCGACATCACAGATGAAGGATTGAAAGGGAAAAAAATCGGCGTTCAAAGTGGGACAATTCATGAAATCTACATGAATGAAAAACACAAAAGAACCTCAGACGTAAGAAGTTACCGAAGTCTTGATGAAGCAATGCTTGATTTAGAAACAGGTCGAATTGATCTCGTATTCGCAGATGCAGTTCCTTTGGATATCGGATACCTTCAAAAAGATTACGCAGATAAGATTGAATTTATTGGACCAGGATTCTTTGAAGAAGAATGGCTTGGAGAAGGCGTAGGCGTTGGAATCCGTAAAGGAGATAATGAGTTATTACAACGATTTAATGATGCGATTCAAGCAACAAGAGATGATGGTTCTTACAAAGAAGTCGAAGCAAAATACTTTACTTATGACGTTTATGGGGAAGAGAAAGAATAGAAAAGCTGTTTTTGCTTAAAAAAGAGACAACAATAGAGATTAAAGACGCTTTTTAAGAAAATGAAATATCGCTTGAATCTTGATTTTAAGCAAGCTTTCAAAAAATGCTTCTATTCTGAACGATAGACAAAATGGATCTTATTTTTATAAGATCTATTTTTTTATCCCCTGAAAAATGTGGATAACTTCTGTATAGCTCTGACATACTTTCTAAAGCCCATACGCCAATAGGAGCTTCTTCCAGAGTTGTGATAAGATCCTTAAAGATCGAGATAGATTCAGGATTGATCCTATTGTTGTTTTATCGAAAAATTGAGTGATCTGATTTTAAAATTTTTTTAAAAGAATGAAGGTGATATGGAAAAACTATTTTTACCAAAAAAAGCAAAAGCTCAGGGAGAAGTGATTATTCCTGGTTCTAAAAGCATTTCAAATCGTATTTTGTTGTTAGCGGCAATGACAGAAGGCGAAACGTTGATTCATAACTTATTGAAAAGTGATGATACTGAACGGATGCTCGAAGCTTTAACGCAGTTAGGGATTGAGGTAAATCTAGTCGATGAAGCAACTCGAACATTTCGTGTAAAAGGTTCAGGCTTAGGGTTTCCCAATAAAAAAGCAGATCTATTTTTAGGAAATGCCGGCACCGCATTTCGTTCATTAACAGCAGCACTTGCCATTAATGGTGGAGAATACGAGCTTTCAGGAATTCCAAGAATGCATGAAAGACCGATTAAAGATCTTGTCGATGCATTGCAAGCGCTAGGATTTGAGATCGATTATTTAGGAAATGCCGGATATCCACCACTGAAAGTAGGCGGTGGATCGTTACAAAAACATCAAGTATCCATTAAAGGAAATGTTTCAAGCCAATATCTTACGGCTCTGTTGATGACATTGCCG
The DNA here is from genome assembly GCF_054871845.1 of Ignatzschineria sp. LJL83. Lineage (NCBI taxonomy): Bacteria > Pseudomonadati > Pseudomonadota > Gammaproteobacteria > Cardiobacteriales > Ignatzschineriaceae > Ignatzschineria > Ignatzschineria sp. LJL83. The sequence goes on from NZ_JBTXLY010000003.1 coordinate 118,176, forward strand.
AAGTTACAACAAAAGATTGAGATCGTGATTGATGGCGAATTGATTTCAAAACCGTATATTGAAATCACATTGATTTTACTTCGCGCATTTGGTGTTGAGATTCAACATGATAACTATCAGAAATTTATGATTCCTGATAATGCGCAATATAAAACGCCGGGAGAATTTTATGTGGAAGGAGATGCATCAAGTGCTTCTTACTACTTGGGATTAGGATTATTGGAAGGTCCTTTAACGGTGAAAGGGGTTGGAACATCTTCTATTCAAGGAGATATTCAATTTATTGAAGCGCTAGAACTCATGGGCGCTGATGTCACTTGGAAAGAGAATGAAGTGATTGTGGCAAAACCTGTTGATGGAATCATCAGAGGCATTGATTTGGATTGTAATCACATTCCAGATGCGGCGATGACGTTAGCGACGTTAGCAGTGTTTGGAGATCAAAAAACAACCCTGAGAAATATTGGAAGCTGGCGCGTGAAAGAGACAGATCGCCTTCATGCAATGGCAACGGAACTCACAAAGCTCGGTGTAAAAGTGGAAGAGAGCGCAGAATCATTAGTGATTTATCCACAAGATAAGTTACTGAAAGATGTGGAGATTGAAACGTATGATGATCATCGGATCGCTATGGCATTTTCCCTCTTAGCATTTAAAGAAGCATTAACAATTATAGATCCAAAATGTGTGGATAAGACATTCCCGACTTATTTTGAACTCTTTGATAACGTTACGAACTAACGTATTATTAAACAGTGATAGTTATATCTTGCTGTAAAAACCGATTATCTTGAATTTTGGTAACCATGACGAATGTTTAAAAGTTCCTTTAAAACACTTTATAAACAGGGATTTTCATTAGTAGAACTAATGATCCTATCGGTCATTGTTGCCATTTTAATGGCGATGTTTTCTCAAAATGTGCTCGGTATTAATGATGAATCGAAGATTACAAAGGCACATCAAAATTTACGGTCGATTGAAGGCGCTTTAGGAATTTTTCGTGATGATCTGTTGCGATATCCTTCTAGTGAAGAGGGATTAAAAGTGTTAGTGGAACCGATAGATGATCCTCGTTGGAAAGGGCCTTATATTCAAAAAGAGATGATTATCGACCCATGGGATATTCCTTATTATTATGAATTAACGCCAAAACAATACTTTATTATTACTTTAGGGCAAGATCGAAAGATCAATGGTAAAAATTTGAATCAAGATATTGTGTATCAAAAGCATTTAACACTTTACCCTTTTTCCCCTTTGTCTGAAGCTGAAAACTCAGAACAAACAGACCATGAATAAACCGCTTGTGGATAACCTCTTGGATAACTTAGAGTCTTTAGATATCTCTACTGCATTGCCGGCAAAGCCACTTTTAGAAGTGTTATATCAAGATGATGAGATCATTGCCGTAAATAAGCCGAGTGGTTGGTTTGTGCATCGTTCGTTATTAGATCCAAAAGTCACTGATATTGTTTTACAACATTTGCGGGATCAAGTGGGGAAGTATCTCTATCCGATTCACCGTTTAGATCGACCCACTTCTGGGGTTTTACTGTTTGCATTTACGGCAGAAAGTGCGCGATTTCTCTCAGAACAGATGATGAATCATACGGCTGAAAAAGAGTATTTAGCCATTGTGCGTGGATATGTGGAAGCTGAAAATGAGAAGATTGATCATACTCTTTCTTTTATTAAAGATAAGATTGCGGATAAAGATTCTGGAGAAAAAGAGGATCAGGAAGCGATCAGTTATGTTTCGGGAATACATAAAGTAGAACTAAACTTATCCACAGGGAAATACCCAACCTCTCGTTACTCTTTAGTTCGTTTAAAGCCGATTACGGGTCGAAAACATCAGTTAAGACGACATATGAATCATATTTCGCATCCGATTATTGGAGATACGACTTATGGGGATTTAAGGCATAATCGGTTGTTTCTAAAAGAGTTTAATATTGATCGATTAATGCTTCATGCGAATAAAATCACAATGATTCATCCAACCACAAAAAAGGCACTTACAATTGAAGCGCCTTTAGATAGCTTGTGGATAACTCTGTTAATAGAGTTTGGATGGGAATCACTAAAACTTTAGAGTGGCGTGAACGTTTCTAGAATAATTTCAAAAAGATCCTCTAATTCACGTTCAACAGGATTTCGAACTCTTTCTTCTTCTAGGATTTCGGTATCTGTTTCAGGAAGCTCTGTAACTTCATTGAGATAATCAACTTTTTCACAACCATCAATATCCCCTAAGTCGCAAGCGCTTTGATACCATGTTTTTGCTAATCCTGTATTCTCAGCAACAAATTCCCCATGTTCATACATATATCCCACATTGTAAGCGGACTCTTTATGACCTAAGTTTGCTGCCGTTTGATACAGTTCAAAAGACTTTTCTTGATCTTGTTCTGTCCCTAAACCTTGATCATGCATTGTGGCTAAGTAAAAGAGACTTTCCGAATAATTATGATGGGCGGGTTCCATTTTTTCGAGATAGGAAAGCGCTTTTGTATAATCTTCGGAGAAACTATCGCTATTGCCATTACCGTTATAAGCCATGACACCGAGATAAAAATTGGCTTCAGAAAAGTTTTTCTCAGCCGCTTTCTCTAGTAATGTTGTAGCTTGAGCATAAGTATGATTATTACCACTCTCAAGCGCTTCTAAATAAAAAAGATATCCCGCTAAGAAGAGGTTCTCTCCATTATTATCTGTTTGAATATTTTCTAATAATAGATCTGAATTTTCTGATAAAAAGACTCTTGCCCGTTCAGGATCGGCATTTAAAATAGAAGTTGTCGTAAGTTCTAAAGGCGCTACAGGCGTTTCATGTTCCATGATTTGATCAAAGAGAGAATCCAATGCCGGAGAAGCGGCATTATCTTCTTCTAATAACTGAATCGCTTCACAGCCATCTTCATAATTGTTATCACAGGATTTTTGATACCACTCTTTTGCCAGCTCAAGATCAATATCGACAAATTGGCCATATTCATACATGTAACCCACATTAAAGGTGGAAGGATTATGATCTAATTCTGATGCTTCTTTAAAGAGGGCAAAAGATATTTCATAACTTTGTGGAACACCTTCTCCTAAGTCATATTGCACACCACGGCTAAAGATGGCTTCAGGATGCTTTGCGAGTTTTGGATGAGAATAGAGTTCTAGAGATTTATGATAATCTTGTTGAACGCCATTGCCGTAATAGTAGAGCTCAGCTAACTCATACATCGCATTATCAGCACCTAATTCAATCGCTTTTTCGAGCAAGACTTTAGCTTTAATATAGGCGCTCGAATCATATTGATCATCACCGATGGCATTATAGTAAAGACCTAATAGATAGATTGCGTCACTATTTTTTTTCTGTGCTTGTAGAATAATATCAGGTAGAGATTCATTGAGCTGGTTTAGCTGATAATAGGTATCAAGCTCAGTAATCTCAGCAGGATTTGGAAGCGCTTTTCCCGTTGCAGAAAGTGCCGGGTATTCAGAAATAATATCAGTCATTAAATCATCAAAACTAAGCGTGAGATATTTTAGGCGCTCAGTATCGTTACAACTACTTTCATCCCCTAACTCACAAGCTTGTTGGTAGAGTTCATTGGCTTTTTGAAGATTGATTTCCGTAATAGAATCAGTGCCATTTTCATAGTAATAGGCAAGGGTTCTTAATGCCGGTTGGCTCTTGAGCGCTGCCGCTTTTTCAAAATAGGCTAAGGATTTAGGATAATCAACTTGAAACTCATCTGTTTGATAGAGGCTTCCTAAGCTAAAAAGCGCTTCTTTTTGATTTTGAAGAGCTGCTTTCTCATAATACTCGGCTGCGGTTGCATAGTTACGTGAAACCCCTTCGCCGTAGTAGTAGATCTCGCCTAAGAGATAACTTGCTTCTTTTGAACCGAGAGCTTCCGCTTGGAGAAAATACTCTTTTGCCTTTAGATAATCTTCCTCATTACTATTATCTTCGGCTTCTGAATAGTGATAAAAACCTAAGAGAAAAAGATCATCAGCTTGATTTTTTGCAGCCCCTTTTTTAATGGAATCGAGCTGATTGATCAGCGCTGAATGACGATCATAATGATCCATCTCTATAAAGGCATTGACAGGTTCAGTTGCAATCACAGTGGATTGTTGTTCGAATGTTTGATTGATGTAGTCTTCTAAGGGCGTTGTAGCAATTGCCGGAAGAATCAGACTAGAAAGAACTAACGATAATAATATTTTTTTTGCAGGACGTTTAAACATATTTAAATTACCTAGAAAATAGTTTTAGAAGAATAGAGCTAAAATTTCAAAAGAATATTTTGTATACAATATATAAGTTATATTTTAAGTAATAAACAGTATAAACGGAAAGTGGAAGAAATCAGCAGAAATAAAAAAGGCCTTGAACTTTATTTTGTTCAAGGCCTGTGTCTAATAATAGATTAGCGCTTCATCGATATAATGAATAGTCGCTTATTAATCTAAAGCTTTTCCTTTTGTTTCCGGAATCAGGAAGATAAAGGCTAATGCCGATAAGAGATAAACGCCAGAGATTAAACCAAGCGCATAACTAATACTATATTGCATCGCAAGCGTTCCGATAATGAGCGGTGCAAAACCGGCAATTCCACGACCTGCGTTAAAGATAATGTTTTGTGCTGAAGAACGAGCCTCTGTTGGGTAATGTTCAGAAAGAAGTGCGCCATATCCGCCCATCATACCATTTACGAAGAATCCTAAAATTGCACCTAAGAACATTAGTACATAGTAGTTAGATTGTTGGAAGTAGATCCAAACGAATGCCGCGCTCACAAGTAAGAACACAATATAGGTCGGTCTTCTGCCAAATTTATCTGAAGATGAACCAAACGTTAATGTTCCGATAATCATTCCGATTGTGGTAATTAATGTCCAATAGAATGTGCCGGAAAGGGTAAAGTTATGTTCTTTTGCAAGCATCGTTGGCATCCAAATCATAATGCCGTGGAACCCAAAGTTCTGAACGCTTGTTGCGATCACTAAACCAATGGTCGTTAAAGTGGTACGCGTATCTTTAAACAGAGGTTTGATCGAGATTTTGTTACGGTTTTCTCTTTTTACTTGTAACCAAATTTCAGGCTCTTTAAGATTACGGCGCGTCCACCATACTAAAATTGCCGGCAATGCACCGATTAAGAACATTCCATGCCAACCAATATAAGGGGAGAGTAAGCTCACAAGTGCTGCAAGTACGATCCCCACTTGGAAACCAATGGCAACCACAGCGGTTGCGCGTGAACGTTTTTTAGCAGGCCAAGTTTCAGCCACTAACGTCATTCCGATTCCAAATTCACCACCTAATCCAAGACCAGCAATAAAACGAAATACTGTGAACATTTCTGCAGATGTTGAAAGGGCAGCTAAACCGGTAAAGACTGAGAAGAGAAGAATGGTCCAGTTAAACACACGAACTCGGCCATATTTATCAGCGAGCATTCCGAACACGATTCCACCAATCACCGTACCGATAAGCGTAATCGTTTGGATCATTCCACCTTCAGCATCCGTTAAACCAAATTCTGATTTAATGAGAATAAGCGCAAAGGCTAAAATCATAATATCAAGGCCATCCATTGCGTAGCCTAAAGTGGAAGCGAGTAGCGTCTTCCGATCCCCTTTTTCAATAACGGGGGCGTGATTGTGCTGTGTCATAAAGAATCCTTTCATGAACATTTTGATAAAAAATGAGAAATAATGCGAGATTAAACGGCGAATATTATAGCAACTGATCGAGAATTATACATATTTAAAATTTTGATCAATTTTCGGAAAAACGTTGAATTATGGTAACAAAGAAAATACAATGCATCTCGTCAGCGTTAAAGGTAACGCTTGTGGTTCGTAACCATCCCACACTAAAAAACTAGGAATTAACAAAATGACACAAAAAAGTGCGCAGCTTGAAAATTTAACGTTACTTGGTAATCAAGCGACAGCTTATCCTACTGACTATTCTCCTAATATATTAGAATCATTTAAGAATAATCATCCTGGTAGAGAGTATTTCGTCAATTTTCATTGCCCAGAGTTCACAACACTCTGCCCAATGACAAATCAGCCAGATTTTGCAACGATCTATATTTCATATGTTCCAACTATTGAAATGGTTGAGAGTAAATCATTAAAACTCTATCTCTTTAGTTTCAGAAATCATGGATCTTTCCATGAAGATTGCGTGAATATTATTTTAAATGATCTCGTGAAATTAATGGATCCACTCTATCTTGAAGTGCGTGGTGAATTTACACCAAGAGGGGGAATTTCGATTCATCCTTACGCAAACTACGGAAAAGAGAACACAAGATGGGTTGAAGTTGCTGAGAGAAGATTAGAAAATTTTTCATTCTAATTAAGTCATCCAAACTGCGATATTCACAAGATATTTAAACGACGTTGAACCTTAATAAACAGCAACTAGCAAGACGTAAATCTTAATAGAATCGATTGGAGTATGAATTTTATCTCCATTCCAATTAGAACTCATATGACTCATCGATTATTTACTGTTCTAGTTGCTGTTTATTAACCTTATTGAATATCGCTAGAATCTCTAAAAATCAAAATTATCTCCTTCAAATATCACCGTGTGAAACATGGTGATTTTGTCATTTTTATAAAAAGGTTTCACATGGAACATTCAGTTTTTCGATTGGAAGATCGGACAAAAGCATTACCGTGGTTGGTTCTTTTCCATATCGTGGTCATTGCTTCAAGTAACTTTTTAGTACAAATCCCCATGTCCTTATTTGGATTTCATTCCACTTGGGGATCATTCAGTTATCCTTTTATCTTCTTAGCAACGGATTTAACGGTAAGAATTTTTGGTGCAAGACCGGCAAGAAAAATTATTTTCTGCACCATGTTTCCGGCATTAATTATCTCATACCTTGTTTCTGTCTTATTTGATGGCGGAAGTTGGCAGGGTAGTGGTGCGTTTGATTCATTTAATCGCGGCGTTGCACAGATTGCCTTTGCAAGTTTCTCGGCATATGTCATCGGGCAGATTATGGATATCGTCGTATTCAATCGCTTTAGAACTAATTACCAATGGTGGATCGCACCATTTCTTTCCGGCATTATTGGCAATCTCATCGACACGGCAGCTTTCTTCGGCATCGCTTTCTACAAAACGGATGATCCTTATATGGCGGAACATTTAGTAGAAGTGGCTAGTGTGGATTACCTATTTAAAATGGGTGTTTCAGTATTACTCTTCTTGCCGGCATATGGTGTTATTTTGAAAATCATTACCGATATGCTCTTAAGAAGCCATCGGAAAGCAGTTTAATAAACGTTAAAATATCAAATAAACTGATCAAAAAAGATAAAGTTTGAAAATAAAGCGCCGAGATAAAAATGATATCTCGGCTTTTTTGTGCCGGAATATTTAATCTCTATCTGGAAAAAATGAACAATATCAAAAATAGGGTTTTAGAGAGAAAAACGACAATTTATACCATCTTTTTTAGAAAAAGTTTTAAAAACAGAGATAAATAGCGACTATTAATTGAAAAAAATAAACATTACTTACTCGTTGATATAACAATATTATTCTTGGATTTATTTTCAAAAGGTTAATTAAATAATCCATATTATATTATTTATAATTTGGGAAACGCTATCTGAGTTTGCTATGTTGTTAACGAAGGATATGAAACACGCTTTTAGAGCCGATAATCAGGATCTTTAATCCATAAAACTGTGAATCGTTTTATGGAAAAGCGAATATTGAATAGTCATAAAATAAGAGTTCTTACCAATAAAAAAAGAACCGATATAACAAAATATTTGAAAAGAAGCATTCAAAAAAGAAACTTTTAATCAGGATGAGGTTATACCAAAGGAGACTTAAGCAATGAGTATTTTTTCCGCAGGCAAGCGATTTCGAGAAGCGTTATTAGAAGAATCGCCTCTGCAGTTAATAGGTGTGATTAATGCGAACCACGCATTATTAGCAGAACGCGCAGGATTTAAATCGATCTATCTTTCAGGAGGAGGCGTTGCCGCCGGATCGTTAGGAATTCCAGATTTAGGAATCACTACTTTACAAGATGTATTGATTGATATTGATCGAATCACGAATGTGACAGAACTTCCCCTCATTGTTGATGCGGATGTAGGATTTGGAAGTTCAGCATTTAATGTGGCGCGTACGGTAAAGTCGTTTATTAAATCAGGCGCCGCTGGCTTACATATTGAGGATCAAGTTGGTGCAAAGCGTTGTGGACATCGTCCGAATAAAGAAATTGTTCCTTTAGAAGAGATGGTCGATCGGATTAAAGCTGCGGTTGATGCGAAAACAGATCCTGATTTCATGATTATTGCTCGAACAGATGCATTAGCTGTGGAAGGATTAGAAGCTACTTTAGAACGAGCAGAAGCATATATTGAAGCAGGTGCCGATGGATTATTTCCAGAAGCGATTACTGAACTTGCGATGTACCAACTATTTACCAGTAAGATTCAAGCGCCGGTACTTGCTAATATTACCGAATTTGGACAAACGCCACTTTTTACACTTGAAGAATTGAGAAGAGTGAATATCGCTATTGCTCTCTATCCATTATCTGCTTTTAGGGCGATGAATAGAGCAGCAGAGAATGTGTATCAAGCAATCCGAAAAGATGGAACGCAAAAAAATGTCCTCCCACTTATGCAAACACGGGAAGAACTGTACCAGAGTATTCGTTATCACGATTATGAAGATCAGTTAGATCAATTGTTTGCATCAAAGAAAAAGTAGCTGCTTGATAAATTTATAACACTAAAAAAGCACTATTTTTAATTCATAAAGATCTATAAAGATTCATTAAGATTTTCTCTCTATTGAAAAAACACAAAGAACATTGCGTTCTCTATTGTGGGGATTACTACAATTAAAATATGGCATCAAAGTAATCTATCTGTATGAAATAATTATAAAAATATCCTAAGGAGGATAATATGACAACAACTGCATCTAACACTTTTCGACCTAAAAAATCCGTAGCACTTTCCGGTACAATTGCGGGAACCACGGCATTATGTACCGTTGGACGGAATGGTAATGAGCTTCATTACCGGGGGTACAACATTATGGATCTTGCAGAGCATTGTGAATTTGAAGAGGTTGCGCATCTCTTAATTCACGGGAAACTTCCTAATGAAAATGAGCTGAGATTATATAAGAAAAAACTCCAAGCCCTTCGTGGTCTTCCTGTTTCCATGAGAAAAGCGCTCGAAACATTGCCCATGTCCGTTCATCCCATGGATGTTCTAAGAACGGGCGTTTCATTATTGGGATGTATTTCTCCTGAGAAGGATGATCATAATATTGCCGGTGCTAAAGATATTGCGGATCGCTTGATCGCTTCTTTAGGATCGATTCTCCTATATTGGTATCACTATAGTCATAATGGTGTACGTATCGAACTTGATAGTAAGGAAGATTCTATCGGCGGGCATTTTCTCCATCTTCTTCATGGTAAAAGACCTGAAAAATCGTGGGTTGATGCCATGCATACTTCACTGATTCTTTATGCTGAACATGAATTTAACGCATCAACCTTTACGGCTCGAGTGATCGCCGGTACAAACTCCGATATCTATTCTGCAATCGCAGGAGCGATTGGTGCTTTACGAGGACCAAAACATGGAGGTGCTAATGAAGTCGCTTTTGAAATTCAGAAGCGTTATGGCTCTCCGGATGAAGCGGAGGAAGATATCTTAGAGCGAATTGGAAATAAGGAGATCATTATCGGCTTTGGTCATCCTGTGTATACGGTTGCAGATCCGAGGCATGAAGTGATTAAGCAGATCTCGTTAGCATTATCAGAAGAAGCGGGCACAACTCGAATGTATAACATTGCAGATCGAATCGAAGAAGTAATGAAAAGTCATAAAAATATGTTTCCAAATCTCGATTGGTTTTCGGCGGTTTCGTATCACATGATGGGCGTTCCTACAGCAATGTTCACCCCACTTTTTGTAATTTCTCGTGCATCAGGTTGGGCTGCTCACATTTTGGAACAGCGGAAAGATAATAAAATTATCCGCCCGGGCGCTGAATATACAGGCCCTGAAGAACTGCAATTTATTCCTATTTGGGAGAGAGAATAATCTCTAGAGATTTGAGATCAATAGGATCTGCATTATGAATTTTATGAAATGAATGTAACGACTTACTCAATTTTAATAATTAATAGGAGATTTTATAATGGTACAAAAACATGCTCAAACATACGATCAAGTGCTTCAAGATATCGTAGATTATGTCAGAGATTATGAGATTCAATCTGATTTAGCATATGACATTGCCCAATACTGCTTAATTGATACGTTAGGTTGTGGACTTGAAGCTTTAGATTATCCAGAATGTGCAAAATTAATGGGACCGATTGTACAAGGAACGATTGTGCCACAAGGTGCAAAAGTACCGGGAACGCAGTTTCAGCTAGATCCTGTGCAAGCAGCATTTAATATTGGGGCAATGATTCGCTGGCTCGATTTTAATGATACATGGTTAGCAGCAGAATGGGGACATCCTTCCGATAACTTAGGGGGCATTTTAGCGGTGGCAGATTGGCTTTCTAGAGTGGCGATTGCTAATGGAAAACAGCCTTTAAAAATGAAGGCAGTTTTAACCGCCATGATTAAAGCTCATGAAATCCAAGGATGCATTGCGCTTGAAAACGCCTTCAACCGTGTGGGATTAGATCATGTTGTGTTAGTGAAAGTCGCATCAACGGCAGTGATTTCAGAGTTATTAGGATTAACTAGAGAAGAAGCTTTAAGTGCTCTTTCTCTCGCTTTTGTGGATGGGCAATCATTACGTACATACCGCCATGCACCGAATACGGGCTCTCGTAAATCATGGGCAGCAGGAGATGCGACTTCTCGAGCGGTTCGTTTAAATCTCATGGCTCAAAAAGGAGAAATGGGATATCCCTCGGTTTTGACTGCTAAAACTTGGGGATTTTATGACGTCCTATTTGAAGGAAAGCCTTTTGAGTTCCAAAGAGATTATGGTTCTTATGTGATGGAAAATGTGCTTTTTAAAATATCCTTTCCGGCAGAATTCCATTCTCAAACAGCTGTTGAATGCGCTATGACTCTGAAACAGGAGCTCGATAAACTTGGAAAAACCGCTGATGATATTGAGCGTATTGATATCAGAACCCATGAAGCCTGTATTCGTATTATCGATAAAAAAGGACCATTGAATAATCCTGCAGATCGAGATCATTGTATTCAGTATATGGTGGCTGCTCCCCTTATTTTTGGACGCTTAACAGCAAGTGACTATGAAGATAGTATTGCAAAAGATCCTAGAATTGATCAGCTGAGAGATAAAATTATCTGTACAGAAGATCCTGAATTTACCAAAGACTACTTTGATCCAAACAAGCGTTCAATCGCCAATGGGTTAACTATTACGTTGAAAGATGGAACAAAACTCAAAGAAGTAATGGTGGAATATCCTATTGGTCACGCTCGTAGAAGAGAAGAGGGAATGCCGGTATTAGTTGAGAAATTCAAGACTAATCTCGCAAGACGTTTTCCTGTAAAACAGCAGAAAGCGATTTTAGATATTTCATTAGATAAACAAAAACTTTGGGAAATTTCCGTTAATGAATATGTAGATCTTTATGTGATTTAATATATTTCAGGCAGGAAGAAACTCTTTAAATGGATAAAGGCTTAGAGAATATTTTCTGAGCCTTTTTATTACTCTAAAAATATTAATCATCAGACTATCTGAACAATTGTTTAGTTTTAATAGATGACTAAACTCGAAAAAACAATATATATTGTTTGAAAACCAACTTCATTTGAACTAGATAGGATCCGTACAGATTATGAAAATTAAAAATATGATCTTTAGCATCATTATTTTAATGGTTGGCATGGGATTTGGACGCTTTTTATATACGGCAATGATGCCTGTTTTATTGAAAGAAACGCAGTTTAGTTTTGATGAACTTTCGTATATCGCAAGTAGTAACTATTTAGGATATCTTCTCGGGGCGATATTATTATCATTTTCGATCTTCCATAGTTCTCAATATTTAAAGGTATCTTTAGTTTTTAGCTTATTATCGACTGCATTTTTTCTCTATTTATTATCTGTTACTACGAGTTTTGCAGATGTTTTCAGTATTCGTTTTTTAGCTGGAGTGAGTAGTGCGGGAGCTATTATTTATGGCTCGATTACTATTATTAAGTATTTTTCTTCAAGCTTTATGACGGCTACTTTCTTTTCGGGCGTTGGGCTTGGAATTGTAGTTGGAAATGAGCTTGGAATTGTAGTTGGAAATGAGCTTGTCAATTTAGCCTTAGAACGGCAATATTCATCAGAGATGATTTGGTTTTATATAAGTCTATTTGCGTTTATATTGTCGGCTTATATCCTACTATTTTTTCCTAAAAAGGAATCTGAAAACAGATTAAGCGAGGAGAATGTTTCCCGTGAAACACAAACAATAGCTCATAAAAAAGATGAAATATCTTGGATCTCTTTAATCATACTTTATGGTTTTGCAGGATATGGATATATCATCATTGCGACATATTTACCGGTGATCGCTCAATCTTTACCTCAATCACTAATGACAGATCACTTATGGTCACTGGTAGGAGTGGGCGCAATTTTCAGTTGTTATCTGTGGCTTTTTATTGAGAGAAAAGTAGGGGTGATTACCGCACTATTTTTCAATTTACTATTACAAAGTACATTTGTATTTTTATCTATATTTTCTAATTCAATAGGGTTATTGATGATGAGTTCTTTAGGCTTAGGACTCACATTTATGGGAACAACTTCTCTGGTTATGCCTTTAGCAAGACGACTAAAATCTCTTAAAATATTTAACTTGGTTGGCTTAGTAACGCTCACTTATGGGATTGGGCAAATATTAGGGCCAATGATGACGAGCTTGATACAAGCTTTGACAGGATCTCTACTATTAGCAATTATTTCTGGAGCGATATCTTTACTGATCGCAAGTTTGATTGTTTTATATGAAAAAATAAAATCAGCGAAAGTAACGGAATGAATATCGTGAAATCGCTTGAAGAAAGAATTTATGGTATATACTCAATAAAAATATGTAATAAAAAAGAGATCTGGAAGGATCTCTTTTTTGTTGTATCTATTTCATAGAAGAAAATATGTTTTGAAGTTTCTTATTTAATAAGAAATTTCACGATTTATTTTTTCTCTTCTTTAGCAGTTTTTTTGGAATATTCTTCCATTCCAACTTCAATTTCTTTTCCTAAGAAGTAGGAAATTGCAGTTCTAATAACAACAATACCACCAAGAATTAGCATGTCATCAATGGAAGGATTCATAATCGTTTCGATAATATCGGAAGCGATTAAAACTTCTAAACTTAGGAGAACGTAAGAGCCGAGATAGATTTTAATATTGTTGTTTTTTGTGGCAACTTCAAAATGGTTTCCTCTTGAAAACTCATTTTTTATAAAATCAATCGCCGCTTTTACAGCACCCACAAGTAAAATGATGACCGAAAAGGCATTGAGAATATCGACAATATAACGAACAATTTCTTCTATGAGCATGATCTTTATTTACCCCAATTACCAGGATCTTTATTCCATTCTGTTAAGGCAATACGCTCTTCTTCAGTGATAATATCTTTTGCTAAAGCTGTTTCAAGAAGTGCAGGATAGTTACTTAAAGTTGCGTAACGAATATCTTCTTTTCCAAAGTTTTCTGCCGCAATTGGTAACTCATAAGAGAAAATTGCTGCAACGCCGATCACATCAGCACCTGCTTCACGAAGCGCATGAGCACATGTAATAGAGCTGCCACCTGTTGAAATTAAGTCTTCTACGATCACAACTTTTTGACCCGGTTGGATAATCCCTTCGATCATATTTCCACGACCATGTTTTTTCGGTGAGCTTCTTACATATACCATTGGCTTTTCTAAAACAGCACTGACCCATGAAGCGTGTGGAATTCCTGCTGTTGCAGTTCCGGCAATCACTTCTACTTCAGGAAATTGTTCTTGAATGAGTTTAATAAGATTCTTAGAGATAAACTTACGAACTTCTGGGTAGCTTACAATTAATCTGTTATCACAATAGATCGGTGATTTAATTCCAGAAGCCCATGTGAATGGCTCATTTGGTGAAAGTGATACGGCATTAATAGAAAGTAATGCTTCGGCAACGTCTTGTTTTATCATAATGATCTATCCCATTCTTCTTTAACAGTGTAATAAGCTTGTAATGGATCTTTCGCTTGAGTAATTGAACGACCCACAACAATGTAACTTGAACCATTTTTCTTTGCTTCATATGGTGTCATGATACGTCTTTGGTCATCCGCAGCATCTGATGCAAGGCGGATTCCCGGTGTTACGCAGAGGAAACTTTCTCGCGTGTTTTCTTTTACCATTTTGGCTTCAAGCGCAGAACATACAACGCCATCTAAACCTGAGTTATTTGTCATCTTACTATAGTTGATCACAGACTCGAGTAAGCTTGTTTGAATATTTTGCTCACTTTGCATCTCTTGCTCGCTCATGCTTGTGAGCTGCGTTACAGCAATAAGGCGAGGTCTTTTAGAATGACCGCTTCCGATCTCTAAACCTTCCATTGCTTCTTCCATCATTCTTTTACCGCCGGCAGCATGAACGTTGACCATATCTACGCCCATTTTTGCTAAACCGATCATCGCACTTTTTACAGTGTTAGGAATATCGTAGAGTTTTAAGTCTAAGAAAACTTCATAACCTCTCGCTTTTAAAGTTTCAACAAGCATTGGACCTTCATTGTAGAACAGCTCCATGCCGATTTTGATATATAACTCTTCTTCTCTTGGCATCATTTCCAAGAACGCTTTGGTCTCAAGATAGTTTGGGAAGTCGAGGGCAATAATAGGTTTTGTCATTGTGTGCGTCTTTTTGTTATTTTTTCCAAAAAAAAACCGACTGGTTGTCGGTTATTCATTTAAATAAGAAGAACGGTAAGTACATGTTTTTGCAAAATCCATGATATTCTCCTTATTAGATATTCTTTTTACGTTTTCAAAAATTTGCAATATTTTAGCACTAGATTTCAAAAAGATGAAGCGTTTATTTTTTAATTTAAACGGCAAAAAATGTAGCTTGTGGATAACTTTGTAGATAAGTAGAGAGATAACACTTAGGAAAAGCTTTGGATAAAGTTTCTATGGAAGCGTGATAGAAAGTCTTAAGACTGTTTTAATACAGCGCAGAATAAAGGATCAATAAAACTAAAAGAAAATAATTCTCAATAGAGATTAAATTTCATTTGAGAATTAAAACATTGAATGATAGACTCCATTTTAAATCTAAATGATATTCATTATCATTTTGTATTAAGAGAAGATTGAAAAGAATAACCAGATAAATGATCCCTCTTAATAACGATTAAACATTCCCGAAAACGAAGGATGAATAAACCGCTAATCCTAACATTTCCATAGGATTCCATTTTTGAGATAAGAGAGATTTTGATGAAAACTTTATTAAAACGCAGTCTATTATTGTTACCTTTAATGATGAGCCTTACTTTGGCGGATACCGAAAAAACTGCAACAGGAATCGTGATGGATTTTGGAGCGGTGGATACTTTAGTTGTACTTGATAAAGCAGAAGCTATTTCCGCAATTCCTATGCGTAATCTGCCGACCTATTTAAAAGAGTTAAATACTGCCGATATTCAAGATGGCGGTGGTATGAAAGAACCTAACTTAGAGGTTTATGCAGAACTTAAACCGGAGTTTATCGTCATCTCTCCTCGTCTTGCCGGCAAAGTAGACGTGCTGAGTGAATATGCGCCGGTACTGAATTTTACGGCAAATCCAGAAGATTATTATGCATCCGTATCTCAAAATATTTTGGCATTAGCGAAACTTGTGGATGCGGAAGATTCAGCCAATGTTTCTTTGAATCAGTTAAATTCAGAGCTAGATGAAATTAAAGCGAACATTGCGAAGAACGATAAAATAGCGCTAACGATGATGCATAATGCCGATAATCTTTTCGCTTCTCCAACGAGTGGTTATGGCAAGTTTATTCATCATTTCTTAGGTACAAAAAATGCCGTAAAAGCACCGATTGAAGGTAGACAAGCAATTGATATCGATTACTTAAACGAGATCCAACCTGATGTTATTTTTATCATTGATAGAAGTGCTGCAATTGGGCAAACGCCAATGAATCTTGAGAGCTTTCAGTCGGAAATCATCTCGAAAGTAACCTTAGAGAATGGCAAAGAGATTAAAGTCGTCTACTTAGATCCAACGCTTTGGTATTTATCCGGCAATGGTTTAATGAGTATTGAACTTCAGGCCAAAGAAGTCGCTACTGGACTTCAGTAATCTCATATTTCAAGAATGAGTAAATTGTAGAATCTCCTAAGAATAGTGTCGTCAGCGAAGTTTTACTTCCATGAAATATTCGTCTGAAATATTCATCTTTAAAGGAGATTTTCAAAAGATTTTATAGAAGTTTCTGCTCTTGACCCTGACTATTAGAAATGAAAATTTGTTGACTTCCTCCAAAAAAAATGCAAATTATATCCTAAGAATTTCTAATTAAGTCAGGGTTCTTTTTTATTGTCATATTAAAGATTGAGAATAAAAAACCTGAGAAATAGTGCACTTAAGCACAATTTAATTAGAAATATTCAACGAATATTGAAATATAAACATATGTCTTGAACATATACTGAATTTACACTGTTTTAGGAAAAATCCATGATTGCTAATCTTTCTACTCGCAATATCCGACGTTGGTGGTTACGCGCATTTTTGAGCGGGCAATCATTGTACTTGAGTGGAAAATAGAAAAGTAAAACAGTGAGAATAATTGAAGAGCCTGCAATATGCGGGCTTTTTTTATGGCTTTCAGATTGCGGTTCTACACACAAAAGAGAGGAAAAAATGTCAGAAGCCGTATTTAAAAGATCCGAAATTTATACCATTAGCCGTGAAATTTCGATCGACTTTGAACCATTCACATTATTCAAATATTTAGTAAAGGCTGAAGAAAAACCATATGCGATGCTCTTTGAATCAGCCAGAACGGATGATCAAAGTGCCCTTAAAAGCATGATGATCACGAAGGTTTCCTTAAGAATTACGGCGCTCAAAGATATTGTAACGGTTACGGCAACGAGCAAGATCGGCAATACGTTACTGACATTTTTACAATCAGAGCTTAGGGATTGCGTGATTGAATCTGGAGAAGATCTCGGCAATCTTTATGCCAAGTTTCAGTTTGAGAATGATCAAACCCGTTTTCCGCGCGGAGTTCTTACCATTTTAGATCCGCTGTTAAGCTTGAAGAATCCAGAGTTTGATCCCTTTATCGGCGGGCTTTTTGGTTATGATTTAGTGGGCGAATATTATCAGGTGAATATTCCTGAAAAAGGGCGAGAACGAGATCTTTGCCTCTACTTTGCAGAAGAGATGATCGTATTAGATCATCAGGCAAAACGAGCGACTTATGAACACCTCTATCAAGATTTAGGTACATCTAGAATGGAATCGTATCGAACGTTTTCTCTACAAGCGGAAAAGTATGAAACATTAGCGCGAAAGATGAGTGAAGCAAGCATTACCAATACGACTAAGGTATTTACGATATCCTCAGAGTTATCCACAACTAAAGAAAACAACATCAATAATGCCGAGAATCAGTCATCTTCGGAGCTAGTACAGAATTCAACGCAAAAAGGTTCTCCACAAAGTTATCCACAGGATAACTCGAAACATCCCATTGTAAATAGCGATAATGGTGTAGAAGTGCCGGATAGTGCACCTTTTTCAGAAGCCGTTGCGAGTTTTATTGAACAGATTCATGATGGGAAACTTCAGCAGATCGTGCCATCTCGCGCCTTTACGCTTCCATGTGATGATCCTTTTGCGAGTTATGCCATTTTAAAACAAGCTTATCCGAGTCCTTATCTTTTCTACCTGCACGATAGCGATTTCACGCTCTTTGGCGCATCGCCGGAATCCGCCCTTAAATATATGCCGGAAACCCGAGAGCTTGAACTCTATCCCATTGCCGGCACGAAAAAGCGTGGAATGATCGAAGGCGAGATTGATTTAGCGCTAGATCTTGCGATGGAACAAGAACTTAAAACAGATAAAAAGGAAGTCGCTGAGCATTTAATGTTGGTGGATTTAGCGAAAGAGGATCTGGCGCAAATTTCAGAAGTCGATTCTATTGCCGTGAAAGATCTCATGAAGATCGATCGTTACCGATATGTGATGCATTTAGTTTCAAGGGTTTCCGGCAAGCTTAAAACAGGATTATCCCCCATTGATGCCTATTTAGCGGTGATGAATATGGGCACCTTGACCGGTGCTCCGAAGGTCTATGCGATGGAAGAGATTTACCGTTATGAAACAGAAGCAAGAGGCAGTTACGGCGGCGCAATTGGCTATATTCAAGGCACGATGTACGGAGATCGTTTCGATAGTGCCATTGTGATTCGCTCGGCATTTGTGAAAGATGGTATTGCGAAAGTGCAAGCCGGTGCCGGCATTGTGGCGGATTCCATCGTAATCAGTGAAATCGAAGAGACGGAAAATAAAGCCAGTAGCGTGATTATGGCCATCTTAAAATCCCAATTAAAAGCATCTTAAGGTATCTATAAAGCTTCTAAAAATCTCTTGAAGTTTATAGATACAACATAACCTCCTAAAAGTGTGATACGCTCGAATAAGGCTAGTTTTTCAAGGTAAAGCTAGCCTTATTTTTGAGTTTAAAAGAGAGATCATGAATGTGCTTACAAAGCGTGATTCATTTGCAATTTAAGCATTGATAATTTACCCAATTATCAATTAGTTAATGCCTTCTTTTTTAAGGTTTTACGTTCTTGAAATCTTAAGTTCTTAAACCCAAAAATCAAACAGAGATTCACTGGATTGAATCTATCAAGCTATTACATAACTTATTCAAAATAACGATTGATCTCTTTCACTTAAAGGTTAAAGAGCGGTCAATGTTACGCGATTCAAACATATTATTGATGAAAACAGAGGAGTATTTCACCATGCAGGGATTCATTCGCTTAAGCCAATTTGTTGGCAAGACATTTGCCTTATGGGTTCTGCTATTTGCAGGGTTAGCGTTCTTTTCACCCGATACTTTTAAGGTTATTGGCCCTTATATTCCATGGCTTTTAGGAATCGTTATGCTCGGAATGGGAATGACTTTAAAAGTGACGGATTTTAGCGAGATTATTAAGCATCCAAAAGCGGTTATTCTCGGCGTTGTCGCACAATTTGTCATTATGCCCCTACTCGCTTTTGGACTTTCTATGCTCTTTTCTCTACCGCCGGCAATTGCGGTAGGCGTGATTCTTGTGGGTTCTTGCCCTGGTGGCACGGCTTCCAATGTGATGACTTACTTAGCGAAAGGAAACATTGCATTATCAGTAGCTTGTACGTCAATTTCCACCTTATTAGCACCGCTTTTAACGCCGGTAATTTTCTATCTTCTTGCCAGCCAATGGATTGATATTGCCATGGGCGCAATGTTTATATCCGTCATTAAGATGGTATTACTCCCAATTGCGCTAGGAATTGTGCTTCGCATGATCTTCAAATCGAAAATTGAAACCGCAACGGAAGTATTACCGCTTGTGTCTGTTATTGCTATTGTTCTGATTGTAGCAGCCGTTGTGAGCGGTAGTAAGCAAGCGATTATCGATTCAGGATTACTGATTTTTGGTGTAGTGATTTTACATAATGGCTTAGGATATTTATTAGGATTCTGGGCTGCGAAGTTCATTAAATTAGATTATAGCGATTCTAAAGCCGTTTCCATTGAAGTTGGGATGCAAAATTCAGGATTGGGCGCGGCATTAGCGAAAACACACTTTGCCATTGATCCTGTAACGGCGGTTCCAAGTGCCATTTTCAGCTTTTGGCACAATATTTCAGGTCCGATCTTAGCAACTTACTGGGCTTCTAAGACAAAATCTAAGGAAAAAAACGGTTAATCCACGGATTTCAGAAAGAATCTGTATTAAATGATTTGTTGTAGGATTCACAAGATTCATTATTAAGATGCTTCATGCTTATAAGGCTCTATCTATTTAGATAGGGCTTTTTTTTGCTTTAAAACTATACAAAGCATCATTTTTAGTGATAAATTATTAACCAATACCGCTTCAACTTATTGAAATTATATTTAAGAGATATGGATTGCTTGCTTTGTGATCACTCGTGATAAAAGAGCGTTTAAACCTATTCTAAGAATCGAAATTAAAACTCTAAAAGGGCTGAAAATGAAGGTTTTTAGCTATTTATCGGGATTTCCTTCCGATAATTATTGGTTTTAGCGTATGAATTTTTGCTGAGGTTCATGTTTCTATCCATGCGCTATCTATTTTGGGAGCTATTGCCGAAGAGGTATCAGAAAACAAGATATAGCACCCTTTCAGAAGCCTTAAAAACCGCTATCAATCACAAAAAGAGATAGATGGGATTATCATATAATCATAAAATATTAGGCAAATGTTTTTCGGAGATTATATAGATAATTTAGAGGCAAGATCAGCGGTGAAGTGATCCTTTATTGAAATGATAAGAACACCTGAATAACAGATAGAGTCATCCGGATTTTTGAATCTTATAACCCAAGATATGTCTGATAAATGTTGCTGTTTCCCCATAGATATTCATGGCTGAATTCATCTAAAAGGCTGAGAAGTAATTAAAAGCTTATAACGGGTTATAGGTGGCTATAGATGATTTAAGGGGGATTTCCTTAATATATCAGTTGGATAGGATTTTTCGGGTTGTCTGTTTTGAGTGATGTGCTGTATAACCTTTCATAAGCCTGCTTTTAGGTTTGTTGGGCTATTTAGTGTTTAGTATTTGAATGGATATGACTGCTATTGTTAGTTTGTTTCGGTGATTTAGGATCTTTTGCGAGTAGCGATTACGAAAAAACCACTTTAAGATCAATGATCAAGTGGTTTTGTAGCGGGCATTCTAAATGCTTTGTAGTGAGTTTGTAGCGATCGTGTAGTTGGCGGATTGGGAGCTTACCGGCATCTGGGTGGGATTTATGGATTGATGAATCAGCCGGAGTTAATATCGAACCAATATCGAATTGATATCTTTAACTGTTTGTAATGTTAGGGATATTTGTGATGAATAATGGAGTGAAAAGATCGCTCGGCAAGCGGTTTGATAAAAGGATTCCCGTATGACAGTTCTTTGGGAAGCTTTTGAGAGGTTTTTTAAGGGAATTTTTAATAGAATTTTGAATGGGTTAAAGAATAGATGGCAATGAAAATAGAGCAAAAAGTGAAAGGGATTACTCTGTTTTTGCTTTAACAAATATTCACAAATAATAAAAAGACGTAAAAAACCTCAAACAGACTGTTATTCACAAAAATTCACAGATCGTTTGAGGCTCGTTTTTTAAAGATATTTTATAGTGAGCTTATGGAAAACACTTCCATAAATTAATCTTTAGATATGAAGGTGTTATGCCGGCCCTAATGGTAATCCTAATGAGTAATAGATCAGAAATAGTGCCGTCCATGTAGTAATTAAGATCAGCGAATAGGGAAGCATGATGGATAAGAACGTTCCGAACTTAATCTTCGGATTGTATTGTGCGATTAAGGCTAATACCATCGGCAAATAGGGGTTTGTCGGTGAGATAACGTTGGTGGTGGAATCCCCAATTCGATACGCCATCTGAATCGCATCCGGATCAATGCCGAGAAGCATGAGAAGCGGTACAAATACCGGCGCCATCATTGCCCATTGTGCTGATCCACTAAATACCACAAGATTGATTAATCCCGCTAAAATCACAAGTGCACCGAGCATGATGACATTGGGAAGCTCAATATTCACTAAGAAATCCGCACCGGAAACCGCCAGCCAAATGGAGAGATTCGTCCAGTTAAACCAACCGATAAATTGCGCGATGAAGAAGACGAGCACAATATATCCGCCGACATTTTTCAGGGAATTTGCCATTAAGGTTGGGAAATCATCAAACTTTGTGATTTTGCCGGCAAGAACGCCATACACAATCGCTGTTGTGATGAAGAACGTCATAATAATAGGAATCACACCATTTAAAAATGGCGAAGGCACAAGCTGACCATTCGGTCCACGAAGCGGAGAGCTTTCTGGATAAACCGTTACCACTAATAGCGCAATAAATAAGAGTGCAAACAGTCCAGTGATTTTTAATGCTCTTTTCTCTTTTTTAGAGACCGCATATTTTTGACCTTCTGTTGCCGCATGTTGGCTAAAATCTTGCTCTAAAGGAAAACGCGGTTCGATTAAACGATCCGTAATCCATGTGCCGATAACCGTTAAGAAAGGCACCGATAGAAGCATGAAATACCAGTTTGCTGCCGGCGTAATCTCGGCGCCGCTAATAGTTGCCGAAGCTTCATTGGTAATGCCGGATAAAAGCACATCTGTGCCGGCGATGAAGATATTTGCCGTAAAACCTGCCGCAACGGCGACAAATCCTGCACAAATTCCCACCACAGGATTTCTCCCCGTTGCCGCAAAAATAATGCCGGCAAGTGGCGGTACCAGTACAAACGCCGCATCGGAAGCAAGGTTGCCGATGATTCCAACAACAAAGATGGATGCCGTCACAAATTGTTTCGGTGCATGTAGTAGAAGCGATTTAATTGTCGCATCGGCTAAGCCCACTTCTTGCACTAATCCCACCGCAATCATCATACAGAGCACTAAACCGAGCGGTTTAAAGTTGATGAAGTTGCTGACGGTGGATTGCAAAATATAGACTAAACCTTCTCCGCTTAAGAGATTACGAATCGTGACAATTTCATTAGAAACGGGATGGGTAACGTTTAAATTAAGAGAGCTCATAATTGCGGAAATAATGGCAATAATGAGGCAGAGCATCATAAAGAGATAGAGCGGATTGGGAATACGATTCCCAAATGATTCTATTCGATCGAACCATGTTTTTTTCTGCATTTGCTGCATAGATAATCCTCCAAACCTGAAACAAGTTTTCCGAAATAGGTTTTCTGAAACAGGTATTTAATAGCCGGCTTATTAGAATTGTATGTTGCCGAAGTGAAAGGGATGTGGAAAGTTTAAAATAAAATAAGCGGTAAAAGCTCCTTTTGAATAATGATGAAATAGATAAGATAAAAATAAAAACAGAATGAAGCTGTAATTGTTGAGGCTTGGTATTGATTAGAATTGGCATTAATGATGGAAATATCAGTAATGCTCAATATTGCTATTCTGATGCTGCAATCGGTTTAAGAAAGTGTTTTTTTTATAAAAAGGCTGAAACATCGCTGGCTCGAATGCTTGCATGCTTTTGGGAATCGCATGCCAGCAAGATAGATCTTTTGAAGTTTCAGGGTTTCGAAGACTTAAAACCTTAAATCTTTAAAGCCTTGAAACCTCAAATTCTTAAACCGAAATAATGCTATTATTCAGAATAAGAACGTACCAATTCCACGAAAAAGCTTGCGCCTAATGGTGTAATTGCATCATTAAAGTCATATTTACTATTATGTAATCCGACATTTTGATGCTCGGATTCGCCATTGCCGATAAAGAGATAGCATCCCGGCACTTCTTCTAGGAAAAAGGCGAAATCTTCGCTAGTCATCTGCTCTTTAATATCGAGTTTTACATTCTCTTCGCCCACTAAATCTTGCGCAACTTCGATCGCACGCATTGCTTCCGCTTCGGTATTAAAAGTCACGGGATGACTGATTTCTCCATATTTGAGCGTGGCTTCCATGCCGAAAGCTTTGGCGATATTGGGCACTAATAGTTCAAGTTTTTGCTTAATATCCTTACGAACCGCTTTGTCGTGAGTTCTAAAGGTGCCGGACATTTCGGCATAATCGGCAATCACATTTGTGGTATCGCCACAATGAATTTGCGTAATGGAAACGACGAGGGAATCTGTGGGATCAATGGTTCTTGCCACTAATCCTTGAATCCCTTGATAGATATGCGTTGCCACTAACAGCGGATCTTGCGTGTTATGAGGCTGCGCTGCGTGCCCGCTTTTTCCTTGAATAGTAATAAAAATACGATCAGAGCTCGCCATAATACTTCCCGGTTTGATGGCAAATTTTCCGGCTTGTAATGTGGGCCAATTGTGCATTGCGTAGATGGCATCGAGCGGATAACGCTCCAATACTTTCTCTTTAATAACCATGGTTTCAGCGCCGCCTCGTCCTTCTTCCGCAGGTTGGAAAAAGAGTACGACTTTGCCGGAAAAATGACGATGTTTCGCTAAATATTTGGCAGTCATTAAGAGCATGGTTGTGTGCCCATCATGTCCGCATGCATGCATTTTCCCATGATGCTGGGATTTATGATCAAACTGATTCTCTTCTTGAATGGGAAGGGCATCAATATCGGCGCGTAAACCGATGGTTTTTCCCGGTTCAATCCCTTTAATGGTGGCAATCACGCCGGTTTTTGCAAAAGACGTATCAATCGTATCAACGCCGTAAGATTCGAGATATTCGACAATCTTTTTCTGTGTTTGCAGCTCTTCAAATCCCAGTTCTGGGTGTTGATGAATATTTTGGCGGATCTCTGTGGCTTCCATCTGCCATGATTGAAGCGTTTCTAAAGGTGTCATTGTGAATCCTTTGCATAATATCCGGATTTGCCGGCATTTATGGTGATTTTAAATGGGAATAAAGTGGAAAAGGAATTCATCAGATCAATCAGATTAATAGGATCAATCAGATGAATGATTAAATCGGATTTAATGAAATATTGTTTTTCATCATTTTCGGTAATTTTTTACTGTTCCTTTGAATTTAGCGAGAGTTTGCCGGAAGCGCAAGTGTCAAAATAAGGTTCAAGAATGCGCGGTAACCATTTTCAATGGCAATATCGCTGCTAAATTCTTGATCGTTATGACTAATGCCGTTCACGCTGGGAATAAAAATCATGAGCGTTCTCGCAACCGTTGCCATGAAAGCAGCATCATGACCGGCGCCACTTGTCATCAATTTGTAGCTCAAACCCAATTTTTTCGTAATTGTTTCACATATTTTTGCAAGCGATAAATCAAGCGGTACAGGTTCAGTTTGTGTCATCCATTCTAAAGTGAAATTGGTCTTTTTCTCAGTAAGCGCCCGTTGTAATCGTTCGATAAATTGATGTGCAAGCGCATTATCGGTGGTACGAATATCAATGATGATTTCACATTTTCCCGGTACTACATTCATGGCATTGGGGAAGTTGCGGATATTGCCACAGGTTGCGACAAAGTATTGGGGATTTTCGGCGCTGTCAGAGGAAATTTCTGCGGAGATCGCTTCGGCAATTTTTTGAGTTTCGAGAATGCCGTGAGAAGCCATCACAAGCGCATCTTGTCGTAATGACATTGGCGTTGTGCCGGAATGATTACTTGTGCCCTCAAAAGTAAGCTTAATGCGATTAATGCCGACAATGCCGGTCACAATACCGATATCAATATTGAGCGCTTCCAAAACAGGACCTTGCTCAATATGAAGCTCAAGGAAGATATCTTGATCTTCATATTGATCGTTTGAATGGCTTGTATGACTATTTTCCGGCATTTGAGTATTTGCGGAAGATTCAGAAGAAATTAATGGCGGTAAAGTCGGCAATTGTTCCGGATTTCCGCCCATTCTTGAAATGGCTGTTTCAAGACGTTCTTTTGTATCAGGATGTGAAAGGGCAAGATGATCTTTCGTGAGCGCGCCGGTTAATGCTCGGCTTCCGATACAAGAGATTCCCCAATCGGAGGTTTCTTCGGCGAGGAAATCAATAAACTCTAAGGTTTTTACCGGCGT
Source organism: Ignatzschineria sp. LJL83 (assembly GCF_054871845.1). NCBI lineage: Bacteria > Pseudomonadati > Pseudomonadota > Gammaproteobacteria > Cardiobacteriales > Ignatzschineriaceae > Ignatzschineria > Ignatzschineria sp. LJL83. The sequence goes on from NZ_JBTXLY010000003.1 coordinate 144,027, forward strand.
AATATTGCGAGAAGTGAAATAGCGCAGCACTTCTAAGCCGGCAACAACGCCTAAAATCCCATCATAAGCACCACCGCCGGGAACGGTATCGCTGTGCGATCCAAAATAGATTCTGGTATTCGATTCGCCTTGTAATACGGCTCGTAAATTGCCGGCATTATCAATAAAAGGGGAAAGTCCCATCGCTCTGAGTTCAGCAATTAACCATTCCCGACCTTCCAAATACTTCTCTGTAAACGCTCGGCGCGTGAAGGGAATGTTGGGTTCAGTAATGGTTTTTAGGGTTTCAATGTCTTGTAACATACGATCAATATTGGGCATTTTAAGGCTTCCTTCTATAGTGAAATCGGTTTAAGAAAGAGTTATGGCAGGATAGGAGCTGATATGTGGCTGGATCGAAAGCTTGCATTCTTATTAATATCCCGCGCCAGCGAGAAGAATCCCTAATAAATTTTCTTTCCCATTGTGGCTCAGACTAAAACATATTAAAAAAGGTTTCATCCAATATAGATGAAACCTTCTGTTTGGTATTACTACTATTTAAATCCTCAAAAAAACTTAAGCTAATGAAGCATTGGGAAGCTTATTAATCAGTTTTAAAGGGATTTTTCGGCTATTAATAACCAGAATCGCAACCACGATGATAGAACCAATAATATCTGTCGTTGTTTCAGGAATAATGAGCATTAATGCGCCGGCAGCTAAGATAATTCTACCAATGGCACTGAAGCCCGTTTTGTAATATCCTTCCACGGAAGCACTCAACGCAATAATGCCAATAATAGACGTAATTGTAATACTGATAATGTCGAATAACGGTGGCATTGGGAATTCAGTTGCATTCATCGCTAAGCCGGTTGTATCGATCATTAACATCGCCGGATTATAGACAAACATAAACGGTACGATAAAGCCGGCAATGGAAAGCTTGAGCGATTGCCAGCCGGTTTTCATCGGATCTCCGCCGGCAATTCCAGCTCCCGCAAAGGATGCGAGCGCTACGGGCGGCGTAATATTGGCAAATAGCCCGAAGTAGAACACAAAAAGATGCGCCACAATCGTTGGAATTCCGATATTCGCTAATGCTGGAGCTGCGATGGTTGCCGTGATGATATATGCCGGAATCGATGGTAAACCCATTCCTAATACCATGGAAGCTACCATTGTGAGAAGAAGCGTAATAAATAACATACCTTCGCCAGTTCCAGTAATGGCGCCGATGAGATCGGTTGCTGCTGACGTTAAGCTTAATACGCCGATCACAACACCGATGACCGCACAGGCTGCCATCACGGAAAGCGATTGTCTTGCACCATCTTCTAAGGCTTCAAAAATGTTTTTGATGCTCATGCGCGTTGTTTTACGGAATTGGCTCACGACAATGGCGATCGCAATGGTATTAAATGCCGCATAAGCGATCGGCATATTATTTCCAAGGAAATAGACGAGCGCCACAATGGGTAATAGAAGATGACCACGCTCTTTTAATACTTCTTTGATGCGTGGTAAATCTGCTTTTGGAATCCCTTTGAGATCATCTTTTCCGGCTCTAAAGTGAACTTGGGCAATCACGCCTAAATAGTAGAGAAGTGCCGGGAAAAGTGCTGCTAAGGCAATCGTGCCGTAAGAAATACCGGTGGTTTCCGCCATGATAAACGCACTTGCGCCCATGATTGGCGGTAAGATTTGTCCGCCCACAGAAGCACTCGCTTCAACGGCGCCGGCAAAGTTTTTGCTGTAACCCACTTTTTTCATCATCGGAATAGTGAAAACGCCAGTTCCTACAACGTTCCCCACCGCTGATCCGTTAATACTTCCCATAAAGCCACTGGCAACAACGGCAACTTTCGCAGGTCCACCTTGTTTATGACCGGCAATCGCTAATGCTAAATCGTTGAAAAGTTGTCCCATTCCTGATTTATTCAAGAACGCGCCAAAAAGGATAAAGAGGAAGATAAAGGAAACAGAAGCACCGACGGCAGAAGAGTACAAACCTTCCGTTGTAATGTAGAGATGGCCAAAGATATCGCTGAGATCAAACGGACGTGTTTGCAGGATTCTTGGCATAAAACTATAACTACTAATAAACGGATAGATCAGGAAAATCGCCGCTAACGTTGGCAAAATTAATCCCATCACTCGGCGAGCGGCTTCCATGACTAATGCAATGGTCATAATAGAGAGCACGATATCGGTCGTATTGGCAATTCCGCCACGAACCGTTGCAATCGAATTATATTCTCTAAACAGATACGCTAAAGAAACAAACGAAAGCACAACTAAAATCCAATCGTACCAAGCAACCTTATCTCGGCGCTGCGTTCGATATGCCGGATAAATTAGAAATACCAAAGCAATCCCCACAGCCACGTGTGTTGCACGATAGAGAAGCTCCGGCATTGGGTTGTAAGTTGTCCATAAATGGAAGAGAGAATAGAAAATTGCAAAACAAGAGATGAAAATACGAAGATTTTTACTGCTAGGCGTTCTAACAATAGATTCTCGATCAAATTTCTCTAAAATCTGTTCCGTATCTGCCGGAATAGTTTCTGCAATATGATAGGGTTCGACATTATTACGACTCATGACAGTTCCTTGTGAATACACGTTGCCAAAAATTGAAAGGTTGATTGCGAATTTGAATCTCGCTGTAGCGATCAAATTCTCGATAGATTTCCCATGGATTTCCTTGAGGAGAATCATTAGGAAGATTATTGGGAAGGAGAATGGTGGAATAAACTTCATGATCGATTACCCAGTTTATTTCAGGCATAAACTGATTAATCTGATAATGAATCATGGAATCATTGCTCTCGATTACTTTTCCATCGTGGGGAACGCCGGCACCAAACGTTTTAAATTGCGTTTTAGTTAAGAGAAAACCGGCATCTTTCCGCTCATATTGTTCAATCCATGGCGTTTTATCCACAGAGTGAATCCAAGAAAGTGCAAATTGTGGGTTTTCGATCTTACATTGAAAGCTGGGCGTGATGATCAGCGTAAGTCTTTGGGAAGATCCCATTAAGCTGATTAAAAGCAATAAGGTGGTACATAGTACCACCATCATTGTTACGAGAGAGATGGAGGAAGCGTGCTTATTTCGCCGCTTGCTCATCGTAATATTTTTTTGCGCCAGCATGGAGCGGTGCGACTAAACCCTCTTGTGCATCTTCAAGCGAAATTCCTTTTGCCGCTTGGTGCGCATTAGCAAGGTTATCTAAGTTCTCGAAGAATGTTTTTGTGAGTTTATACACATCTGCTTCGCTCATATCTTTACGTACAACGAGTGCATTCACGATCATTGCCGTTGGAATCGGCGCATCATTACCGTAAGTGCCGGCAGGAATTTCTGCTGAAAGGAAATATGCCTGATCTTTTGAAATCTCATCTACCATTGGTTTTCTGATCTCAACGAGTTGCAGATCATATCCTTGCTGAAGTTCCATAATCGATGCATTTGGTAAACCACTTGTTAAAACTGCTGCATCAATTTTTCCGCCGCGAAGCGCATCAACGGCTTCAGCAAAACCTAAGTAATCCACTTGCAGATCATTATAAGTAATGCCGTGACCTTCTAGTAATGCGCGAGCATTCATCTCTGTACCGGAGTTTAAGTCACCTACAGCAACGCGTTTTCCTTTGAGATCATCCATCGTTTTAATCCCGGTTTTTTGGGAAGTCACGATTTGTACATAGTTTGGATAGAGTGCCGCAACTTGTTCAACATTCTCGATTTTTTTCGGGAATGAACCTGTGCCGGCAACCGCTTGGCTTAATACATCGCTCATTACTAAGCCCATTTCCGCTTTACCTTGATCCACAAGATTCACGTTTTGAATAGATGCACCGGTAGATTGTGCTTTTGAGTTCACATCATAGGTTTTGGAATAGATCTGACCAAGCGTTGTTCCGATAATATTATAAGGACCAGATGATCCGCCGGTAACAATCGTGACATAACGCGTATCTAACGCTTTATCATTATCCGCACTTTCTGCTTTATCATCGCCACAAGCGACTAAAACCGTTGAGAGCGCAGTAATCATTAATAATTTTTTAAGCCCAAATTTATGCATCATGCAAATTTCCTCCAAAAGCGTGTCATATAAAGTTGTATAAGATTGTTAGGATTCTTATATTTTCGTTTTTATTTATTATTAGTATTCTGCTTATTTGTAGCCTAAAGAATGAGGCTTGTATAGTGTTTTCATTGTAAAAAACGAGAACTTTCAGAAGAGTTGCATGCAAGACTTAGGCATTATGCGCTTTTTCATAAAATACGAATATTTACCATTTTTGATAATAAACCATAAATATTTTGATATTTACGGGGTTTCGTTAGTTTTCCGGTTGCCAAAACACAAAAGGATTCGATTATAAAAACGGATCGAAAGAAGATATTGGAGGATAATTGGCGAAAAAGTAAGCCTTTAAAAGTAAAGCATTAACCGTCAGTTCCTCAGAAGAGGTATACTAAAGACCATCTGTTTTCATCAGTTTTTATCTGATTCATATTGTTTGATTGTTGTTGTCGTTTGGTTATTAAAGGATCCTTATGCGCTTAAACTCCTACGAGGTTGTTCCGGCATTAAAGAAGCATTCATCGAAGATTGCGGCGTTGTTAGTTGCCGGCGATGAGCCTTATTTGTCGTTAAGTCTTGCAGATCAGGCGCGTGCTTTCTATCGTGAAAATGGCTTTCAAGAGCGAGAGTTATTTGAAGTCGATGGCAAGTTTGATTGGGGAAATTTCACGAACGCAACGCAATCTCTATCGCTCTTTTCAGAGCAAAAAATTATTGAACTGCGTTTTAATAATTCACCGGACAAAAAAGCGCAAGGAATCATAGAAGCCTATTGCGAGAATCCTATTGAAGATATTTTCTTGCTGATTTCCGTGCCGCAACTCAAAGCGGCACAACAAAAAACAAAATGGGTCATGGCGATTGATAAAGTGGGTATAGTTTCAATTCTCTATCCGCCTCGTGTGCATGAATATCCCGGTTGGATTTTTAATGAAGCGAAAATGCGCGGATTAAAGCTTGATAAAGATGCCGTAGATTTGTTAGCGCAAAATAATGAAGGAAATCTCTTTTCTGTGGTTCAAGAACTCGATTATTTAGCGCTCTATTACGGCGATAAAGTGATTTCTGCCGAAGATTTACGAAGCGCTTTAACGCAGAGTTCAAAATTTATCGCTTTTGATCTGAGCGATGCGATTTTATCCGGCGATATTGCCCGAATTAACCGCATTATTACGGCGTTTGAAGAAGAGGGCGAAGCGGCAACATTGGTAAATTTCTTGTTACAGAAAGAGATCTCACTATTAGGAGAAATGTTACTCGATTTGAATAATGGGCAAAATATGCAACAGGTTCTATCGAAAGTTTGGCGCAATAAACAGCCTCTGTATCAGCAAGCACTTTCTCGTTTGAATCTTCGAGCGTGGAAAAATGCCATGAAAATGGTGGTACAAATCGATGAAGCCATCAAAGGGCAGATCAAAGAGAATCCATGGAATGCCATTCGCCGAGTGGCTTTTGCGCTTTCAGGACAAAGATTGCTCTCATTAAGTGCCGTTCCTACGATAAAATAAACGATTCGTTATAAATGCCTTATGGATGGTTTATGGAATGCCGGTAATTAGTTTCTATCAGTTATTTTTTATTTTATTTACATTCATCGATGAAGCATTTAAAAAGCGTGATTAAAATAGCGGTAGAAAATCCTAGAAGCCTATAACTGCGGGCGAGAGATTGATAAAAGCATGCAAGCATTCCCTCCCGCCACAAATCAGCTTATATATGAGCGCATGAGATTAAACGAATAAACGATTCAGTGAATAAACTTCGGGTATCACTTTACATCGCAATTCAGGTATTATTCATATCCGACCTCAATACCGATTTATTCAATAGATTCCCTTCAACAGATCAATAGATAAATATGCCACAGCACGAATTAACAACGTTATTGGAAGCCATTTTAATGGCATCAGAAGTTCCGCTTTCTCTCAAAGAGATCTTATCGATTTTAGAAGAGGAAGATTATGCCGAGAGCGATATTATTAGAGCGCTGTTTGAATTAGAAACTCGCTATCAAGAAGCTGCCGGCGGCATTGAACTTGTGGAAGTGGCTTCTGGTTGGCGCTTTCAAGTGCCGGAACGTTTCTCTGCGTGGGTTGGGAAATTATTTGAAGCAAGACAGCAACGTTATAGTGCGGCATTTTTTGAAACATTAGCATTAATTGCGTATCAGCAACCGGTTACTCGCGGCGATATTGAGGCGGTTCGTGGTGTAACGGTGAGCAGTAATATTATTAAAACCCTTGAAGATCGGGAATGGATTAAAGTTGTGGGCCGAAAAGAAGTGCCGGGAAGACCGATGTTATATGCCACAACAGAACAGTTTTTAGATGACTTAAATCTCAAATCCTTAAAAGAATTGCCGGCATTACCGGAATTAGAAACGCTCTTTAAGGAAGTTGCGATTGAAGAGAGTCAGCAGGAATCGCTAGTGATTTAATAATTTCCATTACTTATTTATGATTATGATGCCCAATCAGTATATTCAACCCATACCCGATCTCTTTTATGAGTAATTAATACTTTCATGATTGCTCTTTGAGATATAGCCCCATGCCTATCGTGGGGTATTTCTTTGGTAATAATCACTTTGTAGTTTTCTTTATGAATCACGTATTCTCCAATATGGTTATCGCTTTTAAATTGGTATCGGACAGATTTACGATCTTCTGCAATTTTTGTGATTTCAATATAAAAAGCCATTTTAAAACCTCTCAAGTAATTTTGTGCTAGTTGTTTGAAGATATTTCTCCCAGTTGTAGTAAAGAAGCTCTTCAGAGCCAGTTTCTCCACTTATAGGCATATATCGAACGATATTTTCGATGCTATCGGGGTAATCGAAATTAGCATAAAGTTCTTCTACAAATGATAATGGATCATTTATTTCATTTTTATAATGAAAACATAATGTTAATAGTAGATATAATCATGTTTCATTTTCTTCAAAATGAGAGTTATCATTGAACATTAGCTGATTTAATAGATTCTCTATTTTATAAAATTCATCTTTTTGTAAACATGCTAATTCAAAATGTTGGCTACTTGAGTGATTAGTTAAAGTTCCTAAAGCAAACTGAATCAAATGTGTATCCTTGATAAATTCTTTTTGTAAGCCAAAATACAATTCTTTCCATGTAATCCAAGGCGCATAAGTTATTAAAAACTGATTATTTAAATATTTGCTTATAATTTTATTCATTTTTCTGATGATGGATCTCTGACAATCATATTCTGACATACAACTCATTATAATAATCAATTATTTACAAGTATCTTTTAAACAGTTTTTGTTTTTAAAACCTGTATTTACCGCTTATTTTTAACATTGAAAATAATGACAATTCAAAATTGTATTTAAAATTTAGAAAAAGCTTAATAATGTGTTTGATTCCTTTATACTAACTTTCTTACTTAACTATAGAATGAGTGATTATGTTCAGACCTTTACCGCTCTTTATCGGCCTGCGTTATACGGCTGCTAAACGGAAAAACAACTTTATTTCCTTTATCTCTTTTGTTTCAATCGGCGGCATTGCACTCGGTGTAATGACCATGATTGTGGTTCTTTCTGTCATGAATGGATTCCAAAAAGAGGTTGCCGAACGTAGTATTGCGATGGCGTTTCATAACCAAATTTTAAATGATCAAACGGGATCAGTGGAAAATTGGGAAGCCATTATGGCGGTTGCCTCTCAGGAGGATAATGTCATTGGTAGCGCGCCTTTTATCGAAGGGCAGGGTTTGATTAATTCCTCCGGCACCATGCTTCCAGTACAAATTTACGGGGTTGATCCGGCATTTGAAGAAAATGTATCGCCGGTTGCCGAATCGATTACGGTGTGGAACGAAGCGCGTGGCGAATATGAAGCCGGAACATTCGATATCCTCAATGAAACCCCATTTAGTATCTTAATCAGCCGAGATATGGCGAGCCGTTTAGGCGTTGGGATTAATGATTATATTTCGGTAATTACGTCTGATATTAACGTCACGGTTGCCGGCGTTTCGCCAAGAATGAAACGTTTGAAAGTTGTAGGTTTCTTCCGTGCCGGCGTATATGAATATGATATTAGTAATGCATTCATGAATATTAAAGATGCCGGCGTTCTCTATCGTGTGCCAAAAGGTGAAGTGACCGGCGTTCGTTTGAAGCTTGATGATCCGATGAAAGCTCGTGAAACGGCATATTATCTTCAAGTAAAACCGGAGATACTAGAAAATTATACGGTGTATACTTGGGTGAATCAGTTTGCAGCGCTCTTTAAGATGATTGAGATCGAAAAAATCTCCATGTTCCTGATTATGAGTTTAATCGTTGCCGTTGCCGTATTTAACGTGGTTTCCATGTTAGTGATGGTGGTTACGGAGAAGCAATCCGAGATCGCAATTTTAAGAACCTTAGGAATGCCGCCGAGAAAAATCATGGCGATTTTCATGGTGCAAGGCACGTTTATCGGCTTCTTTGGCGCAGCCATTGGGATTGTTTTAGGATTATTGATCGCTATTAATGTTGCGAGCATTGTGAAATGGATTGAAGGATTAGTGGGGAAAACCCTCTTCGAGCCAAGTATTTATCCGATCTCTGAAATTCCTTCAATTGTACTCTTCTCAGATGTCGCAACGATTGCCGGCATTGCCTTTATTCTTGCGAGCTTAGCAACGTTATATCCTGCTTGGAAAGCTTCCAGAACTCAACCTGCGGAGGCGCTTCGTTATGAGTAATATCGTGTTAGATGTGCAAAATATCTCTAAAACTTTTGTCGATCAAAAAGAAGAAATTACGATCTTTAAGGATCTGAGTTTTCAGATTAAAAAGGGTGATCGCATTGCGATTATCGGCTCTTCCGGCGCCGGTAAAAGTACATTAATGCATGTGATTTCCGGCTTAGATAAACCGACAAGTGGCGACATCTATCTCAATGGTCATCACTTTAATCGGGAATCTGAAGCGAAACGTGGGTACCTTCGTAATGAATATTTAGGATTTATCTATCAGTTTCATCATCTATTGCCGGAGTTTTCGGCGCTTGATAATGTTGCGCTTCCATTAGTAATTGGCGGTGCTGATATTAAAAAGGCGAGAGATGAAGCGAGAAGCTTGCTTGATCGAGTGGGATTATCTCACCGTTTAACGCATCATCCCGGCAAACTTTCCGGCGGTGAAAGACAACGAGTTGCCATCGCAAGAGCACTTGTGACAAAGCCTGCGGCAGTATTGGCAGATGAACCCACCGGTAACTTAGATGAAGAGAATGCTCATGCGATTTTTGATCTGATGTGTGAAATTAATGATGAAATCGGCACAGCGCTCATTGTCGTGACGCACGATAACTCTTTGGCGCGTAAAATGGATCAATGTTGGCGCTTGCAAGATTTGAAGCTTCAGCCGATTGATCGAGCAGATATTTAAATAGAAGATTTAATAAATAGAAAACTTAAGATAGAACGCTATTTTTATATAGAGATGAGATATGCCGGCATTTTCCGGCATATTTTTGTGATGAACTGTTGCAGAAATGGATTTCGAAACGGATTTTTTGATGATACTTTTTTAATCTGAGATCACGATTGGTTTCATCATAATGAAATGATGTTTAAAATTTTTCTAACAATACTATTTCCCTAAAACAGGATTTTTAAGAGGTTATAAATGGATTGGTTGATGCAAATCATCGATGTTTTTTTACATGTAGATGATTATTTAGAAGTGATTGTGCAAAATTATGGGTATTGGATTTATGCAATTTTAATCTTAATCGTATTTTGTGAAACGGGTTTAGTCGTTACGCCATTTTTGCCGGGAGATTCTCTACTGTTTGCCGCCGGCGCATTAGCAGCGATTGGACTCATGAATATCTGGATTCTCTTTTTCACATTATTAATTGCCGCAATTGTGGGTGATGCTGTGAATTATCAGATCGGAAAAACCTTAGGAACCAAGCCGTTTAAAGAAGATGCGAAGATTTTTAAACTGAAATATCTCCAAAAAACGGAAGAGTTTTATGAAAGACATGGCGGAAAGACGATTATCTTGGCGCGTTTTATCCCGATCGTTCGTACCTTTGCGCCATTCGTTGCCGGCGCAAGTACCATGTGTTATCGCCGTTTTGGTTTCTATAATATTACCGGAGCACTTCTTTGGACAAGCAGTATGCTTGGTGCAGGATTTTTCTTGGGAACGATTCCGATTGTGCAAGAGAATTTCTCGCTGATTGTTTTAGGAATTGTTTTTGTTTCAGCGCTTCCTGTAGGGATTGAAATTTTAAAGGCAATTGTCATGAAATATCGAAATAAAGTTGCGCAAATAGAAGATAAAGAATAGACTTTTACAGATTCTTATCTTTCTACCATTTCTATATTTTTTGTAAGCCAAGTAACTTTGATGGCTATTTGAAGAAATGCGTGGGCGGTCGTTACGCCCAATTCCCACAAAACAATCTTATGTGCTAAGTGAATTTAGAAAACCTCCCTATACTTTGAATAAAATTACTTTATGAATTTAACAGAATTAAAACAGAAAACCGCTCAAGAACTAGTAGCAATCGCCGAAGAATTGAATATTCAAGGTTTGATGCGTGCTAAAAAACATGAACTGATCTTTGCGATTCTCCAAGAACAAGCCGACAAAGGTGGCGAAGTCATTGGTGATGGCGTATTGGAAGTATTAAATGATGGCTACGGATTTTTGCGTGGCGTAGATAGCTCATTCTTAGCAGGACCTGATGATGTGTATATCAGTCCATCTCAGATTCGACGTTTTAATCTTCGTACAGGTGATACGGTTTCTGGCGTGATTCGCGCACCGAAAGATAATGAAAAATACTTTGCGCTTGTGAAAGTGAACGAAGTGAACTACGAGCCGATTGGTAAAAATCGCCGTAAAATTGCCTTTGAAAACCTCACACCCATCCATCCTGATGAGCCATTAAAAATGGAGCTTGGAAATGGATCAAGTGAAGATATTACGGCAAGAATGATTGATATTATTGCGCCGATTGGAAAAGGTCAGCGTAGTATGATCGTGGCACCGCCGAAAGCCGGTAAAACCATTATGATGCAAAATATCGCACAATCGATTGCGATTAATCATCCGGAAGCATATCTCATTGTGCTTTTAATTGATGAGCGTCCGGAAGAAGTGACAGAAATGCAACGCTTAGTAAAAGGTGATGTTGTAGCATCCACCTTTGATGAGCCAGCTCTTCGTCACGTTCAGGTTGCAGAAATGGTGATTGAAAAAGCACGTAGATTAGTAGAGCACGGCAGAGATGTGGTGATTTTACTCGATTCAATGACGCGTTTAGCGCGTGCTTATAACACGGTGGTTCCTTCTTCAGGAAAGGTTCTTTCAGGTGGGGTAGATGCGAATGCACTTCATCGTCCGAAGCGTTTCTTTGGAGCTGCGAGAAATATCGAAAATGGCGGAAGCTTAACGATTATTGCAACGGCAATGGTGGATACGGGTTCGAAAATGGATGAAGTCATTTTCGAAGAGTTCAAAGGAACCGGTAACTCAGAGATTCAATTAGATCGCCGTATTGCAGAAAAACGTATCTTCCCGGCATTGAATGTTAACCGCTCAGGAACACGTCGTGAGGAATTACTCATGAACCCTGAAGAGTTACAGAAAATGTGGATTCTTCGTAAGTTAATCCATCCGATGGATGAGATTGAAGCGGCAGAATTTATGCTTGAGCGCATGAAAGATACAAAAACAAATGCTGAATTCTTCCAAATGATGAAAGGTTAGTAGACGAAAGGCTGCTGAAAAATTTGCAAAGAATGGGGGTTTGCAGTAAAATCCCCATCTTGATTATTTTTTAATGCAGTAAACTTTTGATTGACGAATCTTAAGAGCATTTAAAGATAGGCCAATAACATTAATTAATGGATAAATATTATGTCAAAAGAAAATCAAATCAACTATCGTCCAGTTGTATTCCAAGATGCATCTAGCGATTTCGCAATTTTAACTCGTTCAACAATTTCTACTAAAGATACAATCAAATGGGAAGATGGTAATGAGTACCCATTAGTGCGTATGGAAGTTACTTCTGCATCACACCCATTCTTCACAGGTCAACAAAATATTCTTGACGCTGAAGGTCGTGTTGATCGCTTCCGTAAAAAATACGGTCGTTAATTTCCTGAACGGGAAAATTGATACATTAAAAAAGCATCTCCTATTGAGATGCTTTTTTTTTAGATGTTTTTCCGGTGCTACCTAGCAATATCTATTATAATCAGACAAATTTTTATTCATTATTTTCTATATACACTTCACATACACTTTCTTGTATATTTTCTTGAAAGCACACATTACAACGCTTACTTTTACTCAATTTCTACTTACTAAAGATCAATCCTTATGTTTAAGTCTATTATCCAAAATCTGTTATTTAAAATGGATCCAGAAAAATCTCATTCTCTCTCTTTTACCGGCATTCGTCTTTTTAATAAAATTCCTTTTTTACAGAAAACGATGATTGATTCAAAAGTATTGGACGATCCAAGGCTAGAAAGAGACGTGTTCGGATTAACATTTAAACATCCTGTAGGATTGGCCGCTGGATTTGATAAAGATGCCAAGATCTATAAAGAGCTTGGAAGCTTAGGATTCTCATTTGTGGAGATTGGCACCGTGACGCCGAAAGGTCAGCCCGGCAATCCGCCGAAACGTCTCTTTAGATTAGTAGAAGACTCGGCCATCATTAATCGAATGGGGTTTAATAACGATGGCGTAGATGCTGTAAAACTGCGTCTATTAAAGCGAGATCACGGTTTAATTATCGGTGGCAATATTGGGAAGAATAAAGTTACGCCTAATGAAAATGCCGTAGATGATTATTTAATCTGTTTTGATGCGTTATTTGATGTGGTGGATTATTTTGTGGTGAATGTGAGTTCTCCAAATACACCAAACTTACGAGATTTACAGGAAAAAGAACCGTTATTAGCACTTCTCAAAACGCTCCAAGCTAAAAATTTAGAATATTCACACCCCAAACCGATTTTACTCAAAATTGCGCCGGACTTATCAGAATCTCAATTGAAAGAGATTGTGGAAATTGTGGATGAAGCACATATTGCCGGCATTATTGCGACGAATACAACCATTTCCCGTGAAGGTTTAATCTCAAAAGACAGAGATGAAATGGGCGGATTAAGTGGTGCGCCCTTAACGCAAAAATCTCTTGAGGTTGTACGCTTTTTAGCAAAAGAGAGCGATGGACGCTTTCCAATTATTGGTGTCGGCGGAATTATGAGCGCTGAAGATGCTTTAAATCAATTAGATGCCGGCGCTTCTTTGGTGCAATTATATAGCGGATTTATTTATGAAGGTCCGAAATTAATAGAAGAAATTAACCAAGCACTATTGGCTCGATTAGAAAATTGAATTGGGACTTAACGGGTAAGGCTATTTTAAATTATCATTTTATGTACTAAGATGAGCGGATAACATTATTTATCTCAACTTTGAGTTTTTTTATTAATAAGACTAATGTGGCGCATTATTTAAAAATGTAAAACAACGGTCGGAGGAATGTAGTATGAGTACAAAAGATACTGTTACCTTTAGAAATAATAGAACAGGTCATGAAGCTGATTTTCCTATTTTGGATTCAGTGTATGGCAATTCTGTTATTGATATCGCAAAATTGAACAATGAAATGTCAATGTTCAGCTATGACCCAGGTTATGTATCAACAGCAAGCTGTGAAAGTGCGATCACTTATTTAGATGGTGATAAAGGTGAATTGCTCTATCGCGGTTATCCTATTGAACAATTAGCAGCACAAAAAGATTATCTTGATGTTGCTTACCTTCTTTGGAACGGCGAACTTCCGAACGAAAGTGAATCAAAAGACTTTAAAGAAATCATCATGACGCATTCTTTAATGCATGAAAACATGAAAAGTTTCCTCCAAGGTTTCCGTTACGATTCACATCCAATGGCAATGTTAGTAGGTTCAGTTGCGTCAATGGCAGGTTTCTACCATGACAAAATGAACATCTATGATCCAGAACACCGCATGATCATTGCGCATCGTTTAATTTCAAAAATGCCAACGATTGCAGCGGCTGCTTACAAGCATGGTAAAGGTCAGCCAATTCGTTATCCACGTAACGATCTTTCATATGCAGGTAACTTCTTGCAAATGATGTTCTCTACACCTTGTGCAGATTATGAAATTGATCCAGTTGCAGAAAAAGCAATTGACGTTCTTTTCACACTTCACGCAGACCATGAACAAAATGCTTCAACGTCAACAGTACGTTTAGCAGGTTCATCAGGTGCAGATCCATTTACAGCAATCGCATCAGGTATTGCATCACTTTGGGGACCTTCACACGGTGGAGCGAACGAAGCGGTATTAGTAATGCTTGAAGAAATTGGTCATGTAAGCAATATCGATAAATATATCGCTAAAGCAAAAGACAAAAATGATCCATTCCGCTTAATGGGCTTCGGTCACCGTGTTTACAAAAACTTTGACCCACGTGCACGTATCATCAAAGGTATCGCTGACCAGGTTCTTGCAAAATATGGTAATGATCCATTAATGGAAATTGCTGTGAAATTGGAAGAAATTGCACTTAAAGACGAATACTTCGTACAACGTAAACTCTATCCAAACGTAGACTTCTACTCAGGCATTATCTATAAAGCATTAGGTATTCCAGTAGAAATGTTTACACCAATGTTTGCAATCGCGCGTACAAGTGGTTGGATTAGCCATTGGGCTGAGATGATCGGCGATCCAAACATGAAGATTGGTCGTCCACGTCAACGTTATATTGGTTCAAAAATCCGTAACATCAAATAAATTGATTGAACCTCAAGTTGATCTTTGAGCGATTACGATAAATAATAGAAGGTGTAGCTATTTTGTAGCTGCACCTTTTGCATTTTTATAACATCTATTTGGAGAAATTTATGTCTGCAATTAACTCGATCATTGCACGAGAAATTTTGGATTCACGTGGCAATCCGACAGTTTGGGTACAGGTTACTTTAGAATCTGGTATTAAAGGCGAAGCAGCAGTACCAAGCGGTGCATCAACAGGTGCTAAAGAAGCGGTTGAGCTTCGTGATGGCGAAAAACGTTACGGCGGTAAAGGCGTATTACGTGCATGTGAGAATGTAAATGGCGTAATTGCAGAAGCACTGAAAGGTGTTGATGCAGCAGATCAAAAAAATGTAGATGACATCTTATTAAAATTAGATGGAACAGATAACAAATCAAACCTTGGTGCTAACGCACTTTTAGGTGTGTCATTAGCAGTAGCTCATGCTGCAGCAAATGAGGCAGGTTTACCACTTTATGCATATCTTGCAGATCGTGAAACTTACACATTACCAGTACCAATGATGAATATCGTAAATGGTGGTGCGCACGCAGATAACTCTGTAGATGTACAAGAATTCATGATTCTTCCAGTAGGCGCTTCTTCATTTGCAGAAGCAATTCGTTACGGCGCTGAGATTTTCCATGAGCTTCGTAATGTATTGACTGAAAAAGGTCTTGCAACAGGAGTGGGCGATGAAGGTGGTTTTGCGCCAAACTTGGGTTCTAACGAAGAAGCGTTAGAAGTAATCATGACTGCGATTAAACGTGCAGGTTTTGAGCCAGGAAAAGACGTTTTTTTAGGTCTTGATATTGCGGCATCTGAATTCTTTAAAGATGGAAAATATGTTTTAGCATCTGAAAACAAAGAATTCACTTCAGAAGAATTTGCAGCATTCTTGGAAGATTGGGTAAATCGCTATCCTATTATCACGATTGAAGATGGTATGGATGAAGAAGACTGGGCGGGTTGGGATGCGCTTACTAAGAGAATTGGTGATCGTGTACAAATCGTTGGGGATGACCTTTTCGTAACGAATACAAAAATCCTACAAAGAGGGATTGAAGAAGGCATTGCAAACTCCATCTTAATCAAACCAAACCAAATCGGTACATTAACTGAAACAATTGATGCGATTAACATGGCAGATGATGCAAATTATACTGCGGTTGTTTCACATCGTTCAGGCGAAACTGAAGATACAACTATTGCAGATATCGCAGCAGCATCTGTGGCAACACAGATTAAAACAGGTTCACTTTGCCGTTCAGACCGTGTTGCAAAATACAATCGCTTAATCTGCATCGAAGCAGAATTAGGGGATAAAGCAGTATATGCCGGTAAAGATGGTTTTAAAGCAGTAAAATTTTAGTGAACAGACTGAATAATTTAGTGATTTTTTAGAACTCTAATGAGTTTTAAACGCTAAATGTAAAGAAAGTAATATGGCTTACAGCATCATAAAGTCATATTACTTTTTGCTTTTAAGCTTTTAAAAAAAGCTATTAAGTCACTAAATTACAGCGATTACTAAAACAAATTTGAATTAGGACTAATATAGTACTATATTAGTCCTATATTTATTTTTAGAGAGTCTTTACATTGAGAATTACCCGAGAAACAGATTATGCACTTTTAGTGTTAACAAAACTCGCTACTGAAGAGGAGCGAATGAGTGCATCCACATTAGCCGAGATCTGTGGCTTAAATGTTTCGCTTGTGGGAAAGGTTTTGAAGTTGCTTGTAAAGGCAGAACTTCTAACTTCCACACGAGGTGTTTATGGCGGGTATAAACTACATAAAGATCCTGAAGAGATTACGCTCGTAGATGTGATTGTCGCAATTGAAGGTCCAATGGCAATGAATGCTTGTAATGATCTTGAAAACCCTTGCGATAAATCTCATGGATGTAATTTAGCACCGCACTGGAAAGTGATTAATCAGAAGTTATATGAGAGTTTTTCCAAAGTAAGTTTGCAATCTCTTTTAGGTTCCCCCAATGATTTAAAGGTAGATATTAATTTATCTAACACTTCTTCGAAGCCTCTGTAAAACCCACTTTAGTAAATGATGAGAATGATTGACTATGACAGCAGAAATCACAGAAAAAGATAGAATTGAAGCGCTTGCTGGTGAAGAGTATAAGTATGGCTTCACGACAGATATCGAGCAAGAAACCCTTCCACCTGGATTGAATGAAGATGTGATTCGCCAAATCTCGGCAATCAAAAAAGAACCAGAATGGTTATTGGAATATCGTTTAACGGCATATCGTGCATGGCTTGAGATGGAATCTCCAGATTGGGCGCATTTAAATGTTGATCCTATCGATTACCAAGCGATCTCTTATTACTCTGCGCCAAAATCAATGGCTGATGGTCCTAAGAGTTTAGATGAGGTGGATCCTGAGCTTCTTTATACTTATGAGCGTTTAGGGATTCCTCTTGAAGAGCAAAAAATTCTTGCCGGCGTTGCCGTTGATGCAGTTTTTGACTCTGTATCTGTTGCGACAAGTTATAAAGGTCGTTTATTAGAGCAGGGCATTATCTTCTGTTCTTTCAGTGAAGCGGTACAGGAATATCCTGAGCTTGTGAAAGAGTATTTAGGAACGGTTGTTCCACATGATGATAACTACTTTGCGGCACTCAATGCTGCAGTATTTACAGATGGCTCATTTGTCTATATTCCAAAAGGCACGCGTTGCCCAATGGAACTTTCTACTTATTTTCGTATCAATGCTTCAAACACAGGACAATTCGAGCGTACGCTCATTGTTGCTGAAGAGGGAAGTTATGTATCTTACCTTGAAGGTTGTACAGCGCCTCAACGTGACGAGAACCAATTGCATGCGGCAGTTGTGGAGTTAGTTGCGAAAGAGAAAGCGAGCATTAAGTATTCGACGGTTCAAAACTGGTATCCCGGCGATGAGAATGGAAAAGGTGGAATCTACAACTTCGTAACGAAGCGTGGAATCTGTGATGGCTTCCAATCAAAAATCACTTGGACACAAGTAGAAACAGGATCTTCGATTACTTGGAAATATCCAAGCTGTATCTTAAAAGGCGATGAGTCTGTAGGTGAGTTCTACTCGGTAGCGCTTGTGAAAGATCGTCAACAAGCAGATACCGGCACGAAGATGATTCATATTGGTAAAAATACTCGTTCAACCATTATCTCTAAAGGGATTTCAGCGGGATATTCAGAGAACTCTTATCGTGGACTTGTTCGCATCGGACCAAACGCAACAGGATCACATAACTATTCACAGTGTGATTCACTCTTAATGGGCGATAAATGTGGTGCGCATACATTCCCATATATTGATGTTCGTAACTCAAGCTCAAAAGTAGAACATGAAGCATCTACTTCTAAGATTTCAGAAGAGCAACTATTTTATTGTCAGCAACGTGGACTTTCCGAAGAAGATGCCATTAACCTTATTGTGAATGGTTACTGTAAGGAAATCTTTGATGAATTGCCGATGGAATTTGCCGTAGAAGCGCAGAAGTTAATTGAACTTCGCCTTGAGGGCAGTGTGGGTTAATCAACACTCACGAAATGAATCTTGGCTTTGCCGGCAAATGGTCTGCAAAGCTGACACAAAATACAATAATTATATGAGAGCAGAAACATGTTATTAGAAATTAAAGATCTACACGTAGAAATTGATGGTACAGAAATCCTTAAAGGCGTTACATTAGATATCGAAGATGGAAAAGTACATGCAATCATGGGACCAAATGGTTCAGGAAAAAGTACTTTAGCGAATGTGATCGTGGGTAAAGAGGGTTATGAAATCACAAAAGGCGATATCCTTTTTGAAGGAAAAAGCGTTTTAGAGATGGATCCTGATGAGCGTGCTCAACTTGGTATCTTCTTAGGTTTCCAATATCCTGCAGAATTACCGGGAGTGAACAATCACTACTTCTTACGTAGCGCATTAAATGCAATTCTTCGTTCACGTGGTGAGCAAGAAGTAGATGCACTTGAGTTCTATGAATTACTTCAAGAGAAGATGAAAACCGTAAAAATGGATTCATCATTCTTAAAACGTTCAGTGAACACAGGTTTCTCTGGCGGTGAAAAGAAGCGTAATGAAATTTTACAGATGTTAGTACTTGAACCAAAATTCGCAGTATTAGATGAAACGGATTCAGGACTTGATATTGATGCGCTTCGTGTGATCTCAGAAGGTATTAACTCTCTTCGTAATGAACAACGTGGTTTCCTTTTAATTACGCATTACCAGCGCTTATTAGATTACGTGCAACCAGATTACGTTCACGTAATGACAGACGGTAAGATCGTAAAAAGCGGTGGCAAAGAGTTAGCGCTTGAGCTTGAAAAAGATGGTTACGTAGCATTCCGCGGTGAAGAAGCGGGCGGCACACGTATACATAACTAAGGAGAGCTTCATGCTAACAATTTATAAAGAAAACGCTGCGCGGGAGCGTTTTAAAGATACCCCGTTCCGTAAGATATTTTCAGTTGAATGGAGTGCACCTGTTTCACGTGAAACTTCTGCACCTGTAAATGAAACATTGCCGGAAAATGCTGTAATTTTACCAATCTACAATGGTGAAGTGAGTGCGCGTTGGATCAATGATCTCTCATTGCCGGAAGGTGTTTTGGTTCGTGGATCAAGCAATCTTCTTGAAATTCGTATCGTTGAAGGCGTTACAGTAGATCGCCCAATCGTTATCTACAACTTCACAGAGAGCCAAGATACGGCAATCCAAGTAGATTTTGATATTGTTCTCACCGTTGAGAAAGATGCGACAAGTTCTATTCTTTTAGTTGAAGCAGGAAATGGACAATATCTTAATATCGGCCGTATGAATGTGGATATCGCAGAAAATGCAGATGTAGAATTTATTCGTGCAAGTTTAAACAGCGCACAAGCATCGAGCCTTTTTGACTTTACAGCAGAGCAAGCAGCAAGCAGTAAAGTGCATTATATGAGTTATCAAACGCATGGTGATTTAACGCGTTCAGATATTAATCTTCATATGAATGGCGAAAATGCCTATAGCGAACTTAATATTTTAAATATTGCGGAAGGTCGTGAACATATCTCACATGTGATCAATATGGATCATCGTGTGCCGAACTGTGAAAGTAATCAGCAAGTGAAAAACATCTTAAAAGATCGTGCAGAATCGATCTTTGATGCGCAGATTCATGTGTATCAAGATGCGCAAAAAATCAATGCAGATCAGATGACGCGTTCACTTTTACTCAATGATGGTGCAAGAGCATTAACGATTCCTCGTTTGTTAATTTATGCAGATGATGTTCGTTGTACGCATGGTGCAACGGTTGGGTTTATCGAACCAGATCATCTCTTCTATCTTCGTTCCCGCGGAATCTCAGAAGCTGAAGCAAGAACAATTTTGATTAAAGCATATGCTTCAGAGATTTTAGAAAGTGTGAGCAACGAATCTATTCAAGAGTGGTTATACCATCGTTTGGATCAAGATATCGAAACACTTGCATAGTTTTTGTTTCAAGATCGTTTAAGATCACTTGAAAGTAGGTATATCCCTGTTAATTGTCGAAAGCGAGTTGTCGCAATCGTCGCAGAGATATACCTATTTTAGTAAGTAGCTATTAGATATTGGATTTGGATTTAAGTTTGAATTTAAATTTGAATCATCAGTCAAAACTGATTCATAGTGGAAAATCCTCAACGTATCCCCATCATAAACAGAAAGATTTTCATCTATTTCCCCAAAGAAATTTTATAGAGGCCTTGTATGATTGCATTACCTGAAATTCGTCAGCAGTTCCCGATTTTTAAAGAAGAGGTTAAAGGACATCATGTCGCTTTCTTAGATACCGGCGCATCCGCTCAAAAACCACAAGTGGTGATTGATGCTGAAAAAAACGTTTATGAAAAGTACTATGCGAACATTCATCGAGGCGTTTATTACTTTAGTGAAAAATCCACGCAAGAATATGAAGCCGTTCGAAGCATTGCACAGCGTTTTATTAAAGCGGTAGATGAGAGAGAAATCATCTTCACAAAAGGTGCAACAGAAAGCATTAATCTTGTGGCACAAAGCTACGGCAGAATGGTTTTAAATGCCGGCGATGTGGTGATCATTTCTGAAATGGAACATCACGCAAATATTGTGCCTTGGCAGATGATCTGTAATGAAACGGGCGCAACGTTGAAAGTGATTCCCATTAACGATGCCGGCGAGCTTCTATTAGATGAATATGTGGCGATGCTTGATGAGAATGTGAAAATCGTTTCGGTCACGCAAGTTTCAAATGTGCTTGGCACAATTAATGATGTGAAGTTCATTATTGAGAAAGCACATGAAGTGGGTGCAAAAGTTCTGATTGATGGAGCGCAAGGTGCTGTGCATCAGCCACTGAATGTTGTGGAACTTGATGTGGACTTTTATGTTTTTTCTTCACATAAACTGTATGGTCCGACCGGCGTTGGTGTTCTCTATGGGAAAAGAGCCTTATTAGAAGCGATGCCTCCTTATCAAACAGGTGGCGATATGATTGATGTTGTCTCTTTTGAAAAAACGACTTTCGCACCACTTCCTAATAAGTTTGAAGCAGGAACGCCAAATATTGCCGGCGTCATTGCATTCGGTGAAGCAATGAAGTGGGTAGAAAAAGTTGGCTTTGACACAATCGTTAAACAAGAAGATGCATTACTAGAATATGCAACCGAGAAACTCAATGAGATTCCGGAAGTTCGTATTATCGGTACTGCAAAAGAGAAGGCGGGCGTGATCTCATTTGTGGTTAAGGGAATTCATCCACATGATATCGGCACATTGTTAGATCATGAAGGTGTTGCCATTCGAGTAGGGCATCACTGTGCCCAACCGCTTATGAGAAGAATGAAAGTACCGGCAACGGCAAGAATGTCTTTCGGCGTATATAACAATAGTGAAGATGTCGATCGTTTAATCGCAGGATTGAAGAAGATCATTTCCCTTTTTGCCTAGATGACGATATATGTATGAATGCCGGTAATGTTAAAACGAAGAGCTGGAACATTTTGAAGTAGAGAAAGAATCAATACAAGAAGAGCTATCTATAAAGAGTAGGTAGCTTTTTTTGTTTCTATTCTATTTATAGATAGTACTTATATATGAGAGCTAGAAATTTATAGGCATCCGTTATCAGATAGTTCTCAGTTCTTAGAGCTATATAGAACGATATCTGTTGAATGCCACATAAGAGCGTATATATAAAGAGTAGAAGAAGCTAGGAAAGGCGCATATCGGAAATATTAGGTTTGTTTTGGTGTTTTTGAACTATTTTAGGATATTCAGAAGGAGCTCCAAAGACTTTTATATCGCTTATTTGATCTTTTTTGAAAATAATCCGCTAATAAACATTCTATAAATCATGTATTTGAGTTGTTTGCTCAAAACAAGCGCAGAAGTTTACTTGCCAAAAAAAAATAAAGGCGTAATATACACCTTCTTGATTGACGGTAACGTTGAGAAAGGTTCGGAAGGAAGTGGGTTTTGATAGGTTTGTAGTTTGGGCTTATCGGTGAAAATTAGCTTCTCTCTTTTAAGTTTAAGTTCGGTTTTAGAGAAATTTTGAAATTGAATCAGTGCTTAAAAAGAGATCAAAAATAAAATTGACAACTTCGAATCACTTCTGTAATATTGTTCGTCTGCTTAGGGCGGTGAGAGATTCACCGGGCGGTCAACGAGATGTTGATTAGCTTGCTAAACACTAGCTCCTGAAGTTCTTTAACAATTTAATCTTAAGTAAGTTTGTATGGGGGCTTGTATGTTTTTGCGATAGCAAAAAGTATATAAGTCTAACCACGAACAATTCCAGCAACTATTTTTTTATAAT